>CANHSE010000001.1 GCA_947463025.1 Comamonadaceae bacterium
CGCGCGGGCCGTGCGCGGCACGCTCACCACCGAGGTCTGGGAAACCCAAAACCAGACCTGGCTCGAAGTCAATCGCATGTTGGCCAGCGGCGAATTCGAGCGTGATCCAGGCGTGTTCTTCGAGTGGGTCAAGTTTCGCTCGCACCTCTCGCGCGGTGTGACGGTAGGCACCATGCTGATGGACGAGGCCCTGCACTTCATGCGCCTGGGCACTTTCCTGGAGCGCGCCGACAACACGGCCCGCCTTGTCGATGTGAAGTTCCATGCGGTGCAAAGCGACTTCTTTGGCGCCGCCACCTTGCAGGACCAAGAGTACGACTTCTATCACTGGAGCGCGATCCTGCGCAGCGTCTCGGGCTTCGAGGTGTATCGCAAGGTCTATCGCGACGTGATCCGACCTGAGCGCGTGGCCGAATTGTTGGTCTTGCGCCCGGACATGCCCCGGTCCTTGCACGCCAGCATGAACGAGGTGGTGGCCAACCTGCGTATGGTGGCGGGTGACGATGGGTCCGACACCTTGCGCCATGCCGGCCGGCTGCGCGCCGAGTTGCAGTTCGCCAGCATCGAGGAGATCCTGGCCACCGGTCTGCATGCCTTCCTCACCCAATTCCTGGATCGGGTGAACGCCTTGGGTGGGCGCATCAGCCGAGATTTCCTGGTGCCCCAGGGGGCCTGAGGCTGAGGGTCGCCGCGGGCCTGGGGTAGCATGGTCCGATGACAGCCTCTTTGAAGATCGATTTCGTCTCCGACATCGCCTGCCCCTGGTGCGCCGTCGGTCTGGCCTCTCTGGAGCGGGCCTTGCAGCGCCTACAGGCCGAGGGCATCACCGCGCACGTGCACTTCCAACCCTTTCAGCTCAATCCGCAGATGGGGCCCGAGGGCCAGGATCTGGCGGAGCACCTCACGGAGAAATACGGGTCCACCCCCGCGCAGCAGGCTGCCAACTGGCAGGCGTTGTGTCAGCGGGCTGCGGCGGTCGGCTTCGAGTTTCGCCCCGAGGGCCGTGGGCGCACCTGGAATACCTTCAAGGCGCACCGTCTCTTGCATTGGGCGGGCGAGCAGGGCGAGGGTCCGCAGCGCGCCCTGAAGGTGGCCCTGTTGCAAGCGTATTTCACGCGGGGCGAGAACCCCTCGGACGACGCCGTGCTGGTGCAGGCGGCGCAGGCGGCGGGTCTGGACACCGAGCGCGCCCGCGCGATCCTGGCGAGCGACGACTACACGCCGCAGGTGCGCGAGCGCCAGCGCTTTTACGCGCAGGCGGGCATCAGCGCCGTGCCCTCGGTCATCGTCAACGACCAGCACCTGGTCCAAGGCGGCCAGCCGCCCGAGGTCTTCGAGCAGGCCCTGCGGCAGATCGCCACGCAGGCCGCCTAAGACGCAGCGCCTGCCGGTGTCTCGTAGGCCGATATCGGCACGCAGGCGCAAAACAGGTTGCGGTCACCCCAGACGTTGTCCACCCGGCCCACCGGCGGCCAGTACTTGGCGTGGCGACGTCCCTCGAGCACCGCTGCGCCCGTCTCGCGCGGATAGGCGTGCTGCCAGTCGCCCGTGAGCAAGCTGGCGGCGGTGTGCGGTGCGTGCTTTAAGGGGTTGTCCTCGCGTGGCCACTGGCCGGATTCGATGGTGCGGATCTCTTGGCGGATCGCGATCATCGCGTCGATGAAGCGATCGAGTTCCGCCAGCGTTTCGCTCTCGGTGGGCTCCACCATCAGCGTGCCAGCCACTGGAAAACTCAAGGTCGGCGCGTGAAACCCGTAATCGATCAGGCGCTTGGCCACATCTTCGGCGGTGACGCCGCTGGTGTCCTTGAGCGGGCGCAGGTCCAGGATGCACTCGTGGGCCACCCGCCCGTTCTCGCTGGCATAGAGCGTGGGGTAGTGCGGGGCCAGTCGCTTGCTGATGTAGTTGGCCGACAGGATCGCCACCTCGGTGGCTAGACGCAGGCCTTCGGGGCCCATCATGCGGCAGTACATCCAGCTAATCGGCAGCACCGCTGCATTGCCCAGGGGCGCAGCCGACACTGCGCCCACCCGATGCGGGTTCGAGGCCGTCGTCTGGCCTGAAGCGGCCTCACCCGTCGCATGTCCGGGCAGGAAAGGCACCAGATCTTCCACCACGCACACAGGGCCCACGCCCGGACCGCCGCCGCCATGCGGGATGCAGAAGGTCTTGTGCAGGTTCAGGTGGCTCACGTCGCCGCCGAACTCGCCGGGCGCGGCCACGCCCACCAGTGCGTTCATGTTGGCGCCGTCCACATAGACGCGACCGCCATGCCGGTGTACCAACGCGCACAGGTCCTTGACCTGGGTCTCGAACACACCGTGGGTGCTGGGGTAGGTGATCATCACCGCTGCCAGACGGTCGGCGTACTGGGCGCACTTGGCGGCCAGATCGCTCATGTCCACGTTGCCATGGGCGTCGCAGGCGGTCACCACCACCTGCATGCCCACCATCTGCGCGCTGGCGGGGTTGGTGCCGTGGGCCGAGGAGGGGATCAGGCACACATCGCGGTGGTGGTCGCCGCGGCTCTCGTGCCACGCCTTGATCACCAGCAGGCCGGCGTACTCGCCCTGTGATCCCGCATTGGGTTGCAGGCTGATGCCGGCATAGCCGGTCGCCTGGCACAGCCACTCGCGCAGTTGCGCGTCGAGTTGCGCATAGCCTTGCAGCTGGTCGGCCGGCGCAAAGGGATGCACCTGCGCGAACTCAGGCCAGGTGATGGGGATCATCTCGCTGGTCGCATTGAGCTTCATCGTGCAGCTGCCCAGGGGGATCATGCTGCGATCGAGGGCCAGGTCTTTGTCCGAGAGCGCGCGGATGTAGCGCAGCATCGCCGTCTCGCTGTGGTGCGTGTTGAAGACGGGGTGCGTGAGAAAGGCACTGGAGCGGCGCAGGCTGTCCGGGATCAGCGGCTCCACGCCCTTTTCGAAGGCGGCGAAGTCAGGCAGGGTCTGGCCGTCTTGCGCGAACACCGACCACAGCAAGCTCAGGTCTTCGCGGGTGGTGGTCTCGTCCAGCGACACGCACACCCACTGGCCGGCATGCACGCGCAGATTGGCGCCGCGATCACGGGCCCGCGCCGCCAGCGTGGCGGCGGCGTCGGCACCCACGCGCAGGGCCAGGGTGTCAAAGGCGCTGTCATGTTCGATCGCATACCCGAGCTGACGCAGGCCCGCCCCCAGAACGGCGGTGTAGGTGGCCACCCGTTGCGCGATGCGCTTGAGGCCCTGCGGACCGTGATAGACCGCGTACATGCTGGCCACCACGGCGGGCAGTACCTGCGCGGTGCAGATGTTGGAGGTGGCTTTCTCGCGGCGTATGTGTTGTTCGCGGGTTTGCAGGGCCAGGCGGTAGGCCGGGTTGCCGTGCGCGTCGATGCTCACACCGACCAGACGACCGGGCAGCGAGCGCTTGAACTCATCGCGGCAGGCCATGTAGGCCGCATGCGGACCGCCCGCGCCCATGGGCATGCCCAGGCGCTGCGTGGTGCCCACCACGATGTCGGCGCCCCATTCACCTGGCGGCGTGAGCAGCGTGAGTGCCAGCAGGTCGGCGGCCACGATGAAGGCGCCTTGCTGCGCGTGGGTCTGGTCGGCGTCGGCACGCAGATCGGCGATGCGGCCGCTGGTGGTGGGATAGGCTGCCAACGCGCCAAAGTGCGGGCGGCCCAGTGCGTCGTGCCATTGCTGCAAGGAGTCGGTGACCACCACCTCGATCCCCAGGGGCCGGGCGCGCGTTTTCACCACTTCGATGACCTGCGGATGGTTGTCGCCCGCGACGATGAAGAGGGCGCTCGCGCTCTTGACGCTGCGCTTGGCCAGGGTCATGGCTTCGGCGGCCGCTGTGGCCTCATCGAGCATCGAGGCATTGGCAATCGGCATGCCCGTGAGCTCGCACGCCATCGTCTGGAAATTCACCAGGGCTTCCATGCGCCCTTGGCTGATCTCGGCCTGGTAGGGCGTGTAGGCGGTGTACCAGGCGGGGTTTTCCAGGATGTTGCGCAGGATCACCGTGGGCGTATGGGTGTCGTAGTAGCCCTGGCCGATGAAGCTGCGCATCACGCGGTTTTGACTCGCCAGCGCCTTGAGTTCGGCCAGTGCCGCGGCTTCCGTCACGGGCGCCGGCAGCTTCATCGCACTGGTTCGGGCAATCGCCCGCGGCACGATGCCGTCGATCAGCGCGCGGCGCGAGGCCTCGCCGATCACCGACAACATGTGCTGTTCGTCGGCTTCGCCTATGCCGATGTGGCGGGCGATGAACTGGTCGGCGTCTTCGAGTTCACGCAAGGGGCGGGCGGCTTGCATCAGCATGGCGTCGTTCCTGGAGTGAGGGGCGGCATCAGCCGTTTTGCGAGAAGGCGGCGTAGGCGGTTTCGTCCATCAACGGTTCGAGCTGCGCGGGGTCTGACAGCTTGACCTTGAAGAACCAGCCCTGACCCAGCGGGTCGGTGTTGGCCAGCGAGGGGTCGGCGCGCAGGGCTTCGTTGACCTCGGTCACTTCGCCGTTGACCGGCATGAAGACATCGGCGGCGGCTTTCACCGACTCGACGACGCCGGCCACCTCGCCCTGGGCGTAGGTGCGGCCCACTTCAGGCAGGTCCACGAACACCACATCCCCCAGCGCGTCTTGCGCATGCACGGTGATGCCGACGGTGGCCGGGGCGTTGCCCTCGGACTGGATCCATTCGTGATCGGGTGTGTACTTCAGGCTCATGGTGTCTCCGAGTGAGAAATGAAAAAAGGGTTCAGGCGGCGGGGCCGCGGTAGTAGCGCGTGGGCACAAAGGGCAGGTCGGCCACCACCATGGGCACGGGCTTGCCGCGCACCAGGGCCTGCAGGCGGGTGCCGGTGACGGCCAGGGCCGTCTCCACATAGCCCATGGCCACGGGCTGGTCGCAGGTGGGACCGAGCAAGCCACTGGTGACTTCGCCCACGCGTCGACCCGACAGGTCTTGCAATTCGGTGTGCTCACGCACCGGCACACGCTCCTGGGCGATCAGACCCACGCGCCGACGCGTGAGGATGGCCGTGCCATCGAGCTGGCCCAGTATGCGGTTCGCGCCGGGAAAACCCCCTGCGCGCGCACCGCCGGTGCGGCGCACCTTCTGCATCGCCCAGCCCAGGGCGGCCTCGACTGGCGTGGTGGTGGTGTCAATGTCGTTGCCATACAGGCACAGGCCCGCTTCCAGGCGCAGCGAGTTGCGCGCACCCAGGCCGATCGGCTGCACCTCGGGCTGCGCCAACAGCGCGCGCGCCAGCGCCTCGGCCTGTGAGGCATGGACCGAGATCTCGAAGCCGTCTTCTCCGGTGTAGCCGCTGCGCGTCAGGAACAGGTCGTGGCCTTGCCAAGAGAAGCGCGCACCGGTCATGAACACCAGACGCTCCACGCCCGGCACCAGCCGCGACAGGGCCGTCACGGCCTGCGGCCCTTGCAGCGCCAACAGGGCTTGTTCGGGCAGGGGCTGCACCGTGCAGCGTGTGCCGATGCGCGCCTGAATGTGCGCGATGTCGGCGGCCTTGCAGGCGCCGTTGACGATGACGAACAGGTCGTCGCCGCGATTGACGAACATCAGGTCGTCCAGGATCGTGCCCGCGTCGGACAGCAGCAGGCCATAGCGTTGCTTGCCCACGCCCAAGCCGATCACGTCCACCGGCATCATTGACTCGAAGGCGGCGGCCGCATCGGGCCCGACCAGCCGCAGCTGCCCCATGTGCGAGACGTCAAACAAACCCGCGGCGTTACGGGTGTGGCGGTGTTCGGCCATCAGGCCTGCGGGGTATTGCACCGGCATGGCGTAGCCCGCGAAGGGCACCATGCGCGCGCCCAACTCGAGGTGCAGGGCGTGCAAGGGCGTCTGCAGCAAGGGCTGCGACGCAGGAACTTCGGCGGGGGCGCTGGACATGGACTCTCCGGAGGCAGGGCTTCAAGCCATGGCTTTCGCCATGGGGGAGCCCGGCTGTCCGCTTTACCTGAGAGATTCGCCCTGCCAGGCCATGCCAAGCAGGGGTTGCTCCTTCGGTGGGTGCCCATCGCGTGCAGCGGGGCGCCTCTCTCCAGCAGGGGAACGCCCCGTTGCCGGGGCGTGTCGTCAGTCCTGGGTGCCTGAGCGTTCGGCGTGCAGCCTGCGCCTTCGGCGGCCGCGACCCCTGGGGGTGTGCGCGGCGCTCTCCTGACGACAGCGCATTGTAGCCGCCCCTCCCGCGCGCGCGGGGTAGGTCCTGCGACCTACATATTGGCGTAATTGGGCCCGCCGCCGCCCTCAGGTACGACCCACACGATGTTCTGGGTCGGGTCCTTGATGTCGCAGGTTTTGCAGTGCACGCAGTTTTGCGCGTTGATCTGAAGGCGATCACCGCCCGAAGCGTCCTTCACATACTCGTAGACACCCGCCGGGCAATAGCGCGACTCGGGGCCGGCAAAGCGCTTGAGGTTGATCGCCACCGGCGCCGAGGGGTCGGTCAGCGTGAGGTGGGCCGGTTGGTCTTCGGCGTGGTTGGTGTTGGAGATGAACACCGAGGACAGGCGGTCAAAGGTCAGCTTGCCATCGGGCTTGGGGTACTCGATGGGCGCGCACTGGTTGGCGGGCTTGAGATACAGGTGATCGGGCTTCTCGCGGTGCAGCGTCCAGGGGATGTGCCCGCGCAGCAGGAACTGCTCGACGCCGGTCATGACCGTGGCCAGGGGCAGGCCCTTCTTGAACCACTGCTTGAAGTTGCGCGCCTTGTGCAATTCGGTATGCAGCCAGGAGTCCTCGAAGGCGGCGGGGTAGGCGCTCAGTTCGTCATGGCGGCGGCCCGTCAGCAGCGCGTCGAACGCGGCCTCGGCGGCCAGCATGCCGGTCTTGATGGCGGCGTGGCTGCCCTTGATGCGCGAGGCATTGAGGTAACCCGCATCGCATCCCACCAGCGCGCCGCCAGGGAACACGGTCTTGGGCAGCGACAACAGGCCGCCCACCGTGAGCGCACGCGCGCCATAGGCCAGGCGCTTGGCCGGCTTGCCGCCCGCGGGCGTGTCGAAGTACCAGCGGATGTTGGGGTGCGTCTTGAAACGCTGGAACTCTTCGAAGGGCGAGAGCCAGGGGTTGCTGTAATCCAGGCCCACCACATAGCCCACGGCGATCTGGTTGTTTTCCATGTGATACAGGAAGGAGCCGCCATAGGTGTCGTTGTCCAGCGGCCAACCCGCGGTGTGCACCGCCAGACCCGGTTGGTGGCGCGCCGGGTCGATCTCCCAGACTTCCTTGATGCCGATGCTGTAGCTTTGCGGATCACTCTTGGCATCGAGGCGGAAATTGGCAATCAGCTGCTTGCCCAGGTGACCGCGTGCGCCTTCGGCGAAGAGCGTGTACTTGGCGTGCAGCTCCATCCCGAGCTGGAAGTTTTCGGTGGGCTGACCGCTTTTGCTCACGCCCATATTGGCCGTGGCCACGCCCTTGACCGCGCCCTTGTCGTTGAACAGAACTTCGGCGGCTGGAAAGCCCGGGAAGATCTCCACGCCCAGGCCCTCTGCCTGTTGCGCCAGCCAGCGCGTGAGGTTGGCCAGACTGATGATGTAGTTGCCGTCGTTGTGGAAGTTTTGCGGCAGCAGGAAATTCGGCGTGCGCATCGCCCCGGTCTCGGACAGAAACAGGAAGGCGTCTTCGGTGACGGGCTGGTTCAGGGGGGCGCCCATGGCCTTCCAGTCGGGGAACAGCTCGGTGAGCGCGCGCGGATCCATGATGGCGCCTGAGAGGATGTGGGCACCCGGCTCTGAGCCTTTTTCCAACACCACCACCGAAATGTCCTGGCCTTTGGCGCTGGCCAGTTGCTTGAGGCGAATGGCGGCAGACAGGCCGGCCGGGCCCGCGCCCACCACCACCACGTCGTATTCCATCGCTTCGCGGGGGCCGTACTTCGCCAGTATCTCGTCGTGGGTCATCGTGTCTCGCGGATAATGAATTTCGGGGAATGGACCTGTGGTTCGCGCCGTGCGCTCGCCCGCTTGCG
Organism: Comamonadaceae bacterium; assembly: GCA_947463025.1. Lineage (GTDB taxonomy): Bacteria > Pseudomonadota > Gammaproteobacteria > Burkholderiales > Burkholderiaceae_C > Ramlibacter. The sequence goes on from CANHSE010000001.1 coordinate 7,986, forward strand.
GTCCTATTCAATCGTCACATTCTATTGCGGTGACCGGTGCGTGCCGGCCCTCGTCAGGAGCCCTCCCATGAGCTACAGCATCGATCTTTCCGGGCGTGTGGCCCTGGTCACGGGGGCCTCTAGCGGCCTGGGGGCCCAGGCCGCCCGCACCCTGGCGCGCGCCGGGGCCGCGGTGGTTCTGGCCGCCCGTCGCACCGAAAAGCTCAAGGACCTGCGCGCCCAGATCGAGAGCGAAGGCGGCGATGCCCACATCACCGCGATGGACGTGACCGACGTGGCCAGCATTCGCGCCGCGGTCGCCCGTGCCGAGACCGAGGTGGGCTCGCTGGACATCCTCGTGAACAACGCCGGTGTCGCCGCCACCCAGCGCCTGCAGGACGTGGCCGAGGACGATTTCGATCGGCTCTTTGACACGAATGTGCGGGGCGCCTTCTTCACCGCCCAGGAAGTGGCCAAGCGCATGCTGGCCCGCGCCAAGGGTGCCGCGCCTGGCACCTACACCGGGGGGCGCATCATCAATATCGCCTCCATGGCCGGCCTGAAGGTCTTGCCCCAGATCGGCGTCTACGCCATGAGCAAGGCCACCGTGGTTCACATGACGCGGGCCATGGCCCTGGAGTGGGGACGCTTTGGCATCAACGTCAACGCGATCTGCCCTGGCTACATCGACACCGAGATCAACCACCACCACTGGTCCACCGAGCAAGGCCAGAAGTTGGTGCAGATGATGCCCCGCAAGCGCGTGGGCCGCCCCGAAGATCTCGATGCCTTGATCGTGATGCTTGCCAGCAATGAAACCCACTTCGTCAACGGCGCGGTCATCGCCGCCGACGACGGCTTTGCCCTCTAACCCATGAAACTCGAACTGCCCGAAAAGAAAAAATGGGTCTACACGCTCACGCTCCCGATTCGCTGGGGCGATATGGACGCGATGGGCCATGTGAACAACACCCTATACTTTCGCTACATGGAGACCATTCGCATCGACTGGTTCAAGGCCATCAATGCCCTGCCCAATCCGCAGGGCCAGGGGCCCGTGATCGTCAATGCTTTCTGCAATTTCTACCGGCAGTTTGAGTACCCCGGCGATGTGCTGGTTCGGATGTATGTGAGCGACCCGGGGCGCAGCAGCTTCGAGAGTTGGACGACGATGGCGCGCGCCAGCGAGCCCGAGGTGATTTGTGCGGCCGGGGGTGCCACCACCGTCTGGACAGATTTCCCGGCGCAAAAATCAGCGCCGCTTCCTGACTGGCTGCGACAGCACCTCGAATAAGCCGCAGCGCTATTTGGCGCGCGGCACCCGTCCGAGCAGGTAGAACTCGGGGTTGGGCATCATGCCGGTCACGTTGGCCATGCGGTTGGAGAGCCCGAAGAAGGCGGTGATGGCCGTGATGTCCCAGGCGTCCTCGTCATCGAAGCCGTGGACCTTGAGGGCCGCGAAGTCGGCATCTTCCACCTCGTGCGAACGCAGGCACACCTTCAGCGCGAAATCCAGCATCGCCCGTTGGCGCGGCGTGATGTCGGCCTTGCGGTGGTTCACCGCCACCTGGTCGGCCACCAGCGGCTTCTTTTCGTAGATGCGCAGGATGGCGCCGTGGGCCACGACACAGTACAGGCACTGGTTGGCGGCGCTGGTGGCGGTGACGATCATTTCGCGGTCACCCTTGGTCAGGTTGCCGCCTTCCTTGAGCATCAGCGCGTCGTGGTAGGCAAAGAATGCGCGCCACTCGGCCGGCCGGCGCGCCAGCGCCAGGAAGACATTGGGCACGAAGCCGCTTTTCTCTTGCACCTCGAGGATGCGCGCGCGCAGGTCCTCGGGCAGGTCCTTGAGTTCGGGCAGGGGGTAGCGGGTGGACATAGGGTCTTTCTTGGCTGGGGGTAAGAATTCAGGTGAGGGGGAGGACTTCAGGCCCCCGCTATCAGCTTGTGCACCAGATCGGCGGTGGTGTTGGCCTTGTACTTTCGCATCAGGCGGGCTCGGTAGATTTCCACCGTGCGGTGGCTGATCGCGAGGGCCTTGCCGATTTCCTTGGACGTCATGCCATCGAGCAGGCGCGCGGCCACTTCACGTTCGCGTGGGGTGAGTTCGGCGCCTACAGGTCGCTGCTCGCTCAGGTCTTCGAACGACCAGATCCCCGCCTCGTGCGGCGCGCCCGGCACCAGCGCGCGCCCCATCACATGGCACCAGAACAACTCGCCGGTGGCGCGCTTCATGATGCGGTCGTCGGCATACGAGCCGCGGGCATTGAGGATGGGGGCCATGCGCGCGCCCAGTCGCTCGTATTCGTCGGCGCTGGGGTACAGCACCTGAAAGGTCTGCCCGATCAACTGCTCGCGCGGGGCCGCGAACATCTCGCACAACGCCTGGTTGCAGTCGACGATCCCGCGGTTCCTCGACAGGCACAGCCCCACGGGCGCCAGGTCGAAGGCAGTGCGGTAGTCGACGTCCATAGGGCGGATCTTTAGGGGAAACTACGTAACGGATTAAGTAGTATCGTAGCGACTCTCCGGCGCGCGGCGCGCCGGGGTTTCCCATAGGAGACCCATTTCCGTGAACAAGATTTTTCCCTCTGCTGCGAAGGCGCTCGAAGGCGTCCTGCGCGACGGGCAGCTCATTGCCGTGGGCGGCTTCGGCCTGTGCGGCATTCCCGAGGCCTTGATTGAGGCCGTGCGTGAGAGTGGCGTCAAGAACCTCACTGCGATCTCCAACAACGCCGGTGTGGACGGCTTTGGGCTGGGCAAGCTGCTGGAGACGCGGCAGATCAAGAAGATGATCGCCAGCTATGTGGGCGAGAACAAGGAGTTCGAGCGCCAGTTCCTGGCCGGCGAGCTCGAGCTGGAGTTCACGCCCCAGGGCACGCTGGCCGAGAAGCTGCGCGCCGGCGGCGCGGGCATCCCCGCCTTCTTCACCAAGACCGGTGTGGGCACGATGGTGGCCGAGGGCAAAGAGCTGCGCGAATTCGGCGGCGAGACCTACGTCATGGAGCACGCCCTGTTCCCCGACATTGCGCTGGTCAAGGCCGACATCGCCGACCGCTCGGGCAATCTGCGCTTTAACCTCACCGCCCGCAACTTCAACCCGGCGGCCGCTACGGCGGGCAAGGTCTGCATCGTGGAAGTCGAGCGCATCGTCGCCACCGGCGAGCTGGCCCCGGACGACGTGCACCTGCCGGGGATCTATGTGCACCGCATCGTGCACAACCCCACGCCCGAGAAGCGCATCGAGAAGCGCACCACCCGGCCCCGCAAGTAAAGGAGACCCTTCATGCCCTGGACTCAAGACGAAATGGCCGCGCGCGCGGCGCAGGAATTGCAGGACGGCTTCTACGTGAACCTCGGCATCGGCATCCCGACGCTGGTGGCCAACCACGTCCCCGACCATGTCGAGGTGTGGCTGCAAAGTGAGAACGGGATGCTGGGCATCGGCCCCTTCCCGTATGAAGACGAGGTCGACGCCGACTTGATCAACGCTGGCAAGCAGACCGTCACCACGATCAAGGGTTCGGCCATCTTCGGCAGTGACCAGTCGTTTGCCATGATCCGTGGCGGCAAGATCAACCTGTCCATCCTGGGCGCGATGCAGGTCAGCGAAAAAGGCGACCTGGCCAACTGGATGATTCCCGGCAAGATGGTCAAGGGCATGGGCGGCGCCATGGACCTGGTCGCCGGTGTGCCGCGCGTCATCATCCTGATGGAGCACGTCGCCAAGAAAAAGGACGGCACCGAAGATCTCAAGATCCTGCCCCAGTGCACCCTGCCGCTCACCGGCGTGGGGGTGGTGGACCGCATCATCACTGACCTGGCCGTGATGGATGTGACGCCGCAGGGCCTGAAGGTGGTGGAGCTCGCGCCCGGCGTGACCCGCGAAGCCTTGCAGGCTAAGACGGGTGTCAAGCTGCACTAAGGGGGGTGGGGGCCCCTAGCGGGCCCGCGCTTCAGGCTTGTGCTGCGATCGGCGGCACGCCCGTGGTGACATACGCCGCGAAGGCCCCCAGCACGCGCGGATCGGCGCTGTGGAACACGACCACACCGCCGCCGCGTGGGCGCACCACCAGCCGGGGCGTGATCAGGCCATCGAGGTAGGGGATGGCGATCAGGCGCGCTTGGGTGATATCGCGCCACGCCACCCGCTTGTCACGTATCCAGCTTTGGTGGATGCCCTCGGCATCGACGCCGGTGCGACTGCGCCACATCCACACCAGACTCCAGACCACCAGCGCCATCGCGCCCACCACCCCAACGCCTGTCCAGATGGTCCAGCGTACGCCGGCGAGTTCGTCCAGGCTGCGGATCGCCCAGTGCATCAGGCTCGCCACCAGGACGCTGGCCAGCAGGCGCACCCCGATCGGGAAGGCCGGTCCACGCAGGGTCATCGCCTCAGCTGCGACGCTCATGGGCGCGTGCCTTCGGCGGGTGGTGTCTTGAACAGGTCGTCGATGGCTTTTTGCTCGTCCTGCGCTGTTGCGGGCGGCAGGTCCGAGGGCGCATCCCCCATGACGGGCATCTCGATCTGAACCTTGTCGGGGTCGATGGTCGGCGCCTGATCCAGCATCATCGTCACGACTTCGGGCACGAAGATGACAGTCACCACCAGGGTCAACTGCAACAGGATCCAGGGGATGGAGCCCAGGTAGATGTCTTTGGATTCGACCGGGGCGGGCAGGGCGCCGTTCTTGTACAGGGTGTCGGAGATCCCGCGCAGGTAGAACAAAGCGAAGCCAAAGGGCGGGTGCATGAAGCTGGTCTGCATGTTCACGCACAGAAGCACCCCGAACCAAATGAGGTCGATCCCCATTTTCTCGGCCACGGGCCCGAGCAGCGGCAAGATGATGAAGGCGATTTCGAAGAAGTCGAGGAAGAACGCCAGGAAGAAGATGAATACGTTGACCGCCAGCAGGAAGCCAATCTGGCCGCCGGGCAGGTGCGACAGCAAGTGCTCCACCCAGCGCGCGCCATCCACGCCCTGGAACACCAGTGAGAACACGCGCGACCCGATCAGGATAAAGACCACCATGGCGGTGATGCGCATGGTGCCGGCCATGGCTTCTTGCATCAGACCCCAGGACAGGCGGCGATGCAGGGCGGCCAGCAGGAAGGCGCCAAAGGCCCCCATGGCGCCCGCCTCCGTGGGGGTGGCGATGGCATGGTCGATACCAGGGAGCCCACCCATGCTGCCCAGAACCGCGAAGATCAGCACCGCCGAGGGGATGATGCCGCGCAGGCATTTCTTCCAAAGCGCCCAACCGTCCAGCGTACGGGCTTCGCGCGGAACACCGGGCACATGCTCGGGCTTCAAGCGCGTGAGGATGAAGGTGTAGAGCGCGAACAGCAGCACCTGCAGGATCGAGGGGCCCCAGGCGCCCTTGTACATGTCGCCGACCGAGCGTCCAAGCTGGTCGGCCATGACCACCAGCACCAGCGAGGGCGGCACCAACTGTGTGATGGTGCCCGAGGCCGCCAGCACGCCAGTGGCATAGCGCATGTTGTAGCCGTAGCGCATCATCACGGGCAGCGAGATCATGGCCATGGCGATCACCTGGCCGGCGACGGTGCCAGTGATGGCGCCCAGGATGAAGCCGACGATGATCACCGAGTAACCCAGCCCCCCGCGAACCGGACCGAACAACTGGCCCATGGAGTCGAGCATGTCTTCTGCCAAGCCGCACTTTTCGAGGATGGCGCCCATGAGCGTGAAGAAGGGAATTGCCAGCAGCAGCTCGTTGGACAGGATGCCGAAGACATTCAGAGGCAGGTTGGCCATGAACTGGGCTGGGAACCACCCCATGCTTACCGAATAGAAACCGCACACCAGACCCAACGCGGCCAAGGAAAACGCGACCGGGAATCCGATCAGCATGATGAGGATCAGCCCGCCAAACATGACGGGCGGGAAGTTGTCCAGCGTCATTGCAGGGGCCTTTCGTAGTGGATGTCCATCTCATAGGAGTGGGTCAGCCATCCCATGCGCTTGATGATTTCAGACAGGCCCTGCAGCATCATCAAGATGAAGCCCAGAGGCAGCAGCAGCATGGCGGGCCATCGGATCAGGCCACCTGCGTTACTCGACATCTCGCCGCTGCGGTACATGCTGAGGAACAGTGGCCAGCTGTGATGGAGCAGCACCGCCATCGCCGGCATCAGGAAAAAGATCAGCCCGAGCAGATCGATCCAAACCCGTCTGTGGCTGGATAACTTGCCATAGAAGATGTCTACCCGCACGTGTTCGTTCAGGCGTAGCACTTGAGGCGCGCCGAGCATGACGCACGCACCGAACAGATACCACTGGATTTCGAGCCAGGCATTGGAGCTGATGTCCAGGCCGTAGCGGATGAAGGCGTTGCCTGCGCTGATGACGCAGGCCAGCGTGACAGCCCATTTGGCAAACACCCCCAGGCGGTCATTGAGCCAGTCGATGAGGCTGGCGACGGCGAGCAGGAACTTCAAGAGACCTCCGGCGATGATGCAAAGCCGCCGAATTTAGAGGTCAATCCTTGAAAAGGTTGTGAGAAAGCTGTGGTGGCGCTGACTGCGTGCTGACGGTCCCCAACCCCGGATCGAGCGCCCGCCGCTCGTCAAACACAAAGCAGTTCCCGCGAAAGTGGGCTCCGCCGGTTTCCTCGAAGTACTTGAGGATCCCGCCATCGAGCTGCCACACCGACTCCAGCCCCGCCTCGCGCAGGTAAATCGCCGCCTTCTCGCAGCGGATCCCCCCGGTGCAAAAGCTCACGACAGTCTTGCCTTCCAGATCGGCCCGATGCGCCTGCACCGCCGCAGGAAAATCACTGAACTTCGTAATACGCCAATCGATCGCGCCCTCGAACGTGCCGTGGTCCACTTCAAAGGCATTGCGCGTATCCAGAGTCACCACCGGCCGGCCCGCATCGTCATGCCCCTGGTCCAACCAGCGACGCACCGTGGCGGCATCGATGGCGGGCGCGCGCCCCGCCTGCGGCTGGATGGTCGGGTGGTTCATGCGGATGATTTCGCGCTTGACCTTCACCTGCATCTTGCGAAAGGGCGCCGCCTGCGACCAGCTTTCCTTCACCGGCAATCCGGCAAGGCGCGGATCGACCTGCAGGTCGGCCAGGAAGCCGCGCAAAGCCACCGCCTCGCCCGCCAGAAAAAGATTGATCCCTTCCTGCGCCAGCAGGATGGTCCCGCGCAATCCCGCAGCCTGGGACTGATCCCGCAGGCGATCGCGCAGGGCTTCGCAGTCGTCTAAAGGGACGAACTTGTAAGCGGAAACGTTGAGGATTGGGGGCACAGGCATGCGATTTTAGGCGCGGCCGCTGCCCCGCGACTTCCTACAATGAAGGCATGTTTGTTCACCTGCGCCTGCACTCCGAATTCTCCGTCGTGGATGGCACCTGCCGCATCGACGACACCGTGGGGGCCGCCGCGGCCGACGCACAGCCCGCGCTGGCGATCACCGACCTGAACAACCTGTTTGGCGCCATCAAGTTCTACAAGGCCGCACGCGGCGCCGGCGTCAAGCCCTTGGTCGGCGCCGAGGTCTGGCTTCAGGGCCTGGGCACCGAAGACAGCCAGTCCGCGCGCGTGCTGCTGCTGGTGCAAAACCACCAGGGCTATCTGAATCTGTGCGAGTTGCTGGCACGCGCCTGGACGCGCAACGTCGTGCGTGCCCAGGGCACCTGCAAGCTCGAATGGCTGCAGGAGCTGGGTGAGGGGCTGCTGCTGCTGTCTGGCGCGCAAGCCGGTCCGGTGGGCCAGGCCCTGGCCCAGGGCCAGTACCGCGATCGCCAGCGCGCCAGCGAAGTGGCCATCACGCTGGCCTCGATATTCCCGCATCGCTTCTATCTGGAGGTACAGCGCGCCGGCCGCCCCGATGACGAAGCCCATGTCGCCGCCACCGTGCAACTGGCCGCCAGCCTCAAGCTCCCCGTCGTGGCCACCCACCCGGTGCAGTTTCTGACCGCAGACGACTACGAGGCCCATGAGGCCCGCGTGTGCATCGCCGAAGGAGAGATCCTGGGCAACGCACGCCGCGTGCGTAAGTTCACCCGCGATCAGTACTTCAAGAGCGCCGCGCAGATGCAGGCGCTCTTTGACGACCTGCCTGCGGCCGTGGCGAACACCCTGGCGATCGCGCGCCGCTGCAACCTCACGCTCGAATTGGGCAAGCCCCGCCTGCCCGAGTTCCCAACCCCTGAAGTCGATGGCCGCCGGATGCCGATCGACGAGTACTTCCGCTACGCCTCGCATGAGGGCCTGAAGGAGCGCATGGCGCACCTGTATCCCGACGAGGGTCAGCGTGCGAAGGAGATGCCCCGCTACGTTGAGCGGCTCGAGTTCGAGATCCACACCATCCTCAAGATGGGGTTCCCCGGCTACTTCTTAATCGTGGGTGACTTCATCAACTGGGCCAAGCAAAACGGCTGCCCGGTGGGCCCGGGCCGGGGCTCGGGCGCAGGCTCGCTCGTGGCCTACGCGTTGCGCATCACCGACCTGGACCCCCTCCAATACAACCTGCTGTTCGAGCGTTTCTTGAACCCCGAGCGGGTGTCCATGCCCGACTTCGACATCGACTTTTGCCAAGGCAATCGCGACCGCGTCATCGAATACGTCAAGGACAAGTACGGGCGCGATGCGGTCAGTCAGATCGCCACCTTCGGCACCATGGCCGCACGCGCCGCCATCCGCGATGTGGGCCGCGTGCTGGATATGAGCTACACGTTCTGCGATGGCATCAGCAAGCTCATTCCGAACAAGCCGGGCCAGCACATCACGATTGCGGGCGCCTTGGAGGTCGAACCGATCCTGGCCGAGCGTCTGGCGCGCGAGGACGAGGTCAAGACCCTGCTGGGGCTGGCGCAAAAGCTCGAGGGTCTCACCCGCAACGTCGGTATGCATGCCGGCGGCGTGTTGATCGCGCCGGGCAAGCTGACCGACTTCACCCCGCTGTATCAGCAGCCTGGCAGCGATTCCGCGGTGAGCCAGTACGACAAGGACGATGTGGAGGCTGCGGGTCTGGTCAAGTTCGACTTTCTGGGCCTGGCCACCCTCACCATCCTGGAGATCGCCAAGGACTTCATCCGCGCGCGCCACAAGGGCCGCGAAAACTTCGCGTTCGAAGACCTGCCGCTCCATGACGCGGCCACCTACAAGCTGTTCGCCGAGGGCAAGACCGAAGCGGTGTTCCAGTTTGAAAGTCGCGGCATGCAAGGCATGCTGCGCGATGCACGACCCACGCGACTGGAAGACCTCATCGCTCTGAACGCGCTGTATCGGCCAGGCCCCATGGACCTGATCCCCAGCTTCGTGGCCCGCAAGCACGGACGCGAGGAGGTGGAGTATCCGCACCCGCTGGTGGCCGACATGCTGTCCGAGACCTACGGCATCATGGTCTATCAGGAGCAGGTGATGCAGACGGCGCAGATCCTGGGCGGCTACACGCTGGGTGGCGCCGACCTGCTGCGGCGGGCCATGGGCAAGAAGAAGGCCGAGGAGATGGCGCAGCACCGCGAAATCTTCCGGGCGGGGGCGGCCAAGAACGGCATCGATGCCGAGAAGGCCGACGACATCTTTGACCAGATGGAGAAGTTTGCCGGCTACGGCTTTAACAAGTCGCACGCGGCCGCCTACTCTCTGTTGGCGTATCACACGGGTTGGCTCAAGGTCCACTACACGGCCGAATTCTTCTGCGCCAACATGACCGTGGAAATGGACGACACCGACAAGCTCAAGGTCTTGTTCGAGGATGCCGTCAAGAACTTCGGCCTGACCTTCGAATCGCCCGATGTCAACCGCGGCGTGCACCGCTTCGAGCCCATCTCCGACAAGGTGATTCGATACGGTTTGGGGGCGATTAAGGGAACTGGCCAGCAGGCGATTGAGGCCATCGTGCGCGCCCGCGAAGAAGGCGGCCCCTACACGAGCCTGTTCGACTTTTGCAAGCGGGTGGATCGCACGCGCCTGAACAAGCGCACCGTCGAAGCCCTGATCAAGGCGGGCGCCTTCGATTCCCTGCAACTCAATCGGGCGGCTCTGGTCGCCTCCATCGACCGCGCCTTCGATTTCGCAGCGGCGGCCGAGGCCAACGCCAACCAGGGCGGCTTGTTTGACATGGACGAAGGCACCCACGGTGCCAGCACCCAGGAGCCGGATCTGGTCGAGGCCCTACCCTGGGGCGTGCGCGAGCGTCTGAGTTACGAGAAGACGGCCGTGGGCTTTTACCTCTCAGGCCACCTGTTCGATGAGGTCAGCGCCGAGGTGCGCCGCTTTGTTCGGCGTAGCGTCTCCGAGCTGATGGACTCGCGTGAGCCCCAGCTGCTGGCCGGCATCGTGAGCGACCTGCGGGTGATCAACACCGAGAAGGGCAAGCTGGGGATCTTCCGGCTGGACGACAAGTCCGCTGCCATGGAGGCCACCGCCGACGAGGCTCTCCTGAACGCAAGCCGTAACCTGCTCAAAGACGATGAACTGGTGATCGTCATGGCCTCTATCCGGCCCGATCGTCGCTCGGGGGGCTTTCGTCTGGTGGCGCAGCAGGTCTGGGATCTGGCCACCGCGCGTTGCCGCTTTGGCAAGTACCTGCGCGTGGCCGTCAACGGGCGCGCGCCCGACGTGCATCGACTGGTGCGCGAGTTCCCGCCGCAGCGCGTGCAAAGCGAGCAGGGCGAGCTGCTGCGGGGTTTGCCCGTGCGTCTGGCGGTGCGGCGCGATCAGGCGACGGCCGAACTGCAATTGGGTGACGAGGCGAAGTTCTTTCCGAGTGATGCGGCGTTGGCCAGCTGGATGGCCCAGGCCGATGCGGGCCAGGCGCAGATCGTCTACGAAACGGCCTGAGGGGCTTAGCCGACTTCAGTCCCGCGGCCGGAAGGTCATGATCAAGGGGGTGTGCACCCGGCCGTCCACGTCGGTCGGCAATTTGGCGGTGCGCTCCAGGGCGCGCAGTACCGCGTCGTCCCAGGTCTTGGAGGTGCTGGGCTTGGTGATGCGGCGCTGCGTGATGGTGCCGTCTGGCGCCATGCGCACTTCCACTTCGGTGACCGGGTTGCCGGTCACATCCTCCGTGAACACGATGTTGGGCTTGATGCGCGCGCGGATGCGGCCCGCGTAGCTGTCTGAGGGACCGGAGGACTGGGTGGCATTGCCGGTGGCATTGGCCGCACCCGTTGCACCCGCCAGCCCCTGCATGCGGCGCAGGTTTTCTTGGCGCAGTACCTCCGCCTGTTTGGCCTCGGCTTCCTCACGCGCACGGGCTTTGACCTGTTCTTGCGCCTTGTCCTTGGCCGCTTTTTCCTGGGCCTCGCGTTTTTTCTGTTCGTCCAGGCGGTTTTTCTCGGCTTCGGCTTTTTTCTTGGCTTCGGCTTTCTCGGCGTCTTGCTTCTTTTTCTCGAGCTCCAGCCGCTTCTTGTCGCGCTCGAGCGCGATATCGGCCTGCCGAACGGCGGGCGGCGGCGGGGCCATGGGGGTGGCCACAGGCGGCGGCGGTGGCGGTGGCGGCGGGGCCTCCTGCAGCGGCGGCGCGGCCTGTTGCACCTGCGCCGACCACAGTTCGGCCTCGGCGGTGAGTAGGGTGTCCTGGTGCTGCCAGGTGACGCCCCAGGTCAGCGCCGCCAGCAAAATCGCATGGGCCAGGACCGCCATGCCCCAGGCAGGTCCTTGGCCTGGTGGGGGCGGCGGACCCAATTCAATTGGACGTGCCGTGGCGGTCATGCGCGGGGGCGCTATCGAGCTTCTGGTGCCAGTTGTACTGACAGTCCAACGCGTTGCACGCCCGCGCGCTGCAGGGTGTCCATCACGCGCACCACAGTCTCGTACTTGACGCTGCGGTCAGCGCTGATCACCACCGCACTGGCGCCAGGCTCGCGGCCCGCCTGTACGCGCTGGATGGCGGCAGCTACTTCGGCCAGGCCCAGGCGCTGACTGCGATCGTCCAGCTTCATCTCCAGGGTCTCGTCCTTGGCGATCACGATCTCGATCTTCTGGTCAGGCTGGCGATTGGCCTTGCCGACACTGGGCAGCTCGATCAGGCTGGGCGTGATCAGGGGCGCGGTCACCATGAAGATGATCAGCAGCACCAGCATCACGTCGATGAAGGGCACCATATTGATCTCGCTGATGGTGCGGCGGCCCCGGCCGCGCGAGGAGACGGCGGGCATGCTCAGGGGGTCGGCGCAGAGCCTGCGCCGACGTTGCGTTGCAGGATGTTGGAGAACTCCTCGATGAAGGTCTCCAGCTTGTTGGCCACGCGATCGACATCGCGCGCAAAACGGTTGTAGGCCACTACCGCCGGGATGGCCGCGAACAGGCCAATGGCGGTGGCGACCAACGCCTCCGCAATGCCGGGTGCGACCGTGGCCAGGGTGACCTGCTGCAGGCTGGCCAGGCCGGTAAAGGCATGCATGATGCCCCACACCGTGCCAAACAGGCCCACATAGGGTGAGACCGAGCCCACAGTGGCCAGGAAGGACAGCTGGCTTTCGACCGCGTCCATCTCACGTTGATAGGCGGCGCGCATGGCGCGACGCGTGCCATCAAGCAGCGATCCCGGGTCAGTGATGCGGCGCTCGCGCAGCTTCTGAAACTCGCGCATGCCCGAGGCGAAGATGCGCTCCATCGGACCGACCTTCTTGGCGTTCTTCACGGCCGACGCAAAGAGTTCGTTGAGCGTCGCGCCCGAATAAAAGGATTCCTCGAACTCTTCGTTCAGTGCCTTGACCCGTTTGAGGTCAAACAGCTTGCGGAAGATGGCGGCCCAACTGGCCAGCGACACCAGCAGCAGCAAGACCATCACGGCCTGCACCACGAAGCTGGCGTTCATCACCAGGTGGAGGATGGACATATTAGGGTTCATGGCGGCGGGGCCTGAAGGGCCTTGAGGACGTTGTCGGGGATTTTCGCAGGGCTCATGGAGGCGATTTCCACCCACCCGATCCGGATGGTGCCGGTGGCCAGAATCCGGCCATCGCGGGCGCACCGGGCTTCCTGCGCGATCGTGAGGCTGGCACGGCCTGCGGTTTCGATGCGCGCGCTCACATGCAACAGATCATCGAGCACCGCAGGCCGCAGATAACGCACCGCGGTATCGGTCACCACAAACATGCCGCCCGTGTCCGCGCGCAGCGACTGCTGCGATACGCCCAGCGACCGCAGCCACTCGGTACGCGCACGCTCGAAAAACTTCAGGTAATTGGCGTAGAAGACGATGCCACCGGCATCGGTGTCTTCCCAGTAGACGCGGATCGGAAACTCAAAGTCCATCGCCGCGCCTCACGCCATGGCTGCCCGCAGGGCCTGCAGGCGCTCGACGGCCCCCTGCAATTGCGCCATCGAGCTGGCCGTGGAAAAGCGGATGAACCGCGCGGTGTCGGCCGTGCCGAAGTCGCGTCCCGGGGTGACAGCCACATGGGCCTTGTGCAGGATCTCGAAGGCCAGCTCCCAGCTGCTGGCGACGCCCAGTCGTTTGCACCAGTCGCTGCAGTCGGCCCAGGCATAGAAGGCACCATCGGGCACCACCGGCACGGGCAGGCCCAGGGCCTGCAGCTGCGGAATGAAGTAGTCGCGCCGCGCCTTGAACTGCGCCCGCCGACGCTCGTATTCGGCCAGGCTCTCCGCTTCGAAGCAGGCCAGGGCGGCGTGTTGCGCCACGGTGCTCGGGCAGATAAAGAGGTGTTGCGCCAGGCGCTCGATCACGCCGACCAGGGCCTCGGGCACCACCAGCCAGCCCAGTCGCCAGCCGGTCATGTTGAAGTACTTGGAGAAGCTGTTGAGGCTGATCACGTCCTCGCCCAGCGCCAGACCGCTGGCGCCGAAAGTGTCGTCATGGCTCAGACCCAGATAGATCTCGTCGAGCAGCAGCACGCCGCCGCGGCGCCGGATCACCTCGTGGATGCGCGCGAGCGCCTGCGGGTGCAGCGAGGTGCCCGTGGGGTTGGACGGCGAGGCGATCAGCACGCCGCGCGTGCGCGGGCCCCAGTGGGCCTCGACCTGGTCGGCGCTCAGTTGGAAACGATGATCGGCCGTGGTGGGCACCATCACGGCACGGCCTTCGGCAGCCTGCACAAACTGGCGGTTGCACGGATAGCTGGGATCGGGCATCAGCACCTCGTCGCCAGCCTCGATCAGGGCCAGGCAGGCCAGGTGCAGGGCAGCCGATGCGCCCGCTGTGACCACGATGCGGCGCGCTGGCACCTCGATCCCGAAACGCGTGTGGTACCAGCCGCTGATACGTTCACGCAGCTCGGGCAGGCCGGTGGCGGGCGTGTACTGGGTGGTGCCATCGCGTATGGCGCGCTGCGCGGCGTCCTGCACCAAGGGCGGTGCGCTGAAGTCGGGTTCGCCGATGTTCAGGAAGATCATCGGGCGGTCGGTACCGCGCACCCGCTCGGCCAGCTCGGCGGCGGCCTTGGCCACCTCCATCACGTAAAAGGGTTCTACGCGCTGAGCCCGGCCCGCCAGGCGCAGGGGGGAGGTGTTGGAGGCGGCGGGCATCACTGAGCCCGGGCGGTCGCGCGATCCGCCTCGACTTCTGCGGGTCGCAGGCGGGGCGCCAGGCCGTTGAGGACCGCGTTCACGTACTTGTGACCGTCGGTGCCGCCGAATTCCTTGGCCAGCTCCACGCATTCGTTGATCACCACGCGCCAGGGCACATCGGCCGCATGCTGAAACTCGTAGACGCCAATCCACATCACGGCGCGCTCGATCGGCGAGATCTCTTCGAGCTTGCGATCGAGCAGGGGCACCACCATGGCATCGAGTTCAGCGGCTTCGCGCACGCAGCCATGCAGGAGGGCGTCGTAATGCGCCGAATCGGCCTTGTGAAAGCCGGCCAGGTCGCGTGTGAAGACGTCGATGGCCTGGGCCTCGTTGCCCCCGACCAGGTGTTGGTAAAGGGCTTGCAGCGCGAACTCCCGTGCGCGGGTGCGGGCCGACTTGGCCGAGGCCTTGCGGGCGCCGGTGGCGGTCTTGCCTGAGGTGGGCTTGGGGTCGGTCATGCGACCCGTCCGATCTGTTCGATGAGCCTGCACATCTCGATCACCACGCGGGCGGCGTCGACGCCTTTTTCGGTCTGGCGGGCCAGGGCCTGCTCCAGGTTTTCGGTGGTGAGGATCACGTTGGCGATGGGGAGGCGATAGTCGAGGCCGACGCGCGTGACGCCAGCGGCGGATTCGTTGGCCACCAACTCGAAGTGGTAGGTTTCGCCGCGGATGATGCAGCCCAGGGCGATCAGGGCGTCATAGCCGCCACGATCGGCCAGGGCCTGCAGGGCCAGTGGGATCTCGAGGGCGCCCGGCACGAAGACCTGGGTGATGTCGTCGCCGTGTACGCCCAGGCGGGTCAGTTCGCCGCGGCAGGCGGTGGCCAGTGCATTCGTGATACTGGTGTTGAAGCGGGCCTGGACGATGCCGATTTTCAGGCCCTGGCCGTCCAGCGAATCGGCCTGTCCCTTGTCTGCGTCTTGCATGGGTGGGGGTTCCTTGTGCGCTCAGGCGGCTTGGGTGTAGCCGACGACTTCCAGGCCGTAGCCGGTCATGCTGGGCATGCGGCGCGGTGCGCCCAGCAGGGTCATGCGTTGCACGCCGCACTCGCGAATGATCTGGGCGCCGATGCCGTAAGTGCGCAGGTCCATGCGACCGCGCTCGGGGGCTTGCGCCGAACGCGCTGTGCCTTCGAATTGGGCCAGCAGCTGCGCGGCGGATTCGCCTGCATTGAGCAGCACCACCACGCCACGGCCCTCACGCGCCACATGGCCCAAAGCGGCATCCAGGCTCCAGGAGTGCATCGTGCGACCGACCTCAAGGGCATCGAGTACCGACAGCGGCTCGTGCACACGCACAGGCACCACGTCTTGCGCTTGCCACTGGCCCATCACCAGCGCCAGGTGCAGGCCTTGGCTGGGGGTGTCCTGCCAGGCGTGGGCAGTGAACTCGCCGTAGGCGGTTTTCAAGGGACGCGAGCCGATTTTGCGCACCAGGGATTCATGGCGGCTGCGGTATTCGATCAGGTCGGCGATGGTGCCGATCTTCAGCCCGTGTTCGGCGGCAAACACCTGCAGATCGGGCAGGCGGGCCATGGTGCCGTCGTCTTTCATGATCTCGCAGATCACGGACGAGGCGGTCAGACCCGCCATGGCCGCCAGGTCGCAGCCGGCCTCGGTGTGACCGGCGCGCATCAGCACACCGCCGTCGACTGCTTGTAGCGGGAAGATGTGACCCGGCTGTACCAGATCCTCGGGGCGCGCATGCTGGGTGACGGCCGCCTGCACGGTGCGGGCGCGGTCGGCGGCGGAAATGCCGGTGGTCACGCCCTCGGCCGCTTCGATGGACACGGTGAAGGCGGTGGCATGCTTGGTGCCGTTGCGCGTGGCCATGGGCGGCAGCTGCAGGCGCTCGCAGCGCTCGCGGGTGAGGGTCAGGCAGATCAGGCCGCGGCCAAAGCGCGCCATGAAATTGATCGCATCGGGCGTGACATGGTCGGAGGCCAGGACCAGATCGCCTTCGTTCTCGCGGTCTTCTTCATCGACCAGGATCACCATGCGGCCGGCGCGCAGGTCGGCCACGATGTCTTGCACGGGCGAGATGGCCACGGGGGCTGGGGAGGGTGTGCGGGCGTTCATGGTGTGGCTTTCGGCAACAGGGCGTCGCCGAGCATGCGCTCGACGTAACGGGCGATCAGGTCGATCTCGAGGTTGACGGCGACGCCGGGCGCCAGGGCATGCAGGGCCGTGTTTTGCACGGTATGGGGAATCAGGTTGATGCTGACCTCGCAGCCCGAGGGGGTGTCCTTCACGTCATTGACCGTGAGGCTCACACCGTTGACGGTGATCGAGCCCTTGTAGGCCAGGTACTTACCCAAGGCGGCGGGTGCCATCACGCGCAGCTCCCAGCTCTCGCCGACCTGCGCGAAGTGGCTCACATGGCCGATGCCATCGACATGACCCGACACGATGTGACCGCCCAGGCGGTCGTGGGCGCGCAGGGCCTTTTCGAGGTTGATGGGGGTTTCGGGCTGCGCCAGACCGGCAGTGCGGGCTAGGGATTCGGCGGAAATGTCGATCGTGAAGCGGCGTTGGGCGGTCTCCAGCGTGGTGACCGTCATGCACGCGCCATTGAGGGCGATGCTGTCGCCCAGGCCCACATCATCGAGGTAGCCGGCAGGCGTCTCCAGGGTCAGGCGCTTGCCGTACTGCAAAGAACTTCCGAGGTCGTGGACGGCGACGATGCGCCCCACGCCGGTGATGATGCCGGTGAACATCCCGGTATTTTCGCAGGGATTGGCCAGGGCGTCTAAAAGTGCGCGCGCCCTGCCACCCGGGCCCGCACCCGCAGGTCCGGGCCGACTGCCTGGCTGGAGACGAACTCCAGCCGCAGGCCCTGGTCCAGGCGGGCCAGCGGCCCGATGGCCGCCATACCCCGGCCGGGGCCCAGGAGGGTGGGGGCCAGGTACACCAGGAACTCGTCGACCCAGCCTTCGCGCACCAGCGAGCCATTGAGCTTGTGACCGGCTTCGACGTGCAATTCGTTGATCTCACGGCGACCCAGGTCCTGCAGCATGGCGCCCAGATCGACCTTCGCGCCCGGCCCGGGCAGGGTGATGATGGTGGCACCACGTGCCTCCAGCGCGGCGCGCCGGGCGGGGTCATCCACCGCGGTGTAGACCCAGACGGGGCGCTCAGACTGGAACAGGCGGGCCGAGGTCGGCAATTCCAGACGGCTGTCTACCACCACCAAGGTGGGCTGGCGCGGCGTGTCGACCCCGCGCACGTCCAGGCGCGGGTCGTCTTCGAGCACGGTGCCGATGCCGGTGAGGAGGGCGCAGGCGCGGGCCCGCCAGGCATGGCCGTCGGCGCGGGCGAGCTCGCCCGTGATCCACTGGCTCTGGCCGTTGTCCAGGGCCGTGGTGCCATCGAGCGAGGCCGCGACCTTCAGGCGTATCCAGGGCGTGCCGCGGATCATGCGGCTGAAAAAACCGATGTTCAGTTCACGCGAAGCGCCGGCGCCCGGGCCGGTTTCCACCGTGACACCCGCCGCACGCAGGCGCGCCAGGCCTTGGCCCGCCACCTTCGGATTCGGATCGACCAGGGAGGCCACCACGCGCGCGATGCCCGCGCTGGCCAGTGCGTCGCAGCAGGGGCCGGTGCGGCCCACGTGGGCGCAGGGCTCCAGGGTCACCCACGCAGTGGCACCCCGCACGTCGTGTCCGCGCGTATGGGCATCGCGCAGGGCCATGATTTCGGCATGGGCGCTGCCAGCGGCCTGGGTATGACCTTCGCCAAGCACGCGCCCGTTGGCGGACGTGATCACGCAGCCCACATGCGGATTGGGGCTGGAGAGGAACAGGGAGCGCTCGGCCAGGGCCAGGGCGCGGGTGATCGGGTCTTCGGGGGCGGTCAAGTCGGCAGCGGGCGGGAGTCAACGCCAGCAGGACTGTACATCGGCCGCGTTGCCCGCGTGCGTTCGCACCCCCTGGTGGTCTAGCCCCAAGGCGCCGCAGTCTGCGTCATTGGCTTGCGCGCCTTGGGGAATCGCATGCAGCTGGTAGCTGGCAGCGGTAGGTCCGACCTGTGCGCCGGCGGCTGCCCCGGGCGCGACGCCGAAGACGAATTGATAGCGACCTGCGGCGGCGGCGGTGCAAGTCGCAGCCGGCAGCGCGGCGGGCTGGTTATAGACCATGGTCAGGGTGTAGCGCCGCTCCATCTGCAGCGCCAGCTCCTGCAGGCAGGCCGCGGCGACAGCGCGGTGCGTGCGCAGGACATGGGCCTGATAGGCCGGGTAGGCCACCGCCGACAGCACGCCGATCACGGCCATGACGATCATCAGCTCGATCAGGGTGAAGCCGCGGGTTGTTGGGGGGTGTGTCGTCATGGTCAGTCCTGGATGATTTCCCGCCAGACGATGCGGCGCCCGCTCTGCGTGGCGCTCTTGACGACGAGCGAGCCGATACCGGCGCCGGCATTGAGGCTTTGTGGATCGGTGCCGCCCGAGCCCGACACAAAGGCGATCGTGGTGCCATTGGGGCGGCGCAGCAAGACGACTTCACTCGGAAAGCCGACCCCCATATCGACAGACCCCACCAAGCGGTCGCCGAGCTTGTCGTTGCTGAAGTCGCCGTCGCCGTTGACATCGATCACACCGACCGTGAGCGCGCCGCCGGTGAAAGGATCGAGCATGTTGACGAAGCCCCGCCCGCCCGCCACGCAGGGGTCGTTGGTGATGGGGATGATGGAGCTCAGCACAAGCGCGGGCACAGCGAGTCGGGCGATCTGGGCGGTCGTCACCGTCCGCTCGCCGGCGGCGGCGCCGCTGAGGTCCAGGTACCAACCCCGCAGGCCTTGGAGGTCGCCCTCGGCCGCCGTCGAGAAGGTGCGCGACCGCACGTTCCCCAGCATGCCCGTGGCCGTGATGGTGCGTTGTCGCAGCGCGGCGCGGCCCGTAGAGATCGCCGTGCCGTCATCGACCAGGCCGTACCAGGACTGCACGCTGGGATCGGCCGGATCGTCTTGCCGGAAGTACGCCCCTGTACCGAAGAAGACGTAGGGCTTGCCCAGATGTCCGTTGTTGGACAGCTGATTGACGGCGACGAGCAG
Organism: Comamonadaceae bacterium; assembly: GCA_947463025.1. GTDB lineage: Bacteria > Pseudomonadota > Gammaproteobacteria > Burkholderiales > Burkholderiaceae_C > Ramlibacter. The sequence goes on from CANHSE010000001.1 coordinate 27,538, forward strand.
CGGCGCGGTGATCGGTTGGGCTTTGCCCGCCGCGTCACGCGCCCGAAACAGGGGGGTACCCCTCAGGCTCAGGCCCCATAGCGCGGGATCGGTGGATCCGATGTCAAAGCGCCAGACGTTACCCAGCAGGTCGCCCGCATAGACCACATCGGCTTTGCCGTCCTGGTTGGTGTCCAGGATGGCCGGTCCGGCCAAGCCGTTGTTGCCGTCGGCACCGGTATCGATCTTGCGAACACGCTCGAGGCGACCATTGGGCTGGATGATGAAGATGTACAGGACCGCCTTGCCCGAGTCACTGTTGTAGCCGTTGCCCACGATCACGCCCAGCTTGCCGTTGTTCAAGGGGGTGATCACGGGCCGCCCCAGCATCAGCCCGAGGTCAGGATCAGTGGCGCCAGCGGACGTGGCGCCGGCGGAGTAGTCCCAAAGCAAATCCGTCGCGGCGAACTGCGTCGGGTCGGTGACGTTCAGGGAGAACAGCCCCTTGCCGCCACGCCCCAACAGCGCGTACAGATAGCGGCGGTTCTGGGTCAGCGGCCCGCGAGGTGCTCGGATCAGCTCGCCATCGAGCAGGTATTGACGGCTGTAGGTCAGCGAGGCCTGCTGCGCGATGCGGCCCACTGCCGCCTGCGGGATGAAAGCGAACAGCTCCTTGCCGTCGCTGCCGTTGAAGGCGTGCAGCATGCCGTCGTTGGCGCTGACGTAGACGGTGTCGGTTTCGGGCTCGTGTAGCGGTGAGGTGTGGACGATGTCGCCCAAAGGGTTGTTGCGGTTACGCAGGCCGCCGCCTTGGTGCGCCTCCCGACTGCGGTCGCCGCGAAGGTAGTTGGCGACCTCTTGCGAGCTACCGGGCAGCCCGTTCTGCGCAAGTGACTGCACGCCGCGATCGGTCGTGTGCAGGAAGATCCTGCGATCTTGCCACGCAGGCAGCCGCTGCGAGGCCTGCCAGTTGGGCGTCGCTTCCAGGCCGCTGTTCGTGATCCGCCAGGCCAAAAGATCACCGGACCAGCGCTGAGTGTCGAAGATGGCCTGGTACAGGCGGCTGCTGCTGGTCGCACGGGTGCTGTTGCTGGTCAGACTGCTGGCGGAACTCGCGCGGGCGACGATGTTGTCCAAGGTCTTGCGCAGGGCGTCACGCAGCTTCAAGGGGTTTTGGACGGACAGGTAGGCGTCGGGGATGCCGTCGCCGTTTTCGTCCCACTCGCCTGGGAGGTTGGGTTGATCGTTACCGTCGAAATCGCGAAAGGCGCCCCATTTGGCGGCGTACCACAGCGGGTCTTTCAGCAGGGTCGCAGTCGCGCCCGCACCTGGCGTGAACGTGCGCACGGTCTCGGTCTGAGTTCTACCGTCCTTCAGGTGGTAAGGGAGGCGCTTGCAATCATCCGGCAGCGCTGCTGTATCGCAATCCCCTGGGTTGCGCCCGGGTGGGGTGTTCAGAAAATAGGGTGTTTCGTCGGCCTCGTCCTGTACCTCCAGGTAGATGCCATCCTTCGCTGTACCCGAGATGACGTAGCCGATGCGGTGCTTGTACCCTCCGTCAGCGTACGTTGGGGATAACCGTACGGTCACCTGATCGTCTGCTGTGAGCGTGACGGTGTATTGCACAACCGCATCCATTTCGTGGTCCGCCCCCTGCTCCATGTCCTCGTAGCTGATCCGAAACTGGGCTTGGTAGCGGCCACCGTTGATGGACGGGTCACGGTCGGCTGGACCCGAGTTGGCGATGCGCTCCACATAGAAATCGACGATCTGGTTGGTCGGCTGGTAGGCACCCTTGGCGTTCGTGGTGCCTTCCCCCCCCACCGTCTTGGCAAAGGGCACCAGGGTGACCTGACGGTTGCCGGGTACTGGCACCACGATTCGCGGTAGCGGGGAGGCCAGCGCGATGACGAAGGTCTCGACACTCTGGCGGCCCTCCTTGTCGGCGCGCAGGTCACTGCGCTTGCCGAAATAGGCGACCGCCGCCGCGCTGTAGCTGCCCTGCTTGGTCGGCTCTTCGGGCGCCAGTCCTCGCACGCTGCCCAGGCTCTCCACTGTCTTGGCAGTCGGCGCGGAATCGAAGATCGCACCCGACTGCCCGATGAATCGGTCGCCCTTGACCTCGGGTTCACCGCGCGTGATCGTTTGAGCCTCTTGGGTGACCCGCAAGCCCTCGAGGTCGCCCGTGAAACCCGATCGCGCAAAGTTCGCATCGGCACCGGGTACCTGATCGGAATCGTAGGACAGGTTGGTGTCCGAGATCACCAGCATATTGGCGCGTGCACAGATCGGCGCTTTGGCGGCGCTGGTGCTGTCATAGGGATCGTCCCAGTCGGGTGCGGGTAGCCCGATTGCCGTATCTACCGCTGCGGCGGCCGCGGTGGGTGCGGCGAAGTCGGGCGTGGGCCGCTTCTTGCCCGCGAAGTACCGCAAGGATTCGTACATCATTTCTCCGATCGGGTTACCCCAATCGCGGAATTCACCTTCGACGGGCGGGCGGTTATCGGCCCAGCCCGAGCGGTAAGCGTTGTCGTTGCGGAGGTTGTTGAAGTCGCGGATTCGCAGCGCGTTGAAGGATCCAACGATCGCCGCGGCCGGCTTGAACGCGCCCGTGGCCGCATCGACCTCGTCCTGGAAGGAGGCCACGACCTTGCGCAGGCGCCCGCCCGAAAGGTTGCGGTCGTAGCTACCAGTGAGCAGTCCGAACAACACCGCATCCTTCTCGCCGAATTCGTGCAGAAGTCCGACGGGTTTGAAGATCGGCGTCGTCGTGCCGTAGGCCTTGCATCCCTCGGTAAATCCGGTGACACAGGCGCTTACGCGTACCGTGTAGTCGGTCAGGGCACCGCGGTGGACGTTGTTGCTTGAACTCAGCACGGGCCGTTCGGTCGACGCCCACTCCCAGACCCGGGTCGTGGAATTCGTGACAACCGAAAGCAAGGGCGGACGGTCGCTGCAGTTGTTGAGTGTGCTGCAGTTCACCCATGCGACACGGGTCAGGTTGCCAAAAAAATGACGTCGATTCGGCGCCGGTTCGGACAGAGGGGTGTAGTCGCTGATCTTGTAGCGATCGATCGCCTCGCTGGTGTACTCCTTGGCCCAGGAGTGGGCGTCCTGCGGGATGTAGGCGCGGCGAAGGATGGTGCTTTGGGGCGTATCGACCTCGCGCATGCCGCCATACAACACCACCCGCAGGGCATCGATGCGGCTGGTGGTGACGTAATTGAGCCAATTGCCCGACCATCTTCCTGGGCAGGTCCGGGCGCTACCGGCCGCCCGAACGACGGGGGTGAACAGGCCGGTGTTGTCCCTGGCGTTGTTATGCCGATAGCACAGATTCGGATTGAAAAGGCCCAGGTAAGTGATGGAGGGCTTGAAGCGGATGTCCAGCGCGCCGTCACCGTCGATGTCGCTGGCGTCGTTGTAGGCCTCGTAGAACAGACGATGTTCCTTGCTGGCCACCAGCATGACCAGGGGCTTGGCGTTTTGGCGCACGGACAGTGGAATGTTCGGAATCGCCTGCTGTGCCAGGGCGGCAGCCGCCGAGCCGGCCAGGGCCATCAGGATCGCAAGTCGCCACCGGCGAGCGCGGTGGGCGAGCGAAGACATGGGGGCTGACGCGCGAGGCGAGGGGAGAGTGGGGGTGCTTGGCATCGTGGTGGACGGCGCATGCAGGCGCGCCTCAGTCGGTGAGGTAGAGGGACTGCAGCATCACTTCGGCGCGCGTACCGCCGCCGGCGCGTACCGTGATGCGGTACTGGCGGCAGTTGGAGGTGGCCGACGTGGAGGCATCACAGGCGAACTCATTGCCCAGGTACTCGATCAGGTAGGTGGGCGTGATCTGCGCGCCTGCCGGGCCCACGGGCTTGGCCTGGCCCCACTGCGCTGCGTTGATCCCGACCCATCGGGCAGCTGCACTGGCGGCCAGCGCGGGGCACACGCGCAGGGTGTCCGCGGCGGCGGTTGCCGAATCGGTGCAATTGGCGCCAGCGTCTGGGCGCTCGTTTTCGACGCGCTCTTCGATCTCGCGCAGGGCGGCTTCAGCGGCCTGGAAGGCCAGCTGGCGGTCCAGGGTGTAGCCGGTCATCCGCTCCTGCGCCGTCGACAGACGCAGGGCGGTCAAGCCGAGAACCAGGATGACGACTAACATCATCAGGGCCACGACCAGGGCGACACCTCGGGGAGGTCGTCTGAGGTGTACGCGCCGTCTACGGGTCAGTTCTCGCATCGTCAGGGCTCCCGATTACGCAGCGCGACGACGGTGCGGAACTGGCGCTGGATCCTGGGCGCGTTGGCGCCAGGTAGCGGCTCGCCTCGCAGCGTGAGCGTGATGCGCACGGCGGCTACCTCCAGCGTCGGATCAGCCCACTTGGCGGCGAGGACGGCCGCCGTTTCCCACTGGGCCGCCAGCGCGCCGCCGTTGGCGCGATTGCGCGTGAGGTAGTCGATCTGCAGATCGTGCACGCCAGGCACCTTCTCGACGCCGCGCGTGACCAGGGCGGGCGACGCGGCGCCCGCGGCGGGCTGGACCACCTCAGCGCGGTACAGCGAGCGCTGCCCGCTGCTGTTGTTGCCGACATACCAGAGCCCCGGGTCCCAGGGCGCCACGAGGGCCCCTGCCGCAAAGGTCTTGTCCACAGCCGATTGGCATTGGGCATCGACGCGGCCCAGCGCGGTGCCGCAGTTCAGGCCCGCGGCGGCATAGGTCAGTGTCGCGGGGTTGGCGTTGGCCGCGTCCACCTGCCACAGCGCACTGCTGCGGTCGTCGCACAGCACGACGATGTCGCGTGCGCGTATCGGCATAGGTGCCCGCAGGGTCAGGGTCTGGGTGGCGACGTCGTGCGTCAGGACCGAGGTCAGGGCGTCTTCGTTGTTGGCAGTCCGCAGCAGCAAGAGGCTGTCGGTATTGGCTGCATGGTCGCTGGCGGCGTTGCCTGTGGCGACCAGGCCCTGACTGCTGCTCTCGCCACCGCGCAGAAAGCCTGCGGCCGTATTGGCCCACCAGGCTGTGGGCATGCCGGCGGCAGACACCAGGAGGTTGGCGGTCAGGGGGCTGCCGCACGGTGTGTGGCCGGCCTCGCGGATTTCGCGGGTGATCAGCTCCAGGGCGAATCGACCGCTTTCCTGCAGGCGGGCCAGGCTCTCATGGTGGCGGAAGGTCTGGTGGGTGGATCGGTACAGCGAGAACACGCCGCCGACCAGAACCAGCCCGAGGACCAGCGACACCATGATCTCGACCAACGACAGGCCGCGCGCGCTGTAGCGATCTGGGGGGGCGGGGCAGTGCGGGCGCATGGTCAGAGGCGACTGGTCACCGTCAGGGACTGATTCGGCAGACCGCCGGCTGCGGTGTCATCCCACTGCAGCCGCACGCTGCACAGGCCCAGTGCGTCGCAGTCCACAGCGACACAGGTGCTGTTGGCCGCAGCCGGTCCGAGACCGGCCCGCACGCTGGCCATCCAGCTGCGCAGCTCGGAACTCGCGAACGGGCTGGCCGCTGGTGCGGCGGGCAAGGCGCATAGGGGTGCGGCGAGCCCGCCCGCGGTGTTGTAGAGGCCTCGTACCGCACTGGACCGATCCACTCGCATCAGGTCCAACAGGTAATGGGCCAGGATCACGGCCTGGGTTTTTTGCTCGCTGCTGATCGTGGTCCGCATGGACCGCACCTGCATGGCTGCCAGACCCAGCACGCCCACGCTGAGAATGAGCACTGCAACCAGAATTTCGATGAGGGACGCCCCACGCGCGTCGCGCTGTCCGTGGCGCATACGAATGCCAGGGCGCCGTTGGCGCGCAGGAGCCGTCGGGTTCATGGGCAGTTGGCACCGACCGCCGCTGGCGACGGGCGGTCCACGATCCGTCCGCCAGCGGCCATCACCAGGTTGCGCTCTCGGTCCGTGTCGGCCAGTGCGCCCGACTGGCTGCACACCCGGATGGTGCCCAGGGGGGTATTGCCGCCGGCCATGGTGCGCGCCTCGCCGCTGGCGCCGAAGGAGATGAATCGATCGACCTGCTGGTTACCCCGCACGCGCAGGGCAGGCGGCAGGGCCTCGTTGCGACTCAAGACGGTGTCAGTGGGCGAGACGAAGGCATCGGCGTTGCCTGCGCGGTCGATGTCGACAAACACGAGCCAGCCGGTTTCCCAGCCGCGTGCGGCGCTGGTGTCGCATTGCTGTTGGTCTTGCGTGCGGCAGACGGTGACGCGTTTGCCCAGCCGGATGGCTTGGGCGCGGGCCTGCATCAGGCTGCCCAGCAGGGCGTTGGTGGCGGAGGTGAGTTGGCTGGCCGCGATTTGCGCCTGGAAGCTGGGCGCTGCCAGCCCCAGCAACACCGCCAGCAGGGCGATTCCGATCAGCAATTCGATGAGGGTGAGCCCCGACGCAGGGCGGTGGCGCAGCATCGCGGGACTATGCGGCTGGCGCGGCGCCAGCGCACGGCTGCGTCGACGAGCGGCTTAGGCGACCGGACGCGTGGCGCGCCGGCCGGATGCTTCGGATCAGACCTCGGTCTTGATCAGGGCGGTGAAGTCTTTGACGTCTTCGAAGCTGCGATAGACGCTGGCAAAGCGCACATAGGCGACCTTGTCCAACTTTTTGAGTTCGCGCATGACCAGCTCGCCAATGCGCGAGGAGGGCACCTCTCGCACCCCGAGGTTCAGGAGTTTTTCCTCGATGCGCTCGATCGCTTTGTCGACCTGCTCGGTGCTCACGGGTCGCTTGCGCAGCGCCAGGTTCATCGAGCCGCGCAGCTTGCCCCGCTCGAACTCGATGCGTCGGCCGTCCTTCTTGACCACCGCCGGGAAGTTGACGTCGGGCCGCTCGTAGGTCGTGAAGCGCTTCTCACAGCTGGCGCATTGGCGCCGGCGGCGAATGAAGTCGCCTTCTTCTGCGATGCGCGTTTCCACCACCTGGGTGTCCGCATGGCCGCAGAAGGGACATTTCATGGGCGATCAGCCGTAGACCGGGAAGCGGGCGGTCAGCGCGCTGACCTTGTCCCGCACCGCCGCGATGTTGGCTGCGTCGCGCGGGTTGTCCAGCACGTCGGCGATCAGGTGGGCAGTGGCGCGGGCCTCGGCCTCCTTGAAGCCGCGAGTCGTCATGGCCGGTGTGCCAATGCGCACGCCGCTGGTGACCATGGGCTTTTCGGGGTCGTTGGGGATGGCGTTCTTGTTGATGGTCATGTGGGCGCTGCCCAGCACGGCCTCGGCCTCTTTGCCGGTGATGCCCTTGGCGCGCAGATCGACCAGCATCACATGGCTCTCGGTGCGGCCACTGACGATGCGCAGACCGCGCTGCACCAGGGTCTCGGCCACGGCCTGGGCGTTCTTGATCACCTGGGCTTGGTAGGTCTTGAACTCGGGCGTGAGGGCTTCCTTGAAAGCCACCGCCTTGGCGGCGATCACATGCATCAAGGGGCCGCCTTGCAGGCCGGGGAAGATGGCACTGTTGATGGCTTTTTCGTGGGCGGACTTCATCAGGATGATGCCGCCCCGCGGGCCGCGCAGGCTCTTGTGGGTGGTGGAGGTGACCACGTCGGCATGCGGCACCGGGTTGGGGTAGACGCCGGCGGCAATCAGGCCGGCGTAGTGGGCCATGTCGACCAGGAAGACGGCGCCGACCGCCTTGGCCACGCGCGCGAAGCGCTCGAAATCAATGCGCAGCGAGTAGGCCGAGGCGCCGGCGATGATCAGCTTGGGCTTGGACTCGTGGGCCTTACGCTCCATCGCGTCGTAGTCGATTTCTTCTTTGTCGTTCAGGCCGTAGGACACGACGTTGAACCACTTGCCCGACATGTTCAGCGGCATACCGTGCGTGAGGTGGCCGCCCTCGGCCAGGCTCATGCCCATGATGGTGTCGCCGGGCTTGAGGAAAGCCAGGAACACGGCCTCGTTGGCGGAGGCGCCGCAATGCGGCTGCACGTTGGCGGCGTCGGCGCCAAAGAGTTGCTTGAGACGGTCGATGGCCAGTTGCTCGGCGATGTCGACGTTTTCGCAGCCACCGTAATAGCGCTTGCCGGGGTAGCCCTCGGCGTATTTGTTGGTCAACTGGCTGCCCTGGGCCGCCATGACGGCGGGCGAGGCGTAGTTCTCGCTGGCGATCAGCTCGATGTGGGCTTCCTGGCGGTGGTTTTCGGCCTGGATCGCGGCGAAGAGTTCAGGATCGGTTTGCTCGATCAGGATGTTGCGATGGAACACGGCGGCAGTCCTTACGGAGGATGGTCCCGGTCTGTCGTCAGACAGGGCTGCCCAGGCGAACGGCGGTGCGCCGGAGGCCGGCGGTACGCTTCCCCGTGGTGACCCACGTCCGCGCCACGAACCCGCCAGGGGCCGCGCGCCTATCGCCAGTCGCGTACCCGCCTAGTGTAGCCGACGGGGGAGGGGATCAGGAGGCGGGGAGCAGCGCGGGACGGGCCGAGACGGGCGTTTGGCCCGCCGCGACCTGCTTGAGGCGCTCGTACTCGGCCAGCACCTTTTCGACGTAGCCGCCGTCTTCCTCGAAGTTGGCCGCGCCCACATAGAAACGCAGGCCGGCCTCAACCGAGCCGGCGCGCTTGATGCATTCCTGCAGCACCTTGACGCCCACCCGCAGGTTGGACACCGGGTCGAAGGTGGCCAGCTTGCCGCCAAAGCGGTCGAACTTGTCGCTGTGCACGTGCGTCATCACCTGCATCAGGCCCTGGGCGCCCACGGGGCTCTGGGCGAAGGGGTTGAAGCCGGATTCGATGCCGATCACAGCCAGGATCAGGGGCGGGTCGATCTGGGTGCGGGCGCCCAGGGCATAGGCCTCGGCCACCAGGGCGCTGACCGGCTCGGGCGCGACCCGGTATTTGCGACTGAGCCAATAGGCCAGGGCCGCCTGCGGCTTGGGCAGCTCGCGCGGGTTGGCGGCCGTGGCCCGGCCAATGGCACCGATGTCGGAGACGATACCAATGGCGTCGGCCTGGCGCTCCTGCAGCCACTCCATGAGGTGGGTCTCGGTGGTCAGGCGCAGATCCGGACGCAGGGTCAGGGTCAGGGCGGCAAACACCACGCCCAGCCCCAGCAGGGCCGAGCCGTTATGAGTGACTTCGAAGAATCCTTGGGCAATGTCGGAGGCAAAGGTCCGCAGGCCCTGGCTGATCTTCTCGAACGCTGTCATCGCAGTTCCTTTCTCCCTGCGGGCCGGCCGGCGGCGGAGTCAGTCGCAGGGCCAGGGGATTCGCAGTGTGGGGGACGCCGTCCGGGACGGGGTCGGCAGCGGGTTTCGATCGGGCGGGCGGGAAGGGCGATTCCCGCGGGAGCGCGCATTCTAGAAAGGCGCTAAATAACCCGTCAAGAATAAAGGAATTCGCTCTTATTTGATTGCGGAATGAGCCAAATTGCCGGGCCGCCGGTCCAGCGGGCCCCTTCTTGCCTGTTTTCGCGGCGAAAATAGCCGATTCCCCCCAGAAATTGGGCGTCCTGTTGCGCCCTTGCATGATTCCCGTGACCCAAGCCTCGCCCAAAACCCAAGACGTTTCCTCCCTCGACGCGCTGACCGGCGGGGCCTTTTCGGCGCCCACCTCGGGCGAGCGTGTCGCCAAGCTTCGCACCTGGCTGGCCAGCGACCCGGTCACCGAGGTGCTGCAAGAGGTGTATCGCGAACTGAGCAGCCGGGACAAGGGCGCAGCGCGCGTGCTGCGCGAGCGCCTGGACGAGGTCAAGCGCGCGCGGGGTCAGGAAGCCCTGGCGGCCGAATGGGCGGGCAAGGCCCAGGCCCTGCTCGATCCCCCCAAACTGAATCTGGCCGATGCCCTGGCCTGGCAGCGCGACGCGGCCAAGGCCGGCGCACCCCTGAGCCGCGAGCCTCTGGCTGCCCTGAAAGCCCAACTGGCCGAGCGGGTCAAAGGCATTGAGGACTTGCAGCACCGGGTGCAGGTGCAGCGCGAAGCCGCCGTGCTGCTGGCGCAACGCATCGAGGTGCTGTCTCTCAAATCCTGGCGCGACGCCATCGTCGCGGCCGAATCGCTGCGCGCCGATGTGCCCCAGTGGCAGGTCCAGGCGAAGTCCCTGACCGACGACGCGGGCTGGCCCAGCATCGATGCGCGCTTCCCGCCGCTGCTCGACGCATCGCGCCAGCAACTGCAGCTGGTCTGGGATGCCTTCCAGTCGGCGCTGGCCCAGGCCACCGCCGCCGATACCGATGCCGCCGCGCCGCTGCCGCCGGTGCCCGCCTGGGCCGACGAGCTGCGGGCCGCGCGGGGTTTGCCCGTCGAGGCGCCGGCGCGGACACCGAGGCCGGCCCCTGACCCGCAGGCGCGCGCCGCCGCCAACGAAGCCGTGCGCGCCGCGCTGGCCAAGCTCGAACAGGAAGTCGCGCAGGGCCATGGCAAGGCCAGCGCCGGGGCGGCCGCTGCCCTGCGCCAGGCCCTCAAGGAACACGGCAAGCGCGTCGACGCCGCACTCGATCAGCAGGCGCATGCCGCGCTGGCCGCGGCCGGTGAATTGGAAGGCTGGCAGCGCTGGCGCGCCGACCAGCTGCGACAGGAGCTGGTGGCCAAGGCCGAGGCGCTGTTCGAGGCGGCGTCGCCCCGCGCAGCGCCTGCAGGTGCGTCTGCAGGTGCGCCTGTGGCTGCCGCCGAGGCGAGCGATGCCGCTGCGGCGCAGGCTGCGCCTCAAGCGCCTGCGGCTTCACCCGCGCCCGAGCTGGCGCCTGAGCCCGCCGCGCCTGCGGCCCGCAAGCCCCGCTTCGGCGGTCGCAAGATGCAGGAGCAGCTGCGCGCGCTGCGCGAGCAGTGGAAACAGCTGGATCAGGGCGGCGCCCCCAACCACGCCCTGTGGAAGCGATTTGACGAGGCCTGCAACGAGGCCTACAAGGTGGTCGAGGTCTGGCTGGACAAGGTCAAGTCCGAGGCCGCCGAGCACCGCGCCCGTCGCGTCGCGCTGATCGACGAGGTGCGCGCCTTTGCGGCCGCCCACCCCAGCGCCGCCAACGGCGACTGGAAAGGCTTTGCCCGCGCGATCCACCAGTTCGAGTCGCGCTGGCGTGAGGCGGGCCATCTGAGCGAGAAGGCCTATGCCGAGATGCAGGCCACGTGGAAGCAGGCGCTGAACGCCGCGCAGGCGCCCTTGGTGGCCGTCCAGAAGCAAAGCCTGGAGCGCCGCCACGCCATGATCGACGAGGCCGGCGCGCTGGGTGCGGCGCCGCAGCTGCGTATCGACGCGGTCAAGGCCTTGCAACAGCGCTGGCAGGCCGAAGCCCAGGCCGTGCCGCTGGATCGCAAGCACGAACAGAAACTGTGGGATGCCTTCCGCAAGCCCATCGACGATGCGTTTAACCGCAAGGGGCAGGAGCGTGAACGCGCAGCCTCGGCGCTGAGCGAACACGATCGCGTGGTGCTGGAGGCCTCCCGCGCGGTCGAGGCCGCCAACGCCAGCGGCGACGCCCAGAAAATCCGCGCCGCGCTGTCGGCGCTGGAGGCCGCCTTGCGCGGTCAGGCGCAAGCGCGCGACGCGGCGGCTCAGGCCGATGCACAGGGCGCAGTGCTTGCTGCGGCGACAGCGACGACCCCGGCAACCCCAGAGGGGGCTACGTCAGACGCTGCCCAGGCCGCGGAACCTGCGGCAGGCAGCGAGACGACCGAGAGCGCAGCGCCCGTACCTGCGCCCAAGCCCGCCCCCAAACCCGTCGTGGCGCGGCGTGGCGATGACCGTCCTGGCATGAAGCGCGACGAACCCGTGCCCGCGGGCCGTGGCGGGCGTGCGGGCGATCGCAAGCCGGGCGCACCCGGCGCACGTTTTGGCGATCGTGATGGCGGTCGCGGGCCAGGCGGTCCCGGCGGTCGTGGCCGTCCGGGTGAGCGTGGCGATCGGGGCGAGCGCGAAGACCGCGGCCCGCGTCTGGGCGATGTGGCGTTTCGCGCGCAGCGCGACGCGATGGAACATGCCCAGTCGGCCCTGCGCAAGCTGGCAGCCCAGGCCCATGGCGAAGCGCTCACGCAGCTGCTCGCCGCCTGGGAGCAGCGCGCGGGCGATCAGGTCCCGTCTCAGAGCGAATTGGGCAAGGCGGTGACGCCGGCCGTTCGCAGTGGCTGGGTGCAGGCCATTGGCGCGGCGCCCTCGGGTGATCCTACCGAGGCCTTGCTGCGATTGGAGATGGCCTCGGGCGTGCCCACGCCCGCCGAGCATCTGAACGCACGTCGCGCCTTGCAGCTGCAACTGCTCACGCGCCGGCACGATCCCGCGCCCGATCAGACCTGGGGGCAGGATGCGGCCCGCGTGTTCGCCAGTGCGCATCAGGGGGCAGTGGCGCGTCGCCTGCAAGGCGTACTCAAGGCCTTGCTGCGGGCTTGAAGAAGCTGTCGAACAAGGGCACCAACTCGGGAAACTCGCGCGCGAAGCGTTCGCGCTGCACGAAGTAGCCCTCGCAGGCCACGGCGAAGAATTCGTCGATGGCCTGCGCCCCATACGGGTCCAGCCAGGTGGGCTCGCCGCCAAAGCGCTCGGCCACGATCACCCGCTCGCGAAACGCTTCGTAGGCGCGAGTCAGAACCTCCAGCCACGCTTGCCGCGCGGCGCGACTGCCCAGGGGCGGGCACCCATCGGCCTGGCCATCGCGCAGGTCCAGCTTGTGGACGAACTCGTGGATCACCACGTTGTAGCCGTCCTCAAAGCGCGTGCCGGCCTCGCGCACATCGTGCCAACTGAGCATCACCGGTCCCTGGTCCATCGCCTCGCCGACGAGCCACTCGTCATAGGCATGGACCACGCCGGCCTCATCGACCTGGGTGCGCCGCGCCACCACCTCGCCCGGGTGAACCACGATGCCCACGAAATCGTCGTACCAGCCCAGGCCCAGGTGCAACACCGGCAGCACCGCCTGCGCTGCGATCGACAGCGCGATCTCGTCGGTGATCGTCAGGCCCTGGGCGCCATGAAATTCCTTGTCTTGCAAAAAGCGCGCGGCCAGCGTGCGCAGTGGCTCGCTTTCATCGCGGGGGCGCTGGGCCAGGAAGGGATAGGTGGCCAGAACCGACTGCCACAGGTCCTCGGGAATCGCAGGCGCCGCGCGGCGCTGGCGCCACCACCCGAACATCAGGCGGGCAGGTCCAGGCGCTGGGCCTCGCCCGACGCGGTCAGACGCAGCACCTGCAGGCGCGCAGGCGTGGCACGCGCGTCCCAGTCGGACAGCACGATGCGTCGGCGACCCTCACCCAAATCATGTTGTGCCGGGCGATGCGTGTGGCCATGAATCATGATCGCTGTGTCGGCGGTGTCCAACCATTGGCGGGCCATCGCAGCGTCAACATCGGACGCATAGCCCGCCGCGTCATGGTGCATCGCGCTGGCCTCGCGCATCTGACGGGCCAGCGCCTCGCGCTCGGGCAGCGGGCGACGCAGGAAGTCTGATTGCCATTCGGGCGAGCGCACCTGCGCGCGAAAAGCGAGGTAGTCGGTGTCGGACAGGCACAGCGCGTCGCCGTGCGTGAGCAGCCAGCGCTGCGTACCCAGGGCCAGCACGGTCGGATCTGCCATGAGCGTGAAGCCGCAGGCCCGCGCGAGTACGTCGCCAACAAGGAAGTCGCGGTTGCCGTGCAAGAAAAAGAGGGGGCGCCGGGCACTGGCCTCGCGCAGCACCTGGGCGCAGTCGGCGGAGAAGCCGGGTGTGTCGATGGCGTCATCGCCCACCCAGGCCTCGAACACATCCCCCAGGAGAAAGACCGCATCGGCGGTCGTGGTCTGCAGATGTCCGCGCCACGCCGCGAAGGTATCGAGATCGTCCGAGTGCAGGTGCAGGTCGGACAACAGGTCGACGCAGCGCCAATGCGCCCCGGCCTGCAGGACCGGGGGGGCAGCGGGCGCCTGCGCCTGGCCCACGCCCGATCAGGCCAGGACGGCCTTCTCGATCACGACGGCCTCTTGCGGGACGTTCTGGTGAAAGCCGCTGTTGCCGGTCTTGACGCCTTCGATCTTGTCGACGATGTCGGTGCCCGCGACCACTTTGCCAAACACTGCATAGCCCCAGTTGCTGGCGCTGGGCGATTTGAAGTTCAGGAAGTCGTTGTCGGTGACGTTGATGAAAAACTGGGCGGTGGCCGAATGCGGGTCGTTGGTACGGGCCATGGCCACCGTGTACTTGTTGTTCTTGAGGCCGTTGTCGGCTTCGTTGGTGATCGGCGCGTCGGTTTTCTTCTGCTGCATGCTGGTATCGAAGCCGCCGCCCTGAACCATGAAGCCGGGGATGACGCGATGGAAGACGGTGCCGTCGTAGTGGCCCTTCTTCACATAGGCCAAGAAATTCTCGGTCGACTTGGGGGCCTTGTCGGCGTCGAGTTCAAGGGTGATGACGCCGTGTTGGGCGATGTGCAGTTCGACTTTGGGATGGCTCATGGGGATTCCTGTGAGAGCGGAGTTCAACGAAGGATCGTGGCCGATTCGATGACCACGGGGGTTCGGGGCACGTCGGAGGGTAAGGGGCCAGCCGGCCCCGTGGGAATGGACTTGATGCGGTTGACGACTTCCATGCCGCCGATGACGCGGCCGAACACGGTGTAGCCATAGCCTTGCATCGTTGGCGCGGTGTGATCCAGGAAGGCGTTGTCTCGCACGTTGATGAAGAACTGTGCAGTGGCGGAGTTCGGGTCCATGGTGCGTGCCATCGCCAGGGTGCCATTGGTATTACGCAGGCCCTTGGCCTGGGCCTCGCGGCCTTCGTGGGCGATCGGGGCACGGGTGCGCTTTTGGGCAAAGCGCGTGTCGAAGCCGCCGCCCTGGATCATGAAGTTGTCGATCACGCGGTGAAAGATGGTGCCGTCGTAGTGCTTGTCACGCACGTACTGAAGAAAGTTCTCGACCGTCTTGGGCGCGCTGTCGGGATAGACCTCGACGACGAACTCGCCCGCGGATGTCACGAAGCGCACACGGGGCGCGTCTTGGGCCGCTGCGGGCCCGGCGAGCAGGGTGGTGGCGGCCAGGGCGATGCCCAGGTGGCAGGTCAGGCGTCGGGTCGAGGACCAGAGGGTGCGAAAAGTCAGGGGCATGGGGCGTTAGGGTCGGGCGGCGAAGCGCAGGCTGGCTTTCAGCGAGGCGCGGTGCTTGGGGTGGAGGGGGTGCTGGCGGGCGGGCTGAATGGGGTGGCGGCTCGCGCGGGTGGCGTGGCCTCGATCAAGCCGCGTGCCGCAGCCAGCTTCGGACCTACCGAGGTCAGGCCAGGCTCGAGTTGGCGTGCGCGCGTCCAAGACTGTGCAGCCAGGCGCAGGAGGATGTCGCCCAGGTTCTCGTGGGCGGTGGCGTAGGTCGGGTTATTGCGGATCGCGGCTTCGAGCGCGGCGCGAGCGGGCTCGAGCTGATTCTGGATGGCGTAGAGCGCCGCGAGGTTGTTGTGCGGCTCGGCCAGCTCCGGGTATTCCTGTGTGAGCTGCTGGTAGGCGGCGATGGCGTCGGCGGTGCGGCCGGCGTTGGCCAGCGCCTGAGCGCGCAGGAACTGCATCTGCGGATCGCGCGGGCGCGTGGCCAGGTATTGGTCGGCTCGGGCCAGGGCGTCGGCGGTACGGCCGTTACGCAGCATCTGCAGCACCGGCGCGTAATCATCGACGGCATACGCTGGCTGCCAGGGTACCAAGACACCCAGGGCCAGCGACAGCGTCATGGCCATGAGCGCGTGGCGGGAACGTGCATCAGCGTGTGGGCGGCGGCTGGCAGGCATCGTATGTGGGTCTCGGCGCAGGTACTCGGGCCGCTCTGGCGTGGGCGATATACTGCGGGCGATTGTAGCCGTGGCCCCTGCGAGGAGGCCGCCGCCCGCTCCCAATCGCCCACCGATCCCCATGACATCTCATGCCCGCCCTCTTGCGAGCTGCGCTTTGACGGCCGGGCCGCGTCCATGAGCCTGCGTATCTACAACACGCTCGCGCGTGCCATTGAGCCGTTCGCTCCCCTGGAGCCGGGCCATGTGCGCCTGTACGTGTGCGGCATCACGGTCTATGACCTGTGCCATGTGGGGCATGCCCGTGCCAACGTGGCCTTCGATGTGGTGCAGCGTTGGCTCAAGGCGTCGGGTTTGCGCGTGACCTTTGTTCGCAACATCACCGACATCGACGACAAGATCATTCGCCGCGCCCTCGAAAACGGCGAGACGGTGCGGGGCCTGACCGACCGCATGATTGGCGAGATGTACCGCGACTTCGACGCGCTGGGCATCGAGCGCCCCACCCACGACCCGCGCGCCACCGACTACGTGCCGCAGATGCTGGACATCGTGCGCCAGCTAGAAGGCAAGCAACTGGCCTATCGCACGCCCTCGGGCGATGTGAACTACGCGGTGCGGCGCTTTCCGGGTTACGGCAAGCTCTCGGGCAAGTCGCTGGACGAACTGCACGCCGGCGAGCGCGTGGCGGTGCAAGAGGGTAAGGACGACCCGCTGGACTTTGTGTTGTGGAAAGCGGCCAAACCCACCGAGCCTGCCGACGCGCAGTGGGACAGCCCCTACGGACGCGGCCGGCCCGGCTGGCACATCGAGTGCTCGGCGATGTCCTGCGCCTTGCTAGGCGACACCTTCGACATCCACGGCGGCGGCGCCGACCTGACTTTCCCGCACCACGAAAACGAGATCGCCCAGAGCGAGGGCGCCAGCGGCCAGCCCCTGGCGCGGGTGTGGATGCACAACGGCTTTGTCAACATCGACAACGAGAAGATGTCCAAGTCGCTGGGCAACTTCTTCACCATTCGCGACGTCCTCAAGACATACGACGCCGAGACGGTGCGCTTTTTCATCGTGCGCGCGCATTACCGCAGCCCGCTCAATTACAGCGACGTCCACCTGGATGACGCGCGGGGCGCCCTCAAGCGCCTGTACACCGCACTCGATGCGGTGGCGCCAGCCGATGTTGCCGTCGACTGGGCCGATCCCCATGCGGCCCGCTTCAGGGCCGCCATGGACAACGACTTCGGCACGCCCGAGGCGGTGGCGGTGCTGTTTGACCTGGCCGGTGAAGTCAATCGCACACGATCGCCCCAGCAGGCGGGTTTGCTGCGGGCGTTGGGCGGCTGCATGGGGCTGCTGCAAGGCGACCCGCGCGCCTTCTTGCGCAGTGGCGCCGTGCTGGATGAAGCCACCATCGCCGATCGCATCGCGCAGCGCGCCGACGCGAAGCAGCGCCGCGACTTCGCCGCCGCCGATCGCATCCGCGCCGACTTGCTCGCGCAGGGCGTGGTCCTGAAGGACTCGCCCACCGGCACGACCTGGGAGGCGGGAGCATGATGCGCCCCCACGTCAGCCCACTGCGTGTGGCTTCCTGCCCCCCGAGGGGGCCTTCGCGCCTTGGGGCGGCCCGGTGGCGCTCATGAGCGACAGCGTCGTTGAACTGTCCTCGCCAGACTACTGGCAAGAGGCCTGCCGCCACCTGGCCCGCAAGGACCGTGTGATGAAGCGCCTCATCCCCGAGTTTGGCAACACCACGCTGCGCTCACGCGGCGATGCCTTCACCACGCTGGCGCGCAGCATCGTGGGGCAGCAGATCTCGGTGAAGGCGGCGCAGACGGTGTGGGACCGTTTCTCGGTCCTGCCTCGCAAGGTGACCCCTGGCAATGTGCTGCGTCTGAAAGTCGATGACATGCGCGCGGCAGGCCTGTCAGCGCGCAAGATCGAATACCTGGTGGACCTGGCCTTGCATTTCGACTCGGGCGCGATCCGCCCGAACGCCTGGCCCGAGATGGACGACGAGGCCATCATCGCCGAGCTGGTCGGCATCCGCGGTATCGGCCGCTGGACCGCCGAGATGCTGCTGATTTTTCATTTGATGCGGCCCAACGTCCTTCCGTTGGACGATATCGGCCTGATCAACGGCATCAGCCGCAATTACTTTTCCGGCGATCCGGTCAGTCGTAGCGACGCGCGTGAGGTGGCCGCTGCCTGGGCCCCTTTCTGCAGCGTGGCGACTTGGTATATTTGGCGATCGCTCGACCCCTTGCCCGTGGAGTATTGACGGGCTTGCGAGCTCTCAGGAGAACAATTTGGCCAAGAAGACCTTTCTTGACTTCGAGCAGCCCATCGCGGAACTTGAGACCAAGATCGAGGAACTGCGCTACGTTCAAACGGAATCCGCCGTCGACATCTCCGACGAGATCGATCAGCTGTCCAAGAAAAGTCTGCAGCTGACGAAGGACATCTACAGCGACCTCAATCCCTGGCAGATCACCAAGATCGCCCGCCACCCCGAGCGCCCCTACACGCTCGATTACCTCAGCGAAATCTTCACCGACTTCATCGAGCTGCACGGCGACCGCCATTTCGCCGACGACCTGTCCATCGTCGGCGGCCTCGCGCGCTTTAACGGCCAGGCTTGCATGGTGCTCGGTCACCAAAAGGGCCGCGACACCAAAGAGCGGGGCCTGCGCAATTTCGGCATGAGCCGACCCGAGGGCTACCGCAAGGCCCTGCGCCTGATGAAGACCGCCGAGAAATTCAAGCTGCCGGTCTTCACCTTTGTCGACACGCCCGGCGCCTATCCGGGCATCGATGCCGAGGAGCGTGGCCAATCCGAAGCCATTGGCCGCAACATCTTCGAGATGGCGCAGCTGCAGGTTCCGATCATCACCACCGTGATCGGCGAGGGCGGCTCTGGCGGTGCGCTGGCCATCTCCGTGGCCGATCAGGTGCTGATGCTCCAGTACTCGGTGTACTCCGTGATCAGCCCCGAGGGCTGCGCCTCCATCCTCTGGAAAACCTCAGACAAGGCGCAAGACGCGGCCGAGGCCATGGGCATCACCGCGCATCGCCTCAAGGCCCTGGGCCTGGTGGACAAGATCGTCAACGAGCCGGTGGGCGGCGCCCATCGCGACCCCAAGCAGATGGCGGCCTTCCTCAAGCGCGCCCTGAATGACGCCTGGCGCCAGCTGAGTGATCTGAAGCCGCGCGAGCTGCAGGATCGGCGCTACGAGCGGCTGCAAAGCTATGGCCGCTTCAGCGACACCAAGGCCGACAGCCGCTGACCCGAGCGCCGGCGGGCTGCTGCCCCTCACGGCCTCGCTGCTGCGACGGCCTGCTCCCGAGTTCCCCCTGGCCATTGCCTTCAGTGGCGGCGCCGATTCCACCGCCTTGCTCGTGGCGGCGCAGCGCGCCTGGCCGGGGCGTATCGCCGCCATCCACATTCACCA
>CANHSE010000002.1 GCA_947463025.1 Comamonadaceae bacterium
ATCCCGCTTACCTCCACCAAAAAGTGTCGAGTCGGATTAGTCCAAAGGTTTTGACCCTATCGTCTAGAGGCCTAGGACATCACCCTTTCACGGTGAGTACCGGGGTTCGAATCCCCGTAGGGTCGCCAAATTTTCTTGGCACAAGAAGGTTGTTCTTGGCATGCGGGCTCTGGCCCGCAGCGAAACGCAACACTGCCTGGAGCGGTAGTTCAGTTGGTTAGAATACCGGCCTGTCACGCCGGGGGTCGCGGGTTCGAGTCCCGTCCGCTCCGCCAGATCTTCAGCGGGTTTCCGCTAAAAAAACGCCCACATTGGTGGGCGTTTTGCTGGGTGCGTCGCAGAAATTTCAGCGCTGACCGTCGCCCACCTTGATCTCGGACGCGCGCAGACCACCCAAGCGCTCATGGACGCGGGTGCCGGTGGCCATGACCAGTGCGTACAGCAGTTCGTCGGGGCGCGGGCCGTCGATGCAGCCGACATCCATGGTGCTGAAGTGGCTGCGAACGTAGGCCGCTTCGATGTGGTGCAGGGGAATCTGCAAGCGCGTGCCGGCCGTGGCCACCACCTTGGCCGCCGGAACAATGGACTTGGCCTTGGGCAGGAACGAGCGCATCGGCCAGCCGCCGGCGATGTGCCAGATGGCGCCATGTTCGAGTTCGCCATTGAGGCCGACGATGGCGCCCTTGCCATAGGACTCGATCTTGTCGGCGCCGCCCAGGGCCGCGATCAGTTCCGGCACGAGCGTGTTGGCCATCTCGGTGGCGTCTTTCACGAAGGGCTCGAGGTCTTCCACATAGCGGCCGGCATAGGGATTTTTCAGGACGACGGCGATCGACCCCATCTTGATGGGATCGCTGCGCACCGGGCCGCCCTCGTGATAGACGGATTCGACGTTCAGCAGTTTCTTGCGGATCTGGACGAGGGACATGGAGGCTCCTGAGGGGGTTCTGAATGGGGATTGAAAGGCAGTTTCTGACTCAACTGTACGCCAGACGCTGCAGTCCGCTTTCTTGGGCCATCCGGGTGCGAGCCCGCTTGGAGCCGCCGCCTACTGCATCTCGATCCGCGCTTTGTTGACAAGCGCTTGCGCCGCTGCGCTGAGCTTGCGCTGAGAGACCGCCTGGATCAACTGGGGGCGAAGCTGGGCCGCCGTTGGCGGCACATAGGGCCGGTCTGCCTCGACCTGGAGGATGTGCCAACCGTTGGTGGATCGCACGGGCTCGCTCACGGTCTGCCCGGTCTGCAGGCTCGCGACCACCTGACCCAGCGGCTCGACCAAGTCGGCCACGGTGACCCAGGGCAGCAGGCCGCCTTCGGACTTGCCCAGGGGCTCGACGGAGTATTCCCGAGCCAGATCCCCGAGTGACTTCCCCTGACGGATTTGCTGCAGCACCAGACGTGCCGCTGTCTCGTCGCGCAGGACCACCTGCCGGATCCGGTACTGCTTGCTGCCGGCACGCTTGAGGACCGCCTCGTATTCTTCGGCCAGTTCCTTGTTGGTGGGCGCATTTGCCTGTAGCCACTGCTGCTGCCAGGCTTGCGCCAGCAGGCGCTTGCGAGTGGCTTCCATCCGCAGGCGGAAGGCACTGCCTTGGTCCAGTTTCGATTTCTCAGCCTCCTGTGCCAAGACCGACTCGATCACCAGGTCTCGTCGAACAGCCTCTCGCAAGGCAGGTGAGTCCGTCGCGCCAGCGGCTAACTGCTCCTGCAGGGAAAGCTCGAAGGCCGACACCTCAATGGGCTGTCCGTTGACGCTGGCGACACGCGGATTGGGTGAGCCGGCAGTTCCCGTCTGCGCGTAGCTGGTCGGCAGGCCCCACGCGCCCAGCAGCCAGACGAGTGCGATCCAGCGATGCGTGCCGAAAGTGCGAGACAAGAGATTCACGACTTGCTTTCCTGTTGCTCCTATCGGAGCAGACTGTCTTCAGAGACAACGATAGCCGTCTCACGCCCAGCGACCGAGACCTTCACCTCCAAGGGAATAGCCCCTTCAGGCACCGATTGCGCTGAGAACTTGGCCGCGACAGGATCAAACTTGAGCCAGTTGGGGATGGGATTGCCGTTGCTGAGAGTGACCTGCACGCTCGACGGAGCGGCCGTGGCGGGCACCACATCCGCCGGTAGCTTGAACTCAAAGCCTCCCCTCGCCGTCAGCTCGCGCGCGGGCGGAAGCGTGACGGTGATCAGACCGCGCGCTGCGGGGGACGCTGCGTTGACGACGAGCAGGCGTACCCCCGCATCGGGGATGGACGCGGAGGCGGGTGTGGTGGCAGCGTTAACGGGTGCGGGACTCGGGGTGGGCGTCGCTATGAGCGTGGTTGTGGCTGTTGTCGTCGCAGGGGCTAGCGTCGGCGCGGGACCCAGCGGCCGCGGGCCAGTTACAGCGGTCTGCGCTTGCGTCGGGTTCTGGATCCCGCCTTGCAGGAGGACCGGTAGCGGCGTGCCTGTGGCTGCTGCTGCCGCCGCCGCTGCCGCTGCTGCCGCTGCTGCTGCCGCCGCTGCTGCTGCCGCAGCCGCCGCTTTCGCCTTTTCCTCGTTGGCTTGGATATTGCCGTTGATCACAAGCGTATTGCCTGTCGCAGTCACACCCAGTCTCAGTTCGTTGCCGGTGTTGGGCAAGAGGATGTCGGCCGTCGAGCCGCCTTGTGACGCGCGCAATTCGCTTCCTGTATCGGCGAACAGCGATGTGCCGGTGGTCTGCGTGATGGCGCCACCGGTGCTTGTCACCCTCAACAAGCCCGCGCTGCGCAGATTTCCAAGTACCACACCGCCCGATGCATCGTCGATCGTCGTGCGGCCATAGACCTTGATGCTGCCCGACGCGCCTTGGCTGAACCCGTTCGAGACGGTCAGGTCGCTGTTGGCGATCAGCGTGCCACCGGTCTGATCCAGTTGCCCCAGGGTGATCGCCCCGTCACTGGCCACTTGTCCGCCTCGGTTGTCCAAAGCGGCCAGCGCGATGCCGCCAGAGCCGACGTTCAGCGTGCCGTCGTCGACGCGCAGGGTGCCCGCTGTCCCCAGCGTCTGGATATTCACAGCGCCGGTGCCGTCTGCAGGCGAGACGGCCGCAGAAGGAGTGAAGCGCACCGTCACGCCCGAAGGAATCGACACGCTGGCCACGTTGGACAGGTCGGGGACCGCGCCGCCCGCCCAGTTGGCCGGGTCGAACCAGTTGTTGGTCGAACCCCCACCCACCCAGGCCACGCTGTTCAGTTGGGTGATGTTGCCAGTCAGAGTGAGCGTGCCCACGCGATAGTTGGCTGCATGGGTGCCACTGAGTGTGAGCGCGCTCACGGTCACGGACTTGTTGGTGCCCACGTTCTTGTCGGCAAACTGGCCGGCGATGGTGAAGGTCACGGTTTCCGAACCCACACGCCCAGAGACTGTGGCTCCCGCCGTGTTGAAGGTCGCCGCCGTGGTGCCGTCGTAGGTCCGCGTGTTCACCTGGACCCCGGTGATCAGCAGCGTCTTTTGCAGGATCTCGCCTGTCAGCGAGTTGGAGATCGAGTAGTTCGATGCATTCGCCCCCGTCAGGGTCAGGCCACTGAGTGTCAGTGATTTGCCCGAGCCCACGGCCGCCGTGCCATAGACGGCCTGGGCTGTGCCCGCGAGGCTCACGACATCGCTGCCATGCACCTTGCCATCGCTGGAGGTCGCGCCGCCGCCGGTGAGCGTGGGTGTGCCTGTGAGCGTTGCCGACGTCAGGCCGTCGTATTCCTTGGAGGCGACCAGGCCGCTGACCGTCAGCGGCTTGGCCGTGACCTGCACGCTGCTACCCGTCACCGACAAGGCGTTGTAGTTGGCTGCGAGCCCGCCGGTGCTGCTCGAGCCCAGTGTCAGGCCAGTGAGGCTCGCCAGCGTCTTCGTGCCGACGTTGGCCGACGGCAGGTTACCCGCCGCGCCGCTTCCCGTGATGGTGAAGCGCTGGCTGCCGACGCCCACGGCCGTGAGCGCGCTGCCCGCCACACCGGTGGAAGCGTCATACACCTTGCTGCCTGTGATCACGAGGTCGGCCTTGTTGATGGTGGCATTGACCGCACTGCCAGTCAGTGTGTAGTTGCGTGCCAGGCCGCCGGCATGGACGCCGCTCACAGCGGCCAGGTCCGTCAGGGTGTAGGTCGGCGTGATGCTGTAGTCGCCGGCGTTGGCGCTCGAGAACGAACCGGAGACGCTCACTCCGAGCCGCTCCATGCTGGTACCGGTGCCGACATAGCCAGATACGGTCCCCAGTGTCCAGGCTGCGGTCGTGGACCCGTCGTAGGTCTTGTTGGCCGCCGAGGTGCCGGTGATGCTCAGGGACTTCGGATCGATCACCAGGGTGGCCGCGCCCGAGCTGCTCAGGGTGTAGCCCTCGGCCGCCAGGGTACCTTTGAGGGAAATGGCGAAGCGGTAGGTGCCCGCATTCACGAAGGCCGTGGTCGTGGGGTTGACCACGTTTCCGGAGTAGACCAGGTCGTAGTCGGTGCCATACAGGAGGCTTACGTTGCCCCGGTTTCCGCCGGCGTTGAGCGTCACGCCGCCGTTGACCAGATCCTGGACGTTGAAGTGAGAGCCCGAATAGGTCACGCGGCTGCTCGGGAGGGCGAAGGTATACCCAGTGAGGGACCCGACAACCGTGCCCGCCACCGAGTTGATCTGGCTGTTCGGCGCCGCCAAATAAAACCAGGTGAAACCTTTGGATTGGTTCTGGGTGAGATTGCCCAGTCCGGTGTAGAGGGCATAGGAGCCATCATGCGTCGCAGACGTGCTGCCCGCGGAGGTGGAGGCGGAGCCACTGGTCGCCCAGGGGTTCACGCCGGTCGCGTTGCTGAAGCTGCAGCAAGTCGAAAAAGTGGCGACCGCGGAGGCGTCCGTGGAATAGAACAGGACGGAGGCTGCCGTAGCCTCTGAGCTTTCTTCGAGCTTGAGCGCACTGGCCGCCTGGCCACTGGCGGAATTCTGGGTAAATCCGTTGGAGTCGATGTTTCCGACTCTCTTGGTAAGGCCGTCTCTGCTGCCCACCCAGTCGTCTCGCGTTCCAACCCAAAGACCGACGTTGGTCAGGCCGCTGGCGGAAGTCGCCTTGACCGAGGTGTCGGCACGCAGGTACTTGTCGTTGGTGCTCAGGGTGTAGCGGTTCGTGATCTCGACTCCAGCGCTGCCGATGGTGCTGTTTGCCACCGTGATGACCGTTCCCGAGGCCTTGACCCCGGGGCCCGAGCCACTGCCGACCCCGGGCTTGTAGCCGGAAATGTCGACATAGCCGGAACTGGCCGCGCCGCCCGTGTAGAAGGCTGTGTTCCCGTTCCAACGTGAACCGTTCTCTCCGGTGCCGACCTCGATGTCGAGGGGGTAGTTGGAGTAGGTGAGCTTGAACCAGCCGCTACCGCTGTAGTAATGGGGCTGTTGGAGTTGTCCGGTGGTGGTGATTCCCAGCAGGGCGGATGCAGTCCCGACATTGACTTGGCCGCCTGCGTAGAACCCCAGCCAGCCGTTGTTGAAGATCAGGTCTTGGTCCGAGCCTGAACTCCCCAGCCGCCAGCGTAAGGCGCTGCTACTGGAGGAAGGCAGCGGGATGCGCACATTGCCCGTCACCGAGTAGGTCGCCCCCGCACCGTTGGTGGTCGCTTGCCCATAGCGCAGGGTCAGGGTACCTGACTGCTCCGCGCGCAGGTCTGCGTTGATGGCGAGGTTGTTGCCCGCAGAGAACAGGTAGTTCTTGCTGGTCCAGTTCTGCGCGGCGCTGATCGTCAGGTTGTTGGAGGCGACGGCCGATACAGCGGTTGCTCCTGTCGTGGACGAGCGCAGGGCGCCGCCGACGGTGATGTCCGCTGCGTTGAGCTCAATTGCGCCGCCTACGGTGATGTTGGCGTTGACGGACAGGCTGGTGGCGGCCGTCAGCGTCAGGTTGCCTGTGCCCGTCGCCGTGATCGCGCCGTCGACGGACAGGTTGCCCGTGGAGGTGACGTTCACGTTACTGGTCGTGAGGCTGGTGGTGATGGTGTCGGGGCTCACGGTGACGGTGGTCCCGTCGATGCTGCCCGTGATGGCCAGGTCGACAGGGTCCAGCAGCCAATCGCCCATCTGACCTGCTGGTGCCGCGGTGCTGACCGCCGCCCCGTTGACCGCCAGGCGGTGGCCCGAGGTTTCGATCTGGCCGCCGTTGCCGCCGTTGGCGCCGCCCTTGGCGAGTAGCGTGCCCCGTACCGAGGTGAGCGAGTTGGAGTTGCCCACATCGCTCCAGAGGACCACCGTGCCGCCCTTGCCGTTGCCGGTCGCACTGGCATCGACCGATGCACCCGCCTCCATGTTCACTGTGGTGGCCTGGTAAAGGGCGTTGGGGTTGTCGAACACGCGGCGTTGCGCATTCGCGCCGCCTTGCCAGTCGCCGCCCACCAGCACCTGCCCGCCGCCCGTTGCGCCGCGAGCGTCAATGGTCGAACCGGCCTGCAGCGTGATTTGGTCGCCCGTCAGCAGGACGCGTCCACCGACTTGGGTGAGGCTGCTGGCGTTGATGGTGCCGCTGTGGCGGACGACGCCACCCTGGAATTCGCGCAGCGCCATGGCCGACAGGATGACCAGACCGCCCTCGACCTCGATCGCCTGGCGGTTGTCGACCAGCGCCTGCCAGCGACCGGCCTCGACCGCAATCCGCGAGAGCTTGTTCTGGTCGTCGAGTTGCAGTTCGACCGTCTCGCCGGCGGCGAGCGACACCGTACCCTTGCGCGCCACGACCAGACCCTGGTTGCGCACTTCGGGGGCGATCAGGGCGATAGAGCCCTCGATCCGCGCACGCAGATCGCCTTCGTTGATCACGCTACCGGTCGCGCCCTGGCGCTCAAAGCGCAGTTCGCCCCGCAGGAAGCGCTCGTCGCTGATCGCGTGCGTGGTGGCAATGAGGCTGCCAACATCCACCACCGATCCGCGCCCGAAGAAGACGCCATTGCCGTTGCTGATGATGACCTGGCCGGGCGCCGTGATACGTCCGAGGATCGTGCTGGCCTCGGGACCTGTCACCCGGTTCAAGGTGGACGACTGGGCGCCGGGTTGGTTGAAGTGGACCTGCGCCCCTGCCCCCACGTTGAAGCTTTGCCAGTTGATGACGGCGCGCTCGGAGGCCTGCTGGACGGTCAGGGTTGCCCCGGAGGTACTCAGGCTCGCCTGCCCCGCTGCGACTTGGCCGCCGGTCGGCAAGACCTGCGCCAGTGCCGGCCCTGCGTCTGCTGCCCCCAGGGCGAGGGCCATACAGGCGGCCAATGTCGACACCCGAGCACCCGCCGCGGGCGCTCCGGCCGCACCTGCGGTGCCCCGGGTACTGTGCGCTTTACCGCGAGCCGATACCGTCTCGGAGACGACCACCATCTGCCCCAGCGCGTGGCTCCAGACGACCTTGCAGACTTTGTTCATGGTGGGACTTGCTTGACGCGGTGACGGAAAACGTGTCCGCCCCTCAGAAGCTGGCTGACGCAGTCAGCCAGAACCGGTTCAGACGGCGCGAGCCATCACCATCCATTCCGGTCGTGGTGTTCGCGTTCGGGTTGTTGCCCAGGCGACGGGCATAGATGGCGCGCACGGCCACACCCGAGCGACCGCTCCAGGCGACGCTCAGACCCGAGCCGCGCAGCGCGTAGGCCGCGGGCCCGCCTGAGACGCGCTTTTCTACGCGGGCCTCGTCATAGAACGGGGTGATCAGCCACTGCGGGTGCACGCGCCAGCGCAGTTCGAGGTTGGCGATGCGCGCTTGCGGGCCCGATGCCTCGCCCACCGGATAGGCCCGCACGCCGCTGGGCCCGCCCAGGCTCATGTTCTCCGAGGAGTCGAGCTCCTTGCTCCCCGTGTTCTGCCCCGAGACCGAGGTGAAAAAGGTGAAGTCTGGCCCGAGGGACTGCTGTCGCGAATAGTTCCACGTGACCTTGTGAAAGCGCCCTTGGGTGCTGAGGTTCTCCTGGGGCTGGATGCGGCCCACTTCGCCACTGCGCCAGGTCAGCGCGTAGGTGTTTGACGCCGAGCCCCCCCAAGTGTCGAAGAAGTTCCCCACGACGCTCAGTTGTGCCCCCGGCACCGCGTACTTGGAATTGAGCGCGCCGTTGGCAAAGCCTTCGAAACGACGTTCGTCCAGCCCCATGACCAGCAGGAGGTTGGCTTCACGCCTACGCAGGAGCGGGTAGGTCAGATCCAGTCCGGCGGTGAGGGTGTTGCCGTTGATGTCCTGTCTGCGGCCCTCAGCATCCGGCGTGATGATCTTGTAGTCCATCCGCGTCATGTAGACCGAGTACCGCCAGCCGTCATACCCCAGGGGCGCACCCGCCGCCAATCGAAGGTAGTCGCTGCCCTGGGTCTTGCTGGCCTGCGCGGTGTAGGTTTCCCCGAATCCCGCGGGGCTGATCCAGTTGAGGGTGGCCGTCAGCTTCTCGGCGCCGACGGAGCGGGCGCCTGTGTTGTCCATCGACAGGTCGAGCAGCAGGGGCCTCTCGGCGTGTGCTCTCAGGACGATATCGGTGGTGGACGGGTTGACACCGGGAGCGAGCGTCCCGACCACTCCCACGCCGTTCAAATCGTCTGCCAGCAGCAGCCCCCGGTTGACGGCCTCCAGGTTCAGGGGTGCGCCAGGTGCCTGCTGCGCTTCGAGCAGCGATCGCAGGCGCTCCAGGCTCACCCGGCTGGTGGATTGGGAGTCCAGTTGTACGCGGCCCAGGCGCGATTCGGTGATCTGCAAAGTCACACGGCCTTCCGTGATGTCTTGCGCCGGGATGTCCACCCGCGCGAGCCATCCAGCCTCTTCGTAGGCTTGCTGGATCACCGCGGCGGCCTCGCGGATTTGCACCAGCGACAACGCGACACCGGTAAATGGCTGCAGCAGCGGGAGCAAGCGTTCGCTCGTGAGCACGGTATTGCCCACGAGCGTCCACTCGCGGATACGGGCGACGCTGGCGCCAGGCTGAGGCAGGCTGGGCTGGGTCAGGCGCCGTGGTTGCCGGCTCAGTTCGGGCAAGGGACTGGGACGGGCCGGCTCCACTTGTCGCTGCAGGTCGCCTGGCGTCGGAACGGTCTGGGCCCACCCTTGTGCCGACACGCTGGCGAGCAGGCAGGCCGAGGCGATCCCCAGCACCGGGACGACTTGCCGCCGCGGGGCGGGGCCGTAGCGCAGGAGACGGTGGCGGTGTTTCATACCCAGCGCCGCCTTCAAGGCTTGCGAACCGCCAGCTCTTCAAAGAACTGGTAGCCCACGTTGCGGATCGATTCGATGACGGCGCCCTCGGCGCCAGCCTCATGCAGCTTCTTGCGCAGCCGCACCATGCGGACATGGACCTTGGACTTTTGCGTGGCCCCTTCGGCCACGGCCAGGCAGTGCATGACCTCGTCGATGCTCAGGCGCGCATCGGGCGATTGCACGAAGGCTTTGAGCAGGGTGGCCTCGGTGGCCGAGATGCGGACGCTGCCAGCGGGGCCGGTCAGGTCCAGTTTGTGAAGGGTGAGCACAGCACGCCAAAGGGGTCTTGGAAGCCGGCGATTTCACAATTCGCTGCCTTGCGAACCTTTCATGCCCTTTCAAAATGCTTGCGATGCCGTCCGAACGTGACAAAAAAGCAGCAATTTGAAGGATTAAGAAAGAATTTAAAAGATTTTGAAAGTGAGCGCCCGGTGCTTGCGCAACGCGCCGGGCCGCGAACTCAGGCCGTGACCTGCAGCGGAATGTGCAGCTGGTAGCCCATGCCCCGGATGGCTTCGACGCCGGGCCCCTCGGCGCCGGCCTGCCGCAGCTTCTTGCGCAGGCGCGTGAAGCGGATTTCGAGGCGGGTCTTGTGCGTGTCTTCGGCTTCCAGGCCCAAGAGTTCGAGCAGTTGCCAGGTTTCCAGCAAGCCCGAGGGCGCCCGCGCAAAGGCAGTCAGCAGGATTTCTTCAGAGCGGGTCAGCGGCACAGTGCCGCCGGGCCCCTGCAACTCGCGACGCGCCAGGCGCAGCGTACCGTCCGGCGTGGCTTGGGTGAGCAGCTGGGCGTGGCTGCGTCGGGCGAAGCTGTTGATGGCTGCCATCAGCTCCGGCATGGGCACCGGCTTGGGCAGGTACCAGTCGGCCCCGCACGCATAGCCGTCCACCTTGCCCTGCAGGTCGGAGCGGGCCGAGACGATCACGATGCCGACCAGCGGCTGCGCCTTGCGAATGCGGCGCGAGAGGCTGTAGCCGTCCTCACCGGGCAGGTTCAGGTCGATCAGGAACAGGTCGGCGGCGACACCCTGGGAACGGTCTTCAAGCTCCTCGGCACAGGACAGCGCCGTGACGCGGTGCCCCTGGCCGCGCAGCGTATCGGCCATCAGTTCACGCAGGTCGTCGTTGTCTTCTACGAGGACGATGCTGAGGCGGGCATCCATAGCGCAAGGCAGATCTGGGTCGGGGTTGGGCAGTAGCGCAGTTCGGCGTTCAACTGCTGGGCGAGATTGTGCGACAGGAACAAACCCAGGCCCGTGCCCGACTGGCGTTGCGCGGCCGGGCTGCGGTAGTACTTGGCGAAGAGCTTGTCGGCATCGGGCCAGCCTGCAGCCCCCGGGGGGTTGCAGACCTTCAGGCACCAGCCGGCGCGACCGTCTGCGTGGGTTTGGGATTCGAGCGAGACCTCGATGGGCTGCTGCGGGTCGCCGTACTTGAGTGCGTTTTCGATCAGGTTGCCGGCAATGATCTGGATGCACTGGCGATCCGACTCGACCACGGCGTGGGCCGGACTGCGCAGGATGTGACGATCGGCCGCCTGTTGGTGGTTCTGCAGCCACTGGGGCAGTGCGTGCACCAGATCCACCGCTTCGCGCTGCACCGCGAACGATCGCTCCACCAAACGGTCTGTCTGGATGCAGCGGTTGAGGATGGACTTCATGTTGTCGATGGCGCGCGCGATGTAGCGTTGGGTTTTGTCGTCGGCCTTGACGCCTTGGAGCGCCATGTCGATCACGCTCAGGGGCGTCTTGAGTTCGTGCATCAGCATATTGAGCAGCTGTGACTGGTCTTTGCGGCGCAGGGCTTCCTGCGCCAGCTGCTCGCGCGACAGAAACAGGCGGTTGGCCAGGTCCAGGCGCAGTTGCTCCGTCTTGCGCGAGCGCAGGATCAGCAAAGTGGTCATCAACATGCCCGAGATCAGTCCGTACAACAGCACCCCATAGATAGACAACAGGGTGCCTTGCAGCAGCCCGAGGCTGGGCATGATGGTCATCGCCAGCACCAGCACGATGGCCAGGTAGTACCCGACCAGCGCGGCTTTAGGCAGGTGATAGCGATCCGGTGGGGCGGTGCTGCGGTCGATCGCTTGCATGCGCGAGGCGATCAGCAAGAGGGCGCACAGCGCGATCGCGTTGATGGCCATGTTCAGGCGCAGGGCCTCGCCTTTCTCACCCAGCAGGAGCAAGCCCATGGCCAGCGCCGAGGTGCCCAGCAAACCGCGCATCAGCCAGTGGCCCCAGCGCGGCAGGGTGTACTCCCGCAGCAGGCGGTATTCGAAGGCGATGGAGGAGCCTGTGGTCAGAAGCACGAGCCAGGCATACATCAGGTCTTGCGCGGACGGCGATAGCGCATCAGACAGCAGACCTCGGTGGTACCCCAGGTAGCTGGCGGTGTAGAGCAGCAGGATGGTCTGTCGCAACACAAAGGTCCCGTTGACGGGATCTCGGTCGCGGAGCCAGGCCAGCAAGACCCACACCAGAAAGGAGAGGATCAACGCCAGCAAGGCCGAGTACGCCAGCCACAGGCTGTGCTCCTTGCGCAGCATGTCGCGTGGGCTGAGCGCCTCGACGTGCATGAGTTGGGTGCTGGTGGTGCTCAGGCGCAGCCAGATGTCGCGCGGAGTGGGCTGTGCCGGGATGACGAAGGTGTGGTGCAGCGACTCGAATTCGCTGGGCTCCCAGGGGCTGAGGTCGCCGGCGGTGCGTGGGGTGCTGGCGTGCGCGGGGTCGGCAGGGTCAAAGAGGGTGATTGCGTCTAGGAAGACCGGCCGAATCCGCAGCACCAGCGTGTCCGGTTCGCCAGGTGGCACGGCATCGATCCGCAGCCGGATCCATTGCGCATGGGTGCTGAAACCTTTGCTGAGGACACCGGTGTAGGGGGTGTAGGGGGCCGTCTGAGCCTGGGCCAGGGTGGCCGAGCCGGTCACGTCGGTCCAGTAGGCGCGCTCAAGGATCCGATCCTGTGCGTGGGCCGAGGCGGACCAGCCCCCGCATACGGCCAGCAGGCACCAAGCCGCCAAAAATCGGCGCCAGAGGGTGCGGGGAGTCGGGGTCACCGGATGAGTATGCCAGCCCTGCGGCCGTTCAAAACGCAGCTCTCATGCGGGCCTTCCGATCCCGGATCGAGACCGATAGCCACTTACCGCTGCAGGAACCGCAGCAGCTTCTCCATTCGGGGGCCGTACGGCGGATACATGAGATGCGTGAGCGCGAAGCGACTCTGGTGAAACACTGGCCGCAGCTTGGAGAAGGTCGCGAAGCCCTCGCGCCCGTGGTAATGCCCCATGCCGGATTCGCCCACGCCGCCAAAGGGCAGGTCGGCCTGGGCCACATGCAGCAGCACGTCGTTGACGCTCACGCCGCCAGACATGACGTGATCCAGCAGGTACGACAGACGCGCGCGGTCGTGGGTGAAGGGGTAGAAGGCCAGGGGGTGTGGACCCGCGTTCACGGTGGCGACGACTTCATCCACGCTGTCATATGGAACGACCGGCAGGATGGGCCCGAAGATTTCGCGCTGCATCAGCTCGCTGTCGGGGGGCGCGCCGACCACGAGATGGGGCGCCAGGCGGTGCGCCGTATCGTCGCGCGCGGGGCCGGGGAGCAGCGGGATCACCGTCGCGCCTTGGGCCTGCGCCGCGTCCAGCGCGCGCGTGAGGCGCTGGTAGGCGCTGGCGTGGATGATGGACGTGTAGTCGGGGCTGGCCAGGTCGGCATAGCGCGCGGGCACGATGCGCCGCGCCAGTTCGATGAAGTCCTGCAAGCGCGCACGGGGCACGAACACATGATCGACCGTGATACAGATCTGGCCCGCGTTCAGGCATTTGGCATACAGGATGCGTTCGGCTGCGGTGCGCAGATCGAAGTCGTCGCAGACCAGGGCGGGTGAGCGTCCGCCCAGTTCCAGGGTGACGGGGCACAGGTTGGCGGCGGCCGCAGCCATCACCGCGCGGCCTGTGGCGCCCGAGCCGGTGAACAAAAGGTGGTCAAAAGGCAGCTGGGAGAACGCCACGCCGACATCACCGGTCTCGTCGAAGAACTGCAACTTCTCGGGCGGGAAGTAGGCGGGTATCCGCTCGATCAAGAAAGCCGCGAGGTGGCGCGAGTGCTCGCTCATTTTCACCATCGCGCGATTGCCTGCCGCCAAGATCGGGACCAAGGGCACGAGGCTCAAGTTCAAGGGAAAGTTCCAGGGCACCATCACCCCGACCACGCCCAGGGGCTGCGGAATCACTGCGTTGTGCGCCAGTCCGAAGGCCATGCGGTCGATGCCGCGGCGCTGCACCTTCATCCACCCACGCAGGTGCTTCAGGGCGTGCTCGATTTCCTTGAGCACGGGTAGCACCTCGGCCAGCCGGGTCTCGTGGACAGATCGA
Organism: Comamonadaceae bacterium; assembly: GCA_947463025.1. Taxonomy (GTDB): domain Bacteria; phylum Pseudomonadota; class Gammaproteobacteria; order Burkholderiales; family Burkholderiaceae_C; genus Ramlibacter. Next base: position 13,562 of record CANHSE010000002.1, read on the forward strand.
TGACCGTAGTCACGCGAGATCGCCTCGCACAGAGCGTCGGCGTTTTCGCGCACGAAGCGCTCGAGGGTCTGCAGGTCGGCGCGGCGGGTGGCCTCACTGGGGATGGGGGTGGTGCGGACGGCAGCGCGTTGGTGCGCCAGGGCGTCTTGCAGCAAGGGGGGGGTGTCGGACATCGGAACTACTTGCGCCAAGCGGGAGCGCGATGGTGCCAGAAAAATCCGAACTCACATGCCCGTCTCCCGCACCAGCACTGTCAGCGCCTGCCGCAGGTAGCGGCCCGCCAGGGGCTCGCCCTCGGCGCGGATCACGATCCGCCCGCGCCAGGCCCGACCGGCCAGGGCCTCGGGCGGCGAGTCGACCCGAAGCACCACGCGGTAGACCGCGTACTCGGGCACACGCTGCCCCTTGCGATCGCGCGTGAGCACGTCGCCCCCGGCCTGGGCGGACAGCATGCCGTGCGCCAGTTGGCGTGAGGCATCGGCATCGACTTCTTGCACCGTCAAGCGAAGAGCCGGCCCTTCGCCGCCATCGGTGAGGAACAGGCCGCGGTCACCTGCCCGCACGCGGCGGGCGGCGTGTTCGTTCAGATAGGTCTCGACCACCATGGGCCCATCCCCCACCAAAGTGGCCAGGCGCTCGCGCGCGGGCAGCCACTGGCCGGGGCGCAGGTCGGGGGCCAGATCGCGCAGCGTTGCGTCAAAGGGTGCGACCGGTGCGAGCTGCTCGCGCTCGGTGTACAGGCTGGCTTGCTCGGTTTGGCTGGTGGCCCATTCTTCCTGCGAGACCTGCCAGCGACTGCGCGCCTCGTCCGACAAGGGCGCGGTGGCGGCTTGCCAGCCCAGACGCTGCGAGCGGGCTTGCACGATTTCATGCCGACTCTCCAGCGCGGGCGACGCCAGGCGCAGCACCTGCACGCCCTGCGGCAGACGCTCGCCCTCGGCGTGGTGCAGGGCCTGCAGCTGCGAAGCGGCTGGCGCGAACAGCGGCCACACCTGTGCAGGCCGCAGCCAGCCACTGGCTATGACACGCCCGGGCCACGGCACGAGCGTCAAGGCCACGCCCACCATCACGACGCCCGCCACCCACGCGGCACGGCGGCGACTGGCCGCGCGCTGGCGAATCTGCGCGCGCAGGCCGAACCATACCTTCACCTCACGCCACATCGGCAAAGCGATGAACCAGGCGATCTCCACCACGAACAGCAGGATACCCACCAGCTTGATGAAGAAGTGATAGACCAGCACCGCAATGCCCAGAAACACGATCAGGCGATAGAGCCAGACCACCCAGGCAAAGGCGATGAGGGCCGCTTGCTTGCGCGGCGCAAAGTGTTCCGGCGGCGGCGCGTGCAGCGCGAACAGCCACTCGCGCAACTTCCAGCGCGCCAGCGCGAAACTGCGCTCGTGCAGATTGGGCATGTCCAGCGCGTCGCACAGGATGAAGTAACCGTCAAAGCGCATGAAGGGGCTGGCGTTGATCACCAGTGTGGTCACCCAGCTGGTGGTGGCCAAGACAAACATGGCGCCGCGCAGCGTGCCCTCGGGCAGCAGCGCCCACAGGAGGGTGGCCCAGACCGCGACCACCAACTCCGTGCAGATACCGGCAGCGGCGACCTGCAGGCGCTGCCAGCGATCGGTCAGGCGCCAGGTTTCGGTGGTGTCGGTATAGGCCATGGGCCACAGCACTAGAAAGGCCACGCCCATCGCGGGCACGCGGCAGCCGTGGTGGCGGGCGGTGAAGGCGTGCCCCAATTCGTGCAGCAGCTTCACGCCGATCAGCGCCACGCCATAGGCAGCCAGGCCTTCGAGGTTGAAGGTGTTGACCAGCGTGGCGATGAAGCTGTCCCAGCTGCGCGCCACCAGCATCAGGCTGGTGAGGAAGGCCAGCGCGGTGGCCAGTGCGAAGCCGCGTGAGGCGAACACCGAGCACACGGGCCCGACCCATCGCTGCAGCCAGGCATCGGGACGCAGCAGCGGCACACGGAAAAACAGGTAGTGATGCAGCAGTTGCTTGAGCGGCGTGCCCTGACGCGCCTGCAGGCTCTGGGCCAGGCGCTGCGCGCTGCCCGGCCCGCGCAGGTGCACGAGTTGGTTGTGCGTGAGAAAACTGAGCACCTGCTGGACGTCGTCGGCGCTGGGGTGCAGGGTGGTGCGAGTGGCGATGCTTTCTGCGATGGCGCGCGGGTCATCCAATGACCAGCGACTGAGGATTTCGAAGGTGAGCCAGTCGATGCGGAAATACTGGTGACGCACCGGGTCATGCAGCGTCCAAGAGGGCTGGCCGTCGGCCAGTCGCGGCCCGGGCATCAGGTCCAGTTCGTCGCGCAGCGGGGGTAGGGCCATGACGCAGCTTCCTTACCACGCCAGAAAGCTGCGCACGCTGGCCCAGGGTCGACGCAGCAGCCAGTAGCCCAGGGGCACCCACTCGCCGCTCACGCGCACGCTGCCCTTGAGGCCGACCCGGTGGGCGGTGGCTTCGGTGAGGGTGGCGCGCAGGCGGTAGGCGTAGCTGCCGTCGGGGCGTTCGACCGCGTCATGCGCCAGGTAACGTACGCGCGCCTGCACCGGAGCCAGTGGATTGGCGTTCAGGTGCAGCGAGACATCGGCATCGGACGGTAAGGGGATGGCGTCGGCGACGCTGACCCAGGCTTCGATCTCGACGTCGTCCAGAGCCGCCACGCGCAAGATGCGCTCGCCCACCATGACCGGGCGCCCGATCCACTCGGTGGGATCGTCAAACAGCACCACGCCATCGCGCGGCGCGAGCACCTGCGCGCGTGTGAGTTGGTCTTCGAGGTAACGAGCCTCAGCACGTTTTTCCTCAATACGTCCGACCAGACCGGCCAGCAGGGTCTTGGACTTGGCGTCGGCCAGGGCCTGCTGGCCGACCTGGCGGTACTCAGCTTCGGCGGTGGCCAGGGCTTGACGCGCGACGTCCAACCGGTTGCCGATCAAGGCCGGATCGAAGGCCAACAGGGGCTGACCTTTTTGCACCCGTTGATTGGGCTGCACATGAAACTGAGCGACCACGCCCTCGAGTGGCGCGCGCACCACCTCGGGCCGCGCCGGGACCAGCTCGCCCGGCGCCAGCACGGTCAGGCGCACGGGGACCGCCATCACCGCAGCGAGTGCGGCCGCCCACCCCCACCGCATCCAGCGCGTGCGGCGCGTGGTCGCTGGATCGGTGAGCGAATCGACTTCTCGTTGCGCACCGGTATCGCGCCCCCAGGGCCAACGCCAGCTGGTGGGCCGACGTAGGCAGGCCCATGCGTGCGACCAGGTGTCCGACCATTCGTCTAGCAGGCGCATCTCGCGCGCGGTCCAGGGTGTGTCGCGCGCCAGGAGAAGGGCACCGATCGGGGTATCGCCCGCGTGCGAGCGCTCCAGGCGCAGGAAATGTGCGTGTGCGGGCAGCCAGTCGGACCAGGGCTTGGCCAAAGGTTCTGGAAGACTCTGCACGTCGACGGGCCCCGAGTCCGGCATGTGGGCGTGGCAGTGGCGGATCAGGGCATCGAGCCAGTGCACATACGGCGCATTGGCTTCGACCTGCACGACGCCCGAGAGCGCGCTCACACCGCCCTGCGTGAGCCACAGCGCCGACTGGCGATAGGGCGTGAGCGCGTGGCTGTCGTTCACCAGCAGAAAGCGCAGTTGCGCCAGGGAGGTGGCGGCACGCGCCCGCGTGGCCAGATCCATCAGGTCCAGCAGCGAGAGCAGGGGCTCGGACAGGTCGGCGTGCGCCGCTGGGGAGGCGGTGCCGCTAGGGGTGAGGGTGGCGTTCATACTGCAGCGCCATCAGGTGAGTGGCAGGGACGATCAGGAAGGGTGTGCAGCAACGTGGGGCGGGGGCGCCGTCGTGGACTGCGGGGGCAGCGCCAGGAGGGACGTGGGGCTTTGACGTGTGGCCTCGCGCAGTTGATCGCTCAGACTCATGCGGCCGGCGGGGGCTGCGCCATCGTTCAAAGCCCGTGCGCCTTCGCCGACCTGGATCCGAAACACGGTGAAGGCTTCGCGGCCCTGGACGTCGCGCGCGGTGACCCGGATGGCCAGTTCGACCGCGGGCTGCGGCGGCGGGACGAGTTCAAACACGCCGGTGCGGCTGTCCAGGTGCATCCAGGGGGGCAGGGGGCTGCCATCGGCCAGCGTGGCCTCGAGTGTGACCCGCGCATCGGAATGCGTGTGGGAAAAACTGTCCCAGGGGATGCTCACATACGAAACGCCCTCTGTACCGACCCACTGGTCGCTGACGCCGCGCCAGACCGTGAGCTGGCCATGGATGTCGGGATGGACCCTGGCCCGCCATCCGTTGTCGAAGGCTTCGGTATGGCTGTCTGTCAGATCCAGCAGCCCGGTGGCCGTTTCGATCAGGTGACTGGCGGCCATCGAAGCGTTGGCGCGATGCGGATAGAGGGTGGAGTCAAAGTTTTGCGGCGTATGCACGTTTAAAAAATCCGCCAGCACGATCGGCTGCGCGTTGGCCGGCGGGAGGAACACGTCGCGCACGCTTGCTCTCGAGACACTTGGTACAGCGCCGCTCCCGGGCGGCGGCGACCTCGGTTCGGATCCACCGGGCGGCACGAACGGGCCCAGCCCCGTCACTTGCAAGTGGAGGGTGTAGGTGTGGGTGCTCCAGGCGCTGCCGTCGCTGACTTTGAATTGAAGCGCGGTGGTATTTTTGACCGGGGAGAAGCTCAGGTGGCCGTTCTGCAGGTCGCTGATCGAGACCGATTCGTCGCCCGCGAGCGCAAGCCACTGCAAGCCGTTCCAGCGCTCTATCTTTCCGTCGAGGGGGAGTGTGGTGATGCGTATGGCCTGCAGGTTGTCACCATCGACGTCGGTGAAGTTTCCGAAGTCGCTGGCTGAGAGGATCAAGCGCGCACCTGAATTCGTGGTTGCGAAGTCGTTGGTGGAAGTGGGTGCGTCGTTGACCGGGTTGACGGTCAGGGAGAGGCGGGTACTGGCGCTGAGGTTGCCCGCGTCGGTCACGGTGTAGATGATGACGGGGACCGTGCCGTGGTAATCCGCTCCTGGTGTGAAGGTGTAGCGACCGTCGCTGTTGAGGGTGAAGAGGCCAGCGCTTGCGATTGCTACGGGTGTTCCCAGCTGCCCCGGAAGGCTCTGGCCGGTGTCGGGGTCAATGATGCTGAAGCCTGTGACGGTGAGCGTATCGACCGGGCTTTCGGGATCGGTGTCGTTGGTCAAGACATTTCCGCTAATGACCGTGTCTTCATCGCCCGATACGCTGTCGTTGTTGGCGGTGGGCGCGTCGTTGACGGGAGTGACCGCGAGGGTGATCGTCTTGGGTTCAGACGTATTCACGTCCCCGTTGCTCGCACCCCCTGAGTCCTGCACCTTAAAGCCGATCGTGGCGTAGGCGCTGCCGCTTGCGTTGGCGGCGGGGGAGAATTTCAACAAGCCGATATCGCTCGCAGCGACCGTAAAGCTGTTATCCGTCAGGACGACAGCTTGATTGTTGTAAGTCAGAGTTCCCTGGGCTGGCAGCGAAGTGATGATCACGTTGGCCAGCGTGTGGGCGGGGTTGTCGCTGGGGTCGCTGAATCCAAAATCTTCTGCACGGAATGGGTAGGTTCCGTCTTCCAAGACAGTGACAGTGAGATCTGAGGTGATCGGCGCGTCGCTGAGGGAAGTCACGTTCACTGTCACGCTAGCGGTGTCCGAACCGCCCCTCCCGTCGGATACGGTGTAGGTGATACCCGAGACGGGGCCGTTGAAATCCAGTATCGGCGTGAAGGTGAAGGTGAAGGTGTCGTCAGGGTTACGGGTGAGGGTCAGGGTGCCCTTGCCGGCGATCGTAGCGGTCTGGCCCTCTCTGTAGATGGCGGAGTCGTTGATCACGCTAAAGCCGGTGACCGTCATCGAGTCGCCGTCGGCATCGGAGTCATTGCTCGTGACGCCGAAGGTGATAGGCGTGTCCTCGGGGGTGGTGGGGGCGTCGTCGGTCGCGACTGGGGCGCGGTTTTCTGGTTCCTCGCACGCGTCTGTTTTCCAGTCCTTGGGCTTGATGTCCGAGGAGCTCTTCTCCGTGAAGGTCTGGTCGGCCGCGCCTTCCCATGTTCTCCCTAAAGCCAGGATGAACGCGTGATTGTTTTTGTCGGGATCCTTGCTTTGATCCTTGTAGCCGTCGCGCGCTGCTCCCGCGCTGGTAAAGGATGGATCAGTCCAGAAGTACAGGCCCTGGGTCTTACTTCCATCTTTGATTTGTCGGCTGATCCAGCCGAAATAGGTCGTCTCCTTGCCGTCAATCTCCAGGGTCAGTGAGGCGAGGACGTCATTGCTGAACCCGCTGCCCGGCGTGGTGTCCACCTCAATGGACTTCACCGTGAGGGCCTGGCCCAAGAAGGTGTGCGCGTTCTGGTCGCGCGTACCCGGCGTTTCGTCGGTGTCGACGGCATAGGCCTGATGGATGTCGGGCTGGACCAGGGGCTGCAGGCCGTCTGCTTCGCACGCATCAGGTGCGACCACGAGAGCGGCGGCCGCGGCCTCGACCGCCGCCGCACCATCAAACATGAAGCGCGCCTCCAGCGCCAGCGGCCGTGGCACGCCGGGCACGATGCGGTGACGGGGCCCACCGGGGCGGGAACTGCCTGACAGCGCGTGGAGGTAAGTCATGGAAGCTTCCTTGAAGTGAATGAAGACGCAGACTTCGCGGGTGGCCCCTTACCGGCCTGCAGGCGGCGCGATGTCCACGCGCCCGCTCATGCCCGCCATGAGTTCCGGAAAGCGCCCGTGGATGGCTGCGCCCACCTTGAGCGATTGACTGACCGGATCGATGCGTGCCCCCAGGCGTGTGAGGCGCGCGGGGTAGGTCTTGCCGGTTTCGTCGATCGCGATCCGAAACTCGCTGCCGACGCGCAGCCAGGCCAGCCAGATCGAGGGGACGATGAACTCCAACTCCAGCACGCTGTCGTCCAGGATGTCCAGCACGGGCTGGCCCGCCTGCAGGAATTGCTGTTCACGCGCCCGCTGTTCGGCCACGCGTCCCGCGAAGGGCGCGACGATGGTGCATTTGTCCAAGACTGCTTGCTGGCTACCCAGTTCGGCGCGCGCCTTGCGCACCGCCGCTTGCGACAGATCCAACTCCAGCTGACCGACGGCGTTGAGTTTTTGCAGGGCCTCGTTGGCCTCGGCGGTTTTTTGCGTGGCCTGTAACTCGGCCTGGTTTCTTTCCAACAGAGCGTGTTGCACGCTGCAGTCGAAGCTGACCAACACCTGCCCCGCGCGAAAGCTGCTGCCCTCGGGCACCGGCAGGCGGCTGATCTTGGCGCCGATCTCGGCGGCGAGCGTGGTGTAGCGGCGCGGCATGAGCTGCGCGCGCAGGGCCTGGCGGGCCAGCGGGGCGCCCTCCATTCGCGCGCTGGGGGGCGGATCGGCCGGTGCCACGGCGGCAGCCGAGGGTGCCGCCGGTGTACGCACACGAAGACGGTCGATCTCCGGGGGCTGGGCCATCACGGGACGACCGCCCAATACGACGAGGAGCGTGGCGACCAGGAAGGTGACGAGGGTGGGCAGGGCAGGGCCTCGCATGATCAACCGCCTTCGCCCTTCGGGCTGGCTGCAGCGTCGGCCAATGCAGCGGGGGCGACCGGCGCGAAGGGCACGAGGGGCGCGAGGGTCTCGGCCACGCCCTGCGCGCCGTCACGCGCGGGCTCGCGGCGGGGCGCAGAGGTCGGGGCGGGGGTGGGCCCGAGGTCCCAGCGCCGACCCTTGCGCAGCTGGCTGGCGAGCTCGGGCAGCGCCAGGGTGTCGACGCTGCCGATCACCGGATCCAGCCCCAGGGAGGCCTCCAGCCGCGCCTCGGCCGCATGGACCTGGGCCACCGACTGGTAGTGACGCAGCAGGCTGAGGATGGCGCCGGTGTCGGCGCTGATGCGGTCGAGCTTGCTTTGCAGCTGTGCGCTTTCGCGGGCGGAAATGAGTTGAGCCAGACGGTGGTCGGTGTCGTGGATGTCGCGGTTGCGCTCTTGCTGGCGCAGGGCGTTCTCCCACTGCTGCCGGGCCAGGTGCACCTGCGCGACCACTGCCATGTGAGCGGTCAGGCGGCGCTGGTCGGCCAGCTTGATGCCGGCGTCGGCCAGTTTTTTCTGCGCGTCCATCGTGGCCAGGTTCATCAGGTTGAAGGACAGCTGCAGGCCCGCCTCGTTCCAGCGGCTGTTGACGAGGTAGCTGTCGGTGTCGTAGTTGAGGCTGTAGTTGAAGCGGATGTTGGGGAACAGCCGGACCAAGGTCTTGCGGGCCTCCAGGCGAGCGATACGGGCGTTGTAGTGCTGCTCGCGCAGGTCGGCGCTTTGGCGCAGCGCGGTCTCTTCGAGTTGCTCGATAGGCAGTTTCAGCACGTGCAGGTTGGTGGTGTCATCGGCCGGCTCGATCACCCGCAGCGGCTGACCCATGGGCGCGTTGATCAGCCAGGCCAGTTCGACCTGGGCCACCGAGAGCTCCTGAGCGATGGCTTCCAGCAGGCGCAGGTTTTCCTGCACCTGGCGCTGATAGCGCAGGCTGTCGGCGGGGTTGCGTAGCCGCGCGTCTTCCGAACGGCGGGCATCGGCCAGCGCCTCTGTGGCCATGCGCACGGTGGCCTGCACACGTTGCTGCAAGGATTGGGCGCTGGCCGCGCGCCAGAAGGCGATGCGCACGTCTTGTGCGAGCAGGTGCATGGCCTTGCGGCGCTTTTCCAGCGCGATCTGGAAGCGGTCACCCTGCTGCTGGCTGTTGTAGTAGCCCAGGCCAAAGTCCAGCAGGCTCCAGCTGAGATCGAGTTGAGAGGCCGCATGGGTGCGGTCCTGTGAGATGAAGCGGGAGGAGGACGGGGAGCCGGTGGCGGCATCGCGGCTGAGGCTGATGCGGTCGTTGTTGCGCGAGGTGAGGGCCGACTGCGCGGCCAGGCGCGGCAGCATGTCGTAGTAGGACAAGTCCAGCTGCTTGAGGGCGATGGATTCCTCCAGCTGCTTGACGCGGCGGTCCAGGTTGAACTTGAGCGCGCGGGCCAGGGCCTCTTCCAGGGTGAGGGGGGCGGTGATGGGCGGCACCTCGACCCGCAGGGCCACTGCGTCGGCCCGGTTGGTGGCCTGGGTGGTGTCAGCGTCCAGCGGCCGGGGGGTGACACTGGCGCAACCGGCCAGCACGGCGGCTGAGACCAGGGCGAGCAGGCCGCGCGGGGCGAGGGGGGCGAGGGGGGCAGCGCGGCGTGGACGGGGCGGACGGTACTGCATGGGGCGGTCCTCAGTGAGGTAAGAAGAAACGTACTAAAAGCTGTCAGACAGCTGAATAATAGTTTCAAAGTGTTCAATGTCAAGAAAAAATACACAAGAAAGTTAAATTTGTAACTTTCGTTTTTTGACGTGGGAGGTGCGATCTGCTAGCGCGAGCGGCTAACTTGGGGGGACGACGGGCGCCCGCCCGCCCCCCGACAAGGAGGGGCCCATGCGCACCTACATGGAGGAGCGGTTGGCCGATGACGACCGCAACATCAAGCGCTGCGAGTGGGCGCTGCTGCTGATCTGATACGCGGGCCGTGCCCTGGCCGCGCGCGCGGTCGCGTGTCTAGCGGGGCGCCTGGTTCTGTTCCTTGGCGGCGCGACGGTAGGACCAGGGCGGCACGGGCTGGCTGTCTTGCCACAGGCCCAGCCGTTTCTGGCGCGCCGTGCTCTCCGCCTCGGCATAGGACAGGCGGTCTTCGGGCAACTGGTCGCGGGCGTACTGTTTGTAGTGCCAGGCCATGCCCCGGCGGATCTGCTCGAGGTTGATGTCCTGACCGTCCAGCATGATCTTGCCCAGCTCACGGCCGTAACGGTCTTGCTTGCTGCCTTCGACCGTGACCTGTTTGTTGAAGACCAGATCGCTCAGCGATTGCTTGGCCCGCTCGCCGAAGGCCTGGCTTTTCTCGGGCGAGTCGATGCCCAGCAGGCGGATCTTGTGGGTGCGCTTGTGGGCGTCCAGCACCGTGACGGTGTCGCCGTCAGAGACGCCGACGACGCGGCCAGAGATCGGGGACGCGGCGGCGGCGGCGATGGTCAGCGCCACCAGCAGGAAGGCACGGAAGGCGTGACGGAGGGGCTTGCAAGAGGGGATCAAGGCGCGGTCCTGAAGTGAACCGGCCGATCATAAGACGGCAGAGCTGCTAGGGATGAGCGAGCCGCCTGCTCAAGCGGGCAAGGGGAGGTGAGGGGTGTGTCTCTTCCCGTCGGTACTGCACCGATAAGGCGCCAAGCGGCCCGAAAAAACTCAAATCGGATAAATCAGCGAATTCGGAATCATCTCGCTGTCGTAGATCACCAGACGACTCTTGAAACGCAGCCCCTCCGGGGTGGCCACGATTTCGTCCAAGGTGCGGCCCACATTGAAGACGGTGGTCAGCTGCGACAGCTTGGTGCGAAACACCGCGTAGTTCGCTTCGCAGGCGTAGTGACCCTCGGCGGTCTTGTGGATCAGGGGCGCACCCACCACATGCCGTTGGTAATAGGGGTCATGAAACAGCGTCTCGCTGATGCCATAGGCCCGATCGCGCAGCATGCCCTTGCTGTCAAAGGACAGCGTGGCCAGCGGAAACCCGCGCTCGTGGTTCTCGCGGGGCTGGATGCGGTAGATGCAGTCCTCGACGAACAGATCGACCCAGCGGTCCCAGTCGGCGCTGTCCACGGCGCGCGCATAGTCGGCATACAGCTGCTGAATGCCCAGGTATTCCTCGAAGCTCAGCGCGCTCATGACTGCATCACCTGTCGCCAATAGCGGTACATCCCGCGTATCAGCGTCTCGGTCACCATGTGGTCGGTGTATTGATCGGCGGTGCGCCCGCCCAGTTCGACCAGCGCGCGGTGCGTGGGCTTGCTCTCGAAGCCTTCTTGCGAGAACTCAATCACCTCGCCGTCATCGGCCGACACGAAGCCCGCTGGCCCGAACAGATTGGCCTGGCGCAGGCGCCGCTCACGCATCTCGGGCGTGTCGTCCTTGAAACCGAAATGCGTCCAGACGAAGTCGAATGCACCATGGCCCACGGGCTGGATGTGGCGGGTGGACAGGCTATTGACCTGCTGCTGCACGACCACGCTGGGAAAGATCGTCGTCATGGCCGCCGTCGGGCCGCCCCACCAGGGCTCGGGCACGATGTCCAGGAAGCGCGGGTCATGCAGCTGCATGCTTTGCTTGAAGCTCGAGACCTGCGTGACCTGTGCGCCAGCACCCGATCCGTCGCCGGTCCCGCGGGTGGAGATCATGCTGCCGTGGCGGTTGTGGGCATCCGTGACCAACTGCGATTTGTTGTCGGCGCGCCAGAGCCCGAAGGTCACGAACCAGGTGTGCAGCAGGCCGGGGTGGTAGGGGTCCTTGATGTTCTCCTGCATCAGCTTCCAGTTGCCCGGAATACGCTGGCGGTTGTAGCCCAGGATCTCCAGCTCGCGGCCACTGAAGACGCGGTCGAAGTGCGAGAGCACGTCGGGGCCCAGGTAATCCTCGAAGGACTCGACCGCGTCGTCGAAGGACGCAAACACCACGCCGCCGCGGCACGCCACTTTCAGGCGGGTCAGGTTGTGGTCTTCGGTCTTGAAATCAGCCGGCATGCCGCCGTTGACCTTGCCGTCCTGGCGCACGCCGCGGCGAAAGGGTACGCCCTGCAGATTGCCCTCGAGCGTGTAGCTCCATTGGTGATAGGGGCACACCAGTTCCTTGCGGTTGCCGTGGCGTTCGCGGCAAAAGCGCATGCCGCGGTGCGCGCACACGTTCTCGATCACATGGATGGTGTCGGGGGCGCTGCGCACCATGATCACCGAGCGCTCGCCCACCGCCGTTCGCTTGAAGTCGCCGACCTGGGGCACCTCGGCCTCCAGGCCGATATAGCACCAGTGGCCGCGGTAGAAAAAGCGCTCGAGCTCCTCGCGGTACAGCGCCTCGTCGGTGTAGGTCATGAAGGGAACGCGGCTGGCGTCGTCCCGCTCCCAGCGCATTCCCGGGGGGATGTGCCCCGTGTCTGTGGTCATGTGCGTCTCCTCTGCCTGCATCCTAGCAGCGCCCGCGGCTGCCCTTGCCCAGGGGGGGCGCACAGGCGCCACCGCCCTGCGACCGATGTTGCATCTGCCTCACACCTTGCGACCCCGCTGCGGCCAATCAGCTCCCTAGCATGGGGCCTTGCCACCCCCTCGACTGGACCTGCCCCGTGAACACCCACGAAACGCCTCGAGAGCTGCCGGACACCCGCACGCGCCCCGTGCGCACCGCGTATGCGCGTACCACCGCCAATCAGCAGGAGATCCACCGCGCTGAAGCGGACTACCAGCGCTTTCGCACGGCCTACCTCGAGGTCGCTCGCCACGAACCGGGGCACGAGGTGGCCCTGGCCATGATCGGCGCCGACATGGACCGCGCCCACGCACGTCTGCAAGCGCTCATGGGCCTGCCGCGTCTGCCTTTCACGCACGAGCCCAGCACCGTCGTACGTCGCGAGGCCTTGCGTTACACCGAGGAGAACAGTTGACGCGCCCTAACCGCCCGTGCCCTGAGGTGGCACAGCGTGCGCATCAGGCCGGACGCAGAGCACCGACACCGTGGCACGACAGGGACCTACAGGTACGTGCTGTCCTGCTCGCGCAGGATCTCCTTCACCGAGGACTGCCCAAGGCCATCTCCATGCTGTCACCTGCTGTCGATCCCACGGCCCACGCCGTCCAGTTCATGCAGGTGGCCCAGTTGGCGACCACGCTCACCAGCCGAGACGACTTGCGCCAGTGGCTAGGGGGGCAGGTGCAGTGGCTGTTGCCCCACGACGCGCTGCTGACGGCGACCGGCCATTTCGGGCACGGCGATGTGCGTGTCGATCTGCTGGTGGTCCAACCGGCGCACACCTGCGTGCCGGCTTCCGCCTTGCTGCCACTGGCCCATGCACTGCGCAAGGGCTGGATCGACGCGCAGCACATGCCCTGTCGGATGGATCTGAACGATCTGCCGCTGCCATCGGGCTTGCGCGGGCTGCGCAGTGCGTGGGTGCATGGCCTGCGCGAATGCATACCGCCCAATGAGCGAGTCATCGCCCTGCTGGGACGCGGCACGTCGTTCGGTGAGCACGACGCGCAGGCACTGTGCCTGCTGCAGCCCTTTATCGACGCGGCGCTACGTCGGCTGCCGCAGGCCGTGCCGCGCCGCAGCCTGTGCCTGGCGGGCCTGGACGGCTTGGCGCCCGCACGCCTGCCCCTGAGCGAGCGCGAACGGCAGATCATGTCCTGGGTGGCCATGGGCAAAACCAATCCGGAGATCGGCTGCATCCTGCATATCAGCGAGTTCACCGTGAAGAACCACCTCAAAAGCGTCTACACCAAGCTCGATGTCACCAACCGCGCGCAGGCGGTGGCCAAGCTCACGGGCCTGAGCGTTCATGCCTGAGACCCCCTGGCTGGCGCCCGCCGTCGGCGTCGAGCCCGCGGGCTTGCCCGCTGCCAGCGCGCAGGGTCGCCTCTTGCAGGCGGTGCGCATGCTGGTCGATCCCCTGGCTGCGGCCCTCTCGCTGTGGGTGCTGGTCGGGTGGTTTGAGGGGGGAATGACACCCACCTGGCTGTGGGTGTCGGTGCTGGCTTTTGCGCTGGCCTTCCCTGGGCGTGCGCGGGCGCCCTGGCCCCTGCACGAATTGGCCCTGGGCGTGCTGGCCGGCTGGCTGTGGGTGGTGGCGATCTTGTTGTTTGCCGGACAGGTCACGGGTCAGTTGGCGCAGTTGTCGCCGCGTGTGCTCCTGCACTGGCTCTGGTTCGCGCCAACCTTGCAATGGGCGGGTCACCTGGCCTTGCAACGGGCCCAGCCTTGGCTCGCGCGTCTGCAGGGGCCGCCTCTGCGGGCGGTGGTGGTGGGTCTGAACCCGCAAGGTCAGGCATTGGCTGACCGCTTGCGTGCCGCGGTCCATGGCGGGATCACCTTGCTCGGCTGCTTTGACGATCGCAGCCCGGAGCGTGCCCCCGCTGCGTGCGCGCATCCGCACTTGGGCGCGCTGGCCGATGTGGCGGGCTACGCCAAGCGTCAGCGCGTGCACCTGGTGTACCTGTCGCTGCCGATGGCGTCGCAGCCCCGTATCCGGGCGCTGCTCGAGGCCCTGCAGGACACCACCGCCTCGGTCTACTTCGTGCCGGACCTGTTCGTGACGGACTTGATCCAGGGGCGCGCCGACACGGTGTGTGGCCTGCCCGTGATCGGCGTGTGCGAGACCCCGTTTCGCGGGCCGTCTGGCGTGCTCAAACGCGTCTCGGATTGGGTGATCGCCGGCACCTGCTTGGTCTTGCTCGCGCCACTGATGGCGGCTCTGGCGGTGGCGGTGAAGTGTTCGTCGCCCGGGCCGGTGATTTTTTGTCAGCGTCGGTATGGCCTGGATGGTCAGGAGATCATCGTCTACAAGTTTCGCTCCATGACCGTGGTGGAGGATGGTCCCACCATCGTGCAGGCGCAGCGCGGGGATGCGCGTATCACCCGCCTAGGCGCCTTCATGCGGCGCACCTCGCTAGACGAATTGCCGCAGTTTATCAACGTGTTGCAAGGGCGTATGAGCGTGGTCGGCCCGCGTCCGCACGCGGTAGCCCACAACGAGCTGTATCGCGCCCAGATCAGGAGTTATATGGTGCGCCACAAGGTGCGTCCGGGCATCACGGGCTGGGCCCAGGTGAATGGCTTGCGCGGCGAGACGCAGTCGCTCGAACGCATGCAGGCCCGCGTGCGCCTGGATCTGGAGTACCTGCGTCGATGGTCGCTGGCGCTGGATCTGGCCATCATCGTGCGCACCGTGCGCCTGGTGTTCAGGGATTCGGCGGCCTATTGAGCGCCGCAGGCCCCTAGCCCGATCGGACCATTGCTGGGGTTGCTTCGTATCGACACCATGCAGGTGATCGACGGCGAAAAGGATCTGGCGTGAAGCACCTCCCCCTGACCTGCACCTGCGTGACGCTTCTGAATCTCATGGCCTGCGGCGCCACGCGTGCGCAGGGTGACAGCGATGCCCCCGCCCCGGTGCTGGCTCTGCATGCGCAGGCTTCCGTCGAAAACGACTCCAACGTCCTGCGCACGGCCAACGGAATCTCCGATCAGATCCTCGGATTGAGCGCCGGGTTGCAGCTGGACAAGCGCTACGGCCTGCAGCGCGTGACCTTGCAGGCACAGGCCCATCGCTACCAGTTTCGCGACTACTCGAATCTCGACTACAACACCGTCACGTACGCGGGGGCCTGGAATCTGCAGATGACGCCCTACCTCAGCGGGGTGTTCAGTGCCGACCGTCGTCAATACCGCGACATCACCAATGCCGCCACCACCGGTTCGATCGCCCTGCGCACCGAGCGCCGTGAGGGCGCCGAATTCACCTTACTCGGACGCGGGGGCTGGCGCACCCTGGCCGGTGTGCGCCAAGACCGCAGCCGCAGCGACGATCCGCGCTCGCTCGAGTCGAGCCCCACCATCACCAGCGTTTTGATTGGTGGCGGGTATGAGTTTCCGTCGGGCGCCCTGTTCACTGGGCGGCTGCGGCGGGGTGATGGCGACTACGGCGCCTCCGCAGCAGGGATTTCCTTTCGCGAGACCGAGCCGTCAGCGGCCCTGAGCTGGCCCTTGACGCCCAAGACCACGCTCGACGCCCGCATCGGCTACCTCGATCGTGGCCACGACTCGGCTTTCGCGCGCGACTTCAAGGGCTTTGTGGGCAATAGCGCGTTGCGCTGGGAGTACTCGCCGCGCACCTGGGTGGAGGTGGGTCTCGCGCGCGACCTGGGTAGCTACGTATTCAACGGCGGTGGCTCGATCCGGGGTTGGCGCGGCTTCATTGCGCCCACCTGGAAGCCCACCGAGAAGACGACACTGCGTCTGCGTCATGCGATGGAGCAGCGCGACTGGCGTGTGGCGTCCTCCGCCTCGCCGGATCTCGGACGCGAAGACCGAACCCGCTGGACGACGCTGACGCTGGAGTGGACGCCACGGCGCTTGCTCGCGCTGACGGCCAGCGCACGCCAGGAACGGCGTCACACCAATCTGCCGGGGCTGGACTTTCGCTCCAACAGCTTCACTTTGGCCGCGCGCCTGAACTTCTGATTCGTCCGTTTCCTGGAGGTTGACCGTGTCTGACTTGCGTGTCTTGTTGCGTGGCTTCGTCGTCGTCGGCGTGGCGTGCCTGTCGGTCCTGGTGCCTGCCTGGGCCACCGGCCCTGAGTACCGACTCGGTGCGGGCGACACCATCCGTGTTCATGTGTTCCAGAACCCGGATCTCACGCTCGATGCGCGTGTGTCCGAGAACGGCACCATCAGCTATCCCCTGGTGGGCAGCCTGTCGCTGGGTGGCTTGTCGTTAAGCCAAGCCGAGCAGCGCATTGCCGATGCCCTGCGCGAAGGCCACTTCATGAAGTCACCCCAGGTGACTCTGAACGTGCTGCAGGTGCGCGGCAGCCAGGTCGCGGTGCTCGGTCAGGTGGCGCGCCCGGGGCGCTTCACGTTGGAGACATCGAATGTGCGTGCCAGCGAGATGCTGGCGGCGGCAGGGGGTGTGACCGCGCTGGGCGATGACGCGGTGGTGGTCACGGGCGTACGCGCAGGTGTGCCGTTTCGGCAGGTGATCGATATCCCGGGTCTGTTCACTGGCCAGTCGGTCCAGGACGACCTCGTGCTGGCTGCGGGCGACGCCCTGTATGTCCCGCGCGCCCCTGTGTACTACCTCTATGGCGAGGCGCAAAAGCCGGGCCCCTACCGCATCGAACGCGGCATGACGGTGATGCAGGCCCTGGCCGCCGGCGGCGGCATCACGCCGCGGGGCAGTCAGAACCGTCTGCGTCTGCACCGCGCCGGTCCGGATGGCGCCGTGGTGCAGTCGGTGCCACGGCTGTCTGATCCCGTACAGCCCAATGACGTGCTGTTCGTGCGCGAAAGCCTGTTCTGAATTCCTCACCTCCTTGGAGTTGCCATGAGCCTCCTGCAGTTTCTCTCCATCCTGCGCGCCCGCCGGGGTGCCGCCAGCCTGATCCTGCTCGCCATCCTGGCGGCGGCATGGGCCTGGGCCGTGTGGCGGCCCGAGCGTTTCAGCGCCCAGGCCCCGGTGATGGTCGATGTGCAATCGGACAAAGTGGGTGGGGGCTTTGCGCCCTCGCTCGTGGCCAGCTACATGGCGACCCAGATCGACATCGCGCGCAGTGACCGGGTGGCCGAGCGCGCTCTGGACTTGATCCAGGCTGACCGTGGCTTAGCGCCCGATCCCCTGATGCGTGCCGCGCAATTGCGCGATTTGCGCGAGCACCTGAGCGTGCGACCTGCGCGCGAGAGCAACATCATCCATGTGGGCTGGACCGCGCCCACAGCCGCCGAGGCGGCCCAGGGCGCCAACGCGCTCGCGCGTGCCTTCGTCGAAGTGGCCCTGGAGATCCAGACCACGCCTGCCAAGCAAGGCGCGGGCTGGTACGACACGCAGGTGCAGGCCAGTCGGCGCACGCTCGAAGTGGCACAGGCCCGGCTGTCCGAGTTCCAGCAAAGCGCGGGCATCGTGGGCCCCGAACAGGTGGATCACGAGATCGCCCGTCTGCGCGAGCTGTCGCTGCAGCTGGCCATGGTTCAGGCACAGACCACCGACAGTCAGAGCAAGCGCAGCGTCAGCAACGATACCGTGGCCGACGTGATGCAAAGCCCGCTGGTCAATGCGCTCAAGGCCGATCTGGCCCGAGCGGAGGCGCGGGTGCAAGACAGCGCCGTCACGCTGGGGCCACGCCACCCGCAGCTGCTGCGGCTGCAGGCCGAGCGGGATGCCTTGCAAGGTCGCTTGTCCACGGAGATGCGCCGCATCACGTCGGGCATCGAGACCACCTACCGCGCCGGCCTGGCGCGCGAGAGCCAATTGAACGCCGCCCTCGGGCAACAGCGCGCGCAGGTGCTGGCCTTGAACAAACAGCGCGGGCAGCTGGCCCTGTTGCAGCAGGATGTGGATGCGGCGCGGCGCGCTTTCGAGACGGTCAGCACAAATGCCAGCAAGACGCGGTTGGAGAGCCTGGCGACGCAGACCTATCTGACGCAGATCGCCCCGGCCGCGCCGCCGCTGGCGCCCACAGGCCCCAGCCTGGCGCAGATCCTGGGCATCGCGTGGGTGGCTGGTATCGTGCTGGCCGCCATCGGCGCGCTAGCGCTGGAGCTGGCGCACAGACGCGTGCGCTCCGTGGACGACATCATCCTGGGCCTGGATCTGCCGGTGCTCGCCAGCGTTCCGACGGCCTCTCCTGGCCTGTCGATGCTCCCGGGTCCGCGCCGCAGCTTGGGCTTTAGCGCTGGGGCCGGCGCATGAACCGCCCGTCCTTTCCCCAGGCCCACGTCGTGGAGGCGCACACGTCCCTGACCGTGCCGCGGCAGGGGAACCTACCGATCGGTGCGCTGCTGGTCGATATCGGTCGGTTGTCCAAGGCCGATGCGGACCGCATCCACGCCCGCCAACTCGTGACCGGTCAGCTTTATGGCGAGACGGGCATCGAGCTGGGCCTGCTTGGCCCCCAGGACGTGCGGCGGGCGCTGGCGATGCAGTTCGGTCATGTGACCCTGTCGCGCGATTGCACATTGGCTCGCGAACTGGTGGCCGCCTGGGCGCCTCAGAGTGCTGCGGTTGAACATCTGCGGTCGCTGCGTAGCCAATTGATGCTGCGCTGGTTCGAGAACGACGCGCGCCACGCTGCGCTGGCGGTCGTGAGCCCGGGGCGCGCCGAGGGCCGCAGCTACCTGACGGCCAACCTCGCGGCCCTGTTGTCGCAACTGGGCAAGAGCACCCTGGTGATCGACGCCGACCTGCGCCATCCGCGCCAGCACCGCCTTTTTGGCGTGCCTGGTCGCATCGGTCTGTCCAGTGTGCTGGCCGGACGCGCGGGCCCCGATGCCTGCATCGCGATCGCCGATCTACCGGGGCTGTCGGTACTGCCGGCGGGTACGGTGCCGCCCAACCCCCAGGAGCTACTCGCACGAAACGCGCTGCCGAATCTGCTGTCGGCGCTGCGTTCGAGCTATGAGGTGATCCTGGTGGACACGCCCGCCTTCTGCGGCTGCGCCGACGCGGCCACCGTGGCCTCGCGCGCGGGTGCGGCCCTGGTCGTCGCCTCGCGCGATGCGAGTTCGGTGCACGGGTTGTCCGAGGTCACTCGCAGTCTGCGCGAGTTCGGAGTGACGCTGGTGGGCGCCGTGCTCAATGGCACGGGCCGGTGATGAACGCGCCGCTCTGGCCCGCTCGCTGGCAGGCCTTAGTCCGTACGATGGTGCGCGTTCAGGGCCCGCGTGGGCAGGTTCAATTGCTCGATTGGCTGGCGCATCCCGATCGGCCACGGGTGCTGGCTTTCATCAATGCGCACGCGATGAATGCGGTGGCCGAGGACGCGCGCTTTTACGAGGCCCTGATGGACGCCGACCTCGTGCTGCGCGATGGCATCGGCATGGCGTTGCTGATGGCGCTGCTCCATCAGCCTCCTGGAGTGAACCTCAATGGAACTGACCTGATTCCGCTGATTCTTCGCCGGTATGCGGGGGCGCCGATTGCCCTGTTTGGAACGCGCGAGCCCTGGCTCGCGAATTCGGCGCAGGCGCTTGTTCGCGACCTCGCGCCGGGCGCCTCCTGCGTCATGGCCGATGGTTTTCGTGCCACCGACGATTACCTGCGCCTGGCCCAGGCGCATGCGCCGGCGCTGATCATCCTGGGCATGGGGATGCCGCGCCAGGAGATCGTGGCGCTGGCCTTGCGCGCGGGGCTGCATCGGCCGTGCCTGATCGTGTGTGGCGGGGCGATCCTCGATTTTCTGGGGGGGCGCATGCCGCGCGCGCCGGGCGTTCTGCGCAGTCTGGGCTTGGAGTGGGCCTGGCGGCTGGCGCTTGAGCCGCGGCGCCTTTTCCGCCGCTATGTGGTGGGTAATCCTGTTTTCATGGCACGCGCGCTACGGATGGCACTTCAGGGCTTGCGCCACCTGCCGACACAGGGCCTGCCCTGAGCCAGGCCACGCATTGGCGCAGCGCCTCGGGGTAGGGTGTCCAGTCCAACGCCAGCGCGCGGCCCACGGCGCTCGCGTCCATCCGCAGCGTGCTTGACCACAGGCGCAGCAGGCCGGGCGAGATCGGATCGGGCCACCGGTGCGCCACGCCTGCACGCGCCAGCAGCGCGCGCGCCGGATGCAGGGGTGGGCCCAGCACCCAGGCGTCGGCGTGTAGTTGGAGCGGGCGGATGCGGCGCACCGGGGTTCGCCCCAGGGCCAGCGCCAGGTCGGAGAACCAATCGTTCCAGCGCGGGCTGTCCGGTGCTGCCAGGTTGAAGGTGCGCACCGGGCCCGATGCGTGGGTGTCGTAGGGTGTTTGCAGGGCCTGCAAGATGGCCTGGCACACATCGTCCACGGTCACGCCGTGCGTCCAGCCATCGCCCAGATCGCCTACGTCACCCAGACGTCCCTGGGTCAAGCAGCGTGCGATCCGTCCAACCCACAGCGCGCTGCCCGGCCCCCAGACGCAGCCAGGACGCAGGACGGTCAGGCGTGTAGCCGGCGTGGATCCATCTGCTGCATGCGCCAGCGTGCGCAGGGCCCGCTCGGCGTCCTGCTTGGCGCGCGCATACCAACCCTGTGGTCGACCCCAGGCGCTGCCTTCGTCCACGGGCCCTTGGCGGTCACCATAGACCGCCATGCTGCTCACATGCACCACCGCCGGCACCCGCGCAGCGCGTACTGCCCGCGCCAGCGCCTCAGCCCCGCCCGCGATCGCCGGCGCGCTGCCGGCCACGCAGTTCACCACCGCATCGACTCCGCGCAAGGCCTGCGCGAGTGCCGCTTCGTCGCGCGTGTCCAGGCGCAAGCCCTGGCCGCTGGCGCCGCGTGATGCAGCAATCGCTAGGCAGTCCTTGCGCGTGTGCATCAGGGCCATCAGGCGCGTACCGATATACCCAGTGCCACCGATCACCAAGACCTTCATGCGGTTCGCTCCTCTTGGGGGATGAGGGGCTGCGCGCGATCGGATCGCAGCGTGTGTGTCAGGTGATCCGCCAGGCGCAGTGACAGAGCCAGCAGGGTCAGCGTCGGATTGGCCTGGCTGCTGGTTGGGAACACCGCGCTTCCCGTGACGTAGAGGTTAGAGACGTCATGTACCCTGGCGTTCGGATCGACCACACTGGTGCGCGGGTCCCGGCCCATGCGGGCGGTGCCGATATGGTGCCCACCGTAGGCGCCGTAGCGAAGCAGATCCTCCTCCAGGCTCGCAGGCTCGATCTGCAGCTGGCCGACGCCGCTGCGCGCGAACTCGGTGGCCAGGAGGTTCAGGCTGCGACCGATCGAGGTGATGTCTTCGGGTCGGTAGCGCCAGTCGATGCGCAGTCGTCGCATGCCCAGATCGTCCACGGCATCCGCCAGCTGCACCCGGCTTTCGGGATGGGGCTGTTGTTCGCCCTGCACCTCCAGGCTGAAGCGATTGGTGCGGTTGGCGAGGATCACCGAGGGGAATTTGCGTTGCGCCAGGGTGCGTCGTGTCAGCCAGTGCGTCAGGAAGGCCAGAGTGTCTGGCGCATCGCTCACCACGTTCAGCGCATGGCGCGCGATACGACTTGCGGACAGGGCGCGGCCGTCATGCAAGCGACGGGCGTATTCATAGGTGATCAAGCGCCGTACCAGGTACAGCCCGGAGAGCACGCCGCTGCGATGCGCCGGATCCGCGATGCGCGGAAAATGCAGCCGTGCCACCGCATTGAGCAGGCCCTCGCGGCGCTGGTAGGGCGAACGAATGGACAGCCTGCGCCGGCAGTAAACACCCTCGGGCGACATCTCATAGCCGTGGCGGACATCGCTCACCGGCCCGCGCAGGGTGAGCGTGCCCAGATTGCCCGCGATGTGGCACATGTAGTAGCGACCCACCACGTCGTGCGTATTGCCCACCCCGCAGGGGAGCACGTCGTCAGAGCACAGAAGCAGGCGCGCGGTCTCCAGCCCGCCCGCCGCCAGCACCACCACCCGCGCCCGGACTTGCAGGCGCTTGCCCGCTGGGGTGGCCACATCCAGGCTCCGCACGGTATGGAGCACGCCCGGTGATGAGGATGGGCTCTCGAGTCGAATGCCCGTACACACCGCGCCGCGCAGCACCCGGACCGCGGGGAGCAGGCGTAAACGCCGCGCATAGCGCCGCCCGAAGTGCGTGGGGCAGGAGAAGCGCTCCAGGCTGCGCGTGCTGACGATATCGCTGGACCAGCCCCGTATCAGCGGCGGTGTGTCCGGCAGGGCCTCGTCGGCATCGTAGGCGTAGCGCCCCGCCTCTGCCAGCGTGTTGGCCGCCCGGTAATGCGGCAGCAGATCCTCGTGATTCAGGGGCCAGCCGCTGTGAGGGACCCAGTCACGGGTCTCGAAATCGATGGGGTCCAAGGGCATGCAGCGTCCCCCCCACAGCACGCTGGAGCCTCCGAGTCCGCGCAGGCGATAGCGATGCGGCGGGCTGTGATCCGGGTTGGCCAACTCGCCCTGGTAGAGGGCTTGTGCGATGCCGTCGGGCGCGTCGTGCCCCGCCTCCAGCAGCAGCACCGGGATGCCTTGCTCGCCCAGGGCCAGGGCCAACGCGATCCCGGCCGGCCCGGCGCCGACCACACAGACCTCGCTGTCCAGCCGGGTGTGGGCGGGCAATGTGTGCGCGTCTTGGATCATGAGATACCCACACGTCCGGCCACTATGGCGCTCATGCGGCGGCCTCTTGCGGCGAAGCCGCGGTGCGCTCGGGTGCGGGGGCGGACATGCGCTGGGCCGCCACACCAAAGTGGCGCAGGTGCAGGGCGGCGATTTGGTCGAAGAAACGGGGTAAGGCAAACGACTGCCGATACAAGGCGCGCCCCTGCTGGGACAACGCAGCGCGTTGGGAGCCGTCGGCGAGCAGGGCGGCCAGGGTGCGCGCCAGACCCGTCACATCGCCCGGTGAGACGAAGCGAGCGTGTACGCGGTCTTGCAAGACATGGGGAATCTCGCCCACAGGCGTGCACACCACCGGCACACCGCAGGCCAGGGCCTCCAGGATCACCAGGGGGAGGCCTTCGTCGTGCGAGGGCAGCACCAGCAGATCGGCCTCGGCCATGAGCCGCGCCACCTGGTCCTGCTCGGTCCAGCCGGCGAAGTGCACACGATCACCGAGGCCCATCGCCTGTGCGATCGCCCGGTAGCGATCGATGTCCCCCCCGCCTGCCAGGGTCAGCCGCAGCGGCACGCCAGCCAGCGGTCCCAGTGCCAGCGCGCGCAGCAGCTCCGGCACCCCCTTGCGCTCGGACAGGTTGCCCACGAACAGCAGCTGCGGGGTCGCATTTGAACCGAGGGCGCGGGGCGGGCGTGGCCGGCCAGGCTCGGGCACGCCGTTGATGACGCGCTCGATCCGGTGGGCGGGCACGCCCAATTCCCGTTGAACAAAGTGGGCCGATTCGCGCCCCAGCACGATGCAGCAAGCGGGCACAGAGAACACATGACGTACCGCAGCACGTACCAGTGCCGGAAGCCGGGGCCAGGCGCGATGCAGTTGCGCCGCATGCAAGTGCACGATCACCGGGATGCCCAGGGCATGGCAGGACATCACCACCACGCTTTTGCGCACGAGGCTCAGGCGCTCGGCCATGTTCACATGCACGCCGGCCAGCTGGCCGCTGCATCGGCCCTGCACCAGACGCAACAGGGCGATGGCCAGCACGCCCAGCGAACCGATCGGGCCGCGCGCGCCGCGTGTATCCAGGGGGCGAAGCTGCGCGCTGCGCGGTGTCGTCCTGGCCTTGGTATGTGAATCCCCCGGGTCGCACTGCGACTGGATCAGATAGTCCGCCACCTTGAACATGCCACCGCCCACGGGCGTCCAGGGGCAGGCGATATAGATGAAAGGGTGGGGTACAGGCGCGGGCATGGCGGGTGTTCCGATCAAGTGGCTTGGGCAGAGGGGGGTTGCGGGCGTGCGGAGGCGGGGCTCGCCTGGTCCGGCCGGGGCCGAGATGCTTCGTGGGGCTCGCGCAGGATGCAGCTGGCAATGGGCTGCTGCGGGCAGCGACGCGGTCGCAGCAGCCCGCGCACCAGGCCTGCAGCCTGCACATGCCAGGACAGCAGGGCGTAGGCTGCGCGGATGAAGGATTGTTTGCGCTGCGTCACCGCCGCCAGCGGCAGCAGGATGATCATTGCCATCGCGCAAAGGCGGGCGAGCGTTGACATCGGTAGCCAGCTGACCAGGCCCAGCGCCATCCAGGCCGCCAGCACGGCGCCATACAGGCGTAGCTCACGCACATCGCGCAGGACCAGCCGGCACCAGGGCTGCCCGATCGCTGCGCGCAGCAACTCGCCACTGCCGCAGGCATAGCGCGTGCACCAACGTCGCCACAACAGACGCAGGGCGTGGGTGGCGTGTCCATGGTGGCTGACCGCGTCGACCGGCACTCGCCACAGCTTCCAACCCCGTGCTCGCAGACGGGCCGCCAGGTCGAATTCTTCGTAGCTATGGAGATTGCGGTCCGACAGATAGCCCACTTCGGCGATCGCGCGTCGGCGGTACAGGGCACCGCCATCGAGCCGATCCACCGGGCCGGGCGCACGATGGGACTCGCTGTGCGCCATGCGCAGCGTGCGCTCGCGGTACTCCAGCTGCGTGTGATTGCGTTCGATCAACGCGCCGCCGACGCCGGCTACTTCCGGGTGCTGAGCCAGGAACGTCATCGCCTGCTGCAAGAAGCCCGGTTGCAGCTGCATGTCGCCGTCCATTACGTACAGGTATTCACCGCGCGAATGCTGCAAGCCCAGTTGAGGCCCGATGCCGCAGCAGCGCTCGCGGGCGTCCCGCAATTGCACGATCCGGATCGGGTAGGCGCTGGCGATCTCCAGTGTCCGATCCTCGGAGCAGGAGTCGGCCAGTACCACTTCACCCGCCAGATCGGAC
Organism: Comamonadaceae bacterium; assembly: GCA_947463025.1. Classification (GTDB taxonomy): domain Bacteria; phylum Pseudomonadota; class Gammaproteobacteria; order Burkholderiales; family Burkholderiaceae_C; genus Ramlibacter. Next base: position 38,437 of record CANHSE010000002.1, read on the forward strand.
ACGGCGGCCAGGGCGCTCTCGATCGCCTGCGCAATATGGCTTTCTTCGTTGAGCGCCTTGATGATCACCGACACCGTGCAAGAGGCGGCATTCGGGAGAGGGGTCATCGCAAGGCCTCCTGCGAGTACGCGTCGGCGCTGCGCAGGCGCCAGCGCTGCCAGCGATCAGCCAGGCGCACAGGCATGAACAGGGCCATCGCCAGGGTCAGGTGCCAGCGTCGGGTACACAGGCCATGGCGCGCCCGAAGCAGCCAGGACAAGGCCTGGGCGCGTTCGCCGGCGGCCAACGCTTCGCGCGCCAGCGTCACTTGTTGCTGCGCCACGAACCACAGCGCCGAGTTGCGGTGACGCGCAGGCAAGCTGCCGTTGAGGGCCTGATCCTGCATGCGCTGGAGAAAGGGCGCAAAGCGCTGGCGGTAGTGGGAGGAGAGGCTGCCAGGCACGTCGCAGCGCACCGTGGCATACGGTCCATTGACCAGGGCCACCGGAGTTTGGTCGGCGATACGAAACCACATGTCCAGGTCTTCGCCCCAAGACTCGCCTTCGACGAACCTGGGTTGCATGGCGCGCAGTCGCGCGGTGCGGATGGCGACGCTGCTGCTGCAAAGCGGCGCATTTTTCATCCAGCGCAGACGCAGGTCCTCAATCAGTTCGACCTCGCAAAAGCTCTGCGGCACAGACCAGGGCGCGAGGGGTTGACCCGTGGGCTCGCACACGATCCGAAAGCGCGTGCCCAGCATGTCGGCCTGCGGGAACAGGGCGTGGGCGCGGGCCAGTGCCGCCAAAAATTGCGGGTGGTAGACATCGTCGGCATCCAGCAGGGCCACCCAATCGCCACGCGCCAGGTCGATGCCGCAGTTGCGGGCAGCCGAGACCCCGGCGTTGGACTGCCGAACCAGCCGCAGACGGTCGTCGCACAGGTCCGACAGCGCTTTGAGGCTGCCGTCGCTCGAGCCATCATCGATCACGATCACCTCCAGCGGCGCCAGGGTCTGGCCCAGCGCCGAGCGCACCGTTCCCGCGATGAAGCGGGCCTTGTTGTAAAGCGGAATGACGACCGAGAACCGCAGGCTCATCGCACAACTCCGCTGCGCACAGGGAAAGCCAGGCGGGTCCGCTCCCGCTTTGGGTGGGCAGCTGCTGCCAGTAGCACCAGCAGGAGACCGTGCACAAAGAGTTCGCTGCCGTACCCGAGCAGCATCAATGGCACCTCACTGATTGCGCGTAGCGCCAGCGACAAGAACAGGGCGATGGACAGCCCGCCGGTGGCGCGTGCGTAGCGCACGGACATCAGCAGCAGGACGGTGGCATAGACCACCAGCACGGTGGCCCCGACACTGCCTGCGCGGGCCGCATCGTCCATGAACTGGTTGTGGGCGTGGGTGGCGTTGGGCAGGTCGATGCGTGCGCGGTAGGCGGCGTCCCAGAGTGTCAGTCCGTAGCCGAAGACCGGGTGGCTGCTCCACTCCTGCGCCGCGATGACCCAGATCCGGTCGCGGCCGGTCAAGGTGGCCATGCGCGCGCCCTCGGGGCTTTGCAGGAAGTCACTCACGCGCGCGCCTGCGTCACCCACGATCACGGCCGCCAAACCCGCCAGCACCAGTGCACCCAGGCCGGTCAGCATCAGGCTGGCATACAAGGTCTGGCGTGGGTCGACCAGGCTGCGTCGCAGCGCGTCGCCGTGTCGCACGAACGCCATCGTGCCCAGGCAGACCACGCAGGCGATCCACGCCGCCTTGGACTGTGCGATCCACAGCACGCTCAGGGTCAGGACCCAGGCCGCACGGGTCAGCCAACGCTGGCGATACGGAAACGCCCACAGCAACAAGGTCGCCACCTGCGCCAGCGAACCTTGGGTCACCGCATGCGGGGTCAGGCCCGCAAAGCGCGGCACGCCCGGCAGCAGACCCGCCGCGTAAGTCGGATCCATCACCAGCGCCGGCCGGATCGCTGCCGCCAGCAGGCCAGCCAGCATCAAGAGAATCAGGGCGTCGCGCGCAGCGTGCAGGATGCGCTCGCGCTCGCTGGCGCCCACCAGGCAGGCGGCGATGCCCATGGCCGGCGCGTACAACAGTTCGTGACTGACCGCCGGATGCGCGCCCAGTAGCGCGGGCGCAGCGATGGTGCCAACCCAGAAGGCGATGAAGGCGACCAGCAAGGTCGGTGAGGGCGTACGACGTCGCAGCGCGATGTGATTGAGGATCTGTTCCAGCGCCGCCAGCAGCAGCAGCAGCGACACCGCGCGCTGCACCCAGACCAGGAGGGTCGGGCGCACGGGCTGGGCGATCGCTTGCAGGTCCGAGAAGCTTTCGCTCAGGTCGCGTCCGCTGGTGGCAGCGGCCAGCGCCCCCACGAGCAGCATCGCCGGAAACGCCCAGTGCAGAAGGCCGGTGATGGGGCCGCGTTGCATGGTGTCTGTCCTAGGCGGCCGAGGCCGCGGGGGGCATAGGCCGCATGAAGGGCAGCACGCGGGCGAGCACTTGGCGCGCGTCCTGTCCCAGCAGGCCCGGCTGCGTCCAGGCCACCCCCAGGCCGGTGGCCAGGGCTGCCACGCTGCCAGCGGCCAGTGACGCCGCGGCGTGCAGCGTCTGGGGCAGGGTCAGTTGCTCGACACCCGATTGAGCGGCCAGGGTCATCAGACCGCATCCGAGCGAGAGCAGTGCCCCGCGCGCCATCAGCGGCAGGAGGCTGCGCGCGCGCAACCCCAGTGCGCGCAGGCCGGCCCCGATGATCAACACCGCGCGTACATAGGTGACCCCCACCGTCACCGCCACCGCCGCGCCCAGGCCATAGGGCGCAAGCAGCCACCAGGCGGGTACGGCGACGATCAACAGCGGCCCTTGCAGCCGGGCCTCCAGATGTTTGCGTCCGGTGTTCCACAGCACGGGTGTGGACACGCCCCAGCCGGCCCAGGCGGGCAGACACAGGAACATCAGCGCCAACAACCAGCCGGTGTCGGCCCAAGCGGGTCCATAGAGCAGGGCGACCAGGTCCTGGGCCAGCAGCGCCAGTGACACCGCGGCCGGCATCACGATCACCAGCACCGCGGCCAACAGCTGTCGCCAGGCTTGTCCCAGGCGCAGGGGGTCGCCGGTCAGCTTCGCGCCGGCGGCCAGGAAGGCCGGTTGGAGTGCCCCCACCATCAGCGTGACCGGAATCTGCGCGAGGTTCCAGGCCAGGGTGTACAGACCCACCGCATGCGCCTGCAGCGCCCGCGCGATGATCAGGCGATCGAGGTTGCTCAAAAGCCAGTTCACCAGATTGGTGGTGAGCACGGTGCCGCCGGTGTTCAGGGCCTGGTTGCGCGTGGGGGCCCGCAGCAGCGGTCGCAGGGCATGCGGGCGGCGCCACCAACAGCCGGCCAGGACAACGGCCGCTTGCACCACGCAGGCCAGGGCCAGGGCGTCGGCGCCCCAGCCTGCCAGGGCCAGCGGCAGGCCGGCGCCCAGATAGCCAATGGCGTAGGCGACCAGCTGGATCAGGCCGAGCGCGCGAAAGTCCAGATCACGTTGCAGCAGACACAGCGCCGTACCGCTGGCGGATGTGAGCACACAGGCCAGGGCCAGCCAACGCAGCATGCTGGCCACGCCAGGTTCCCGAAAGTAGACGGCGAGCAACGGCGCGATCAGCAGCAGGAGCAGGGCGCACACCATGCCTGCCAGCAGCTGCCAGGTGAAGGCGAAGCGGATGTCGTCGCTGCCCACCTGCGGCTGCAGCAGCAGGCTGTAGCTAAAGCCGGTGCCGGCCAGGAAGGTGGCGAAGGTCAGGATTGCGATGCCGATGCCGTAGATGCCGTAGTTGCCGGGACCGAGCAAGCGCGCGAGCACCACCTGCGCGCCCAGTTGCAAGGCGAAGCGGGCGGCGGTGGTCAGGGCGCTCCACTTCATCGCGCGCTCGGTGCGCGCGCCCAGGCTGGCTGTGGTCATGGCGCCCCTTCGCCCATACGTCGCAGAGCGATACCAGCCATCAGGGCCAGGCCGGCGAGCACCAGTGCACGGTCGCTGGGGGCAGGTGGGGACGAGGGCGGCGGGGCGGTCGCCCTGACGGGATGCAGGGGCGTGCGCGTGGGGGGTATCGGATCGTTCGATCCTGCGGGCGTGGCCAGCGCCTGGCCGCACAGGAAGATCAGCGTCGCAGCGGCTCGAGCGTTCATGGCAGTCCGTCCTGGCAGTGGCGTCAGGCGGATTCTGGAATTCGCGCTCGAGCTTGCGCGTCGGAGAAGGCCGCCTCGCAATGGCTCCTTCAGGCCAGTGGGGAGACGTTCAGGCGCGTGGGCGCGCCGCACCCGCCCAAGGCAAGGTGATCAGCCCGCAGGACAAGGCCGTCCCCACCAAGATGATCGCCCCGCACATCACCATCCAGGCGGTGAGGACTTCGTCCAGGAACACCACACCATAGGTCATGGCCGCCACTGGAATCAGGAAGGTCACAGTCAGCGCGCGGGCCGCGCCCGTGCGCTCGATCAGACGGAAAAACAGCAGATAGGCGACACCGCTGCAGGCCACCCCGAGCACCAGGATCGCGCTCCAGGCCCGCAGATCGGGCATGTGTTCAGGCCAGGCTAGCAGCGCGGGCAGCGCCAGTGCCAGCGTGGCGCCTAGCTGGCTGCCTGTGGCTGTGACCATCGAAGGTGTATCGGCCAGATAGCGTTTGGTGAAGCTCGCAGAGATGCCGTAGCACAGGCAGGCCGCCAGGCAGGCCAGCACCGCCCACACGGCGATCTGCAGGTCGGCTTCGGGGCGCAGGCCTGCGCCGCGGCCCGCGAGCAAGGCCACGCCGATGAAGCCAATCACCAGCCCCGTCACGCGCGATGCACCAGGTCGGTCTCGCAGCCAGATCCAGGCCACCAAGGCGCCAAACATCGGCGTGGTGGCATTCAGGATCGAGGTCAGACCGGTACTCAGGTGCGCCAGCGCGAAGGCGTAGAGAGCGAAAGGAATGCCCGAGTTGAAGACCCCCACCAGGAAAGTGGCACGCCAGTGGCGGCGCAGCGTGGCCAGCAGCCCGCGCTGCCACACCAGCGGCAACAGGACCAGCGAAGCGACGGCTACCCGCAGGGCGGCGGTTGGCATCACACCGAACTGCGGCGCCGCCATCTGCATGAACAGAAAGGACGCGCCCCAGATTGCACTCAGAACCAAGAAGTCCAGGCCATTCCTCA
>CANHSE010000003.1 GCA_947463025.1 Comamonadaceae bacterium
GAACACATCGAGTCGCTCGAGCAACTGCGCGCCCTGTGGCATGGCCACCGGATCGCGGTGCATGTGACCGATCGGGCGCCCGGCCCCGGCGTGGACACGCCCGAGGACCTGGCCCGGGTGCGGGCGATCTTCGAGCGCGGCGCCTGAATCTCCCTGCAAGGAGCGCGTGCTATCCTCGTCGGCAGAGGCGCGGCAAGCGCACACGCCGAACGCCATGGGTGGCCGGCCGCATATACCGATTCCGAGGACTACCATGAGACTCATCCTGCTGGGCGCCCCCGGCGCGGGCAAAGGCACCCAAGCCACCTTCATTTGCCAGAAATACGGCATCCCTCAGATCTCCACCGGTGACATGTTGCGTGCGGCCGTGAAGGCCGGCACCCCCTTGGGCGTGGCTGCCAAGAAGGTGATGGATTCGGGTGCGCTGGTCGGGGACGACATCATCATCGGACTGGTCAAGGAACGCCTGACCCAGCCCGATTGCGCCAAGGGCTGCCTGTTTGATGGCTTCCCGCGCACCCTCGCGCAAGCCGACGCCATGCGCGAGGCGGGTGTGAAGCTCGATTACGTGCTCGAGATCGATGTGCCCTTCGACGCCATCATCGAGCGCATGAGCGGCCGCCGCTCGCATCCGGCTTCGGGCCGCACCTACCATGTCAAGTTCAACCCGCCCAAGGTGGCCGGGGTCGACGATGTCACGGGCGAGCCCCTGATCCAACGCGACGACGACAAGGAAGAAACGGTGAAAAAGCGGCTGGAGGTGTACGCCTCGCAGACCCGCCCGCTGGTCGATTACTACGGTAACTGGGCCAAGTCCGATCCAGCCGCAGCACCGCGATACCGCGCCATCAGCGGCATCGGTTCGGTGGACGAGATCACTGCACGCGCCTTCGCGGCGCTGACGCAATAAGGGTCGGCGGGCACAGGCCCGCCCGTTCTTCAAGCCGGGCTTGATCGCAGGCCGTAGACCCTGCCTCCCACGAACAGGTATTCGGCGCGCAGCACAGCATCGCCCTTCTCATCCTTGAAGGTGAAACCCAGCACGCCCAGCTCGGCGCCGGGCTCGATGGGGTCGACCTTCCAGGCCTGCATGCGCGTGAGCGGCGCCAACTCGATCTCCCAACGCCGGTCCTTGCGGGTGGGAACGACGGCGCGCGCCAGCAGCGACTTGCCGTCGACCGCGGCCACCTGCGGCGGCACGGTGCGCGAGGCGAGGTCAGCGGGCAGCTTCAAGCCGGCCGGTACGTCCAGCTGCAGCTCGGCGTGGGGGTTGCGCCAGCGCACCTGGGCGACCCGACCCTCGAGCCAGATCGGGCGATCTGGATCAAAGCTGCTCCAGCCATGGTGGGCTGCGGCCAGACCGGGCAGGCCCAGAGCGGACAGGACAAACAGGCGACGTTGCATGAACAAGCTCCTTGTGAATCAGGGGCGGGCGGGTCACGCCCTTTACTGGTAGGCAATCCAGCGGCCGCAGGCGATCACAGCCAACCAGATCAGGGTGGACGACACCATCAGCCAGCGCGCGACGCGATCGAGCCGCTGCAGGGAGCCGCGTGCGTGAAAGAACGCGGCGTTACAGGCTGCGGCAAACAGCAGCAGCATCTTGAGCGTGAACGCGCGGTTGGCCAGCAAATCGGCCGGCTGCGTCGCGAACATCAGCAAGCCCGAGGCCGCTGCGAGCGCAAAGCCAGTTGCCGCCAGGGACAGACTCAGGCGCGCCAGCGCTAGCGCGGGTACATCGGCGGCGCGGCCGAACACACGCAGTTCCAAGGCCACCAGATTGCCCACCAGCAGCGCGATCCCGACGATGTGCATCACCTCGAGCGCGGGATAAGCCCAGGGGTGAACTTGCAGGGCGGTGAACATGGGCTGGCTCGCGGGGGTTCAGGTGGCGCGGGTGACCAGCAGGTCCAGCATCAGGGCGATGCGGGCCTTCACCGGCGACAGACCGCCTGAATCGGGCAGCAGATCGCCCGCGTGAGGCAGGACCTCGCCGCGGGCGCAGCGCGTGGCGCGCACCACCGCCACGCCGCGCTCGCGCGCCTGGCGCAGTGCCGCCTGCAGCGAGTCACTGAGGGTGCCGTTGCCGGTGCCGGCGGCGACGATGCCGTCCACACCCTGGGCGAGCAAGGCCTGCACCAGGGCCCCCGTGGCCCCGGCGTGATTGAGCACGATCTCCACGCGCGGCCAGCGCACGGCCTGGGCCACGGCCTGCGCCATGCGTTCTGCCGCCGGGGTAGACGCGGGCGCAGCGGGCCAGGCGCGCAGCCTGCGCAGGTGGCCTGCTTCGACCACCCCCAGAGGACCGGCATCACCACTGGTGAAGGCATCCAGGCGGGACGGGTGCTCCTTGCTCACCTCGCGCGCAGCGTGCACGCTGCCGGCGCAGACGGCCAGCACGCCCTGCACGCCGGGCGTGGCGGCCACCGCAATCGCATCGGCCAGGTTGCGCGGACCGTCGGGCGCCTGCGCGGTTGCGGGCCGCATGGCGCAGGTGAGGACCACGGGCTTATCGGCCACGAGGACGCAGTCCAGGAAATAAGCCGTTTCTTCCAGCGTGTCGGTGCCGTGGGTGATGACAATCCCGCGCACCTCGGGCTGCGCCAGCCAATGGGCGCAGCGCGCCGCCAGCCGCTGCCAGAGGACCTCGTCCATGTTCTTGCTGTCGATCTGGGTGACCTGCTCCGTCTCCAAAGTCCAGTCGCCCGCGCTGGGCAAGCCCGCGACCAGCTGCCCCACACCGAGCTGCGCGCTCCGGTAGGCCAGGTGCTCGCCGGGCGTGTCGGCGGTGCCGGCGATGGTGCCGCCGGTGCCCAGAACCACGATTTTTGAGCGGGCCACTTGCATTTCCTGAAAAGCTGGTTAAAAATACAGTTACTGGATATCGAAACAGTCCCCTGCCTCAGGAGAGCCCGAATGATCGAGACCCCCAAGCTCACGGCCCGTCAGCAACAGATTCTGGACCTGATCCAGAGCGCCATCGCCCGCACCGGCGCCCCGCCCACCCGGGCCGAGATCGCGGCCGAGCTAGGCTTCAAGTCGGCCAATGCAGCGGAGGAACACCTTCAGGCCCTGGCCCGCAAGGGCGTCATCGAGCTGGTCAGCGGCACCTCGCGCGGTATCCGCCTGCGCGGCGACGCCCTGCGCTCGATCAACGAATCACGCATCAAGCAATTCTCCCTGCCCCTGCAAAGCCTGGCGCAGCTGGCGCTGCCCTTGGTGGGCCGTGTGGCCGCCGGCTCCCCGATTCTGGCCCAGGAACATGTGGACCAAACCTACTACGTCGAGAGCAGCCTGTTCCAGCGCCAGCCCGATTACCTGCTCAAGGTGCGCGGCATGTCCATGCGCGACGCCGGCATCATGGACGGCGACCTGCTGGCGGTACAAGCCACCAAAGAAGCCAAGAACGGCCAGATCGTGGTGGCCCGCCTGGGAGACGATGTCACGGTCAAGCGTTTCCGCCGCAACAAGCACCTGATCGAGCTGCACGCCGAAAACCCCGACTACCCCACCATCGTGGTCGAGCCGGGCGAGCCCTTCGAGATCGAGGGCTTGGCGGTGGGGCTGATCCGCAACACCATGCTGATGTAGCCACCGATTGCGGGAGCGGCCCCAGGTGGCGGGCGTATGGCGTGGTGCCATCACCCTGTGCCGATCCCTTTCACTGAAATCCTGCCTGTGATGAAACCCTCGTTGTTCTAGGAGTCCCCACATGGCATTCGCTCTTCCCCTGTTCGCGCAGTTGTTTGATCTGTTCGTGCCCGCCGGCCAGCCCGCGGGAACCATGCGGCCCCAGCCGCGTATCCTGCCGGCCCCGGCACGTCGATCCGTTGCGGTGCCTGTGGCCGCCGCCCCGTCCGAAGGACTTGGCGGCGCCGACATCGACGCCCCCCTGCAGCGGGCCCCGATCGCCCAACGCAGCTGGGGCGGGCCCACCCGGTCTGCACCGCTGCAGCGGCCCTTGCGGGTGGTGCGGGTGTTGGACGGCCGACATGCCCGCGCGGGCGCGGGGCGGATGGTGATCTCGGGTCGCATGGCCGATGTCTGCGCCGAGCTCGACCGGCTAGCTGAGCTCGAAACGCGCCACTGAGCCCTCGCCCGAGGCGCCACCCGGGATCCGTCGGGGTCGGCCGTCTCCCCCTTTTGGCCGAGGCGCTCGCCCGGCCCAGCGAGGCACAATGTGCGCATGAACATTGTGATCCTCGACGACTACCAGGACACGGTACGCAAGCTGCAGTGCGCCAGCAAGCTCGAAGCCTATCCGGCCAAGGTCTACACCAACACCGTCAAGGGTATCGGACAGTTGTCGGTGCGCCTGCGTGACGCCGACATCATCGTCCTGATCCGCGAGCGCACCCACCTGTCGCGCCAGCTGATTGAGAAGCTGCCGCGTCTGAAGATGATTGCCCAGACCGGGCGTATCAGTTCGCATGTCGATGTCGCCGCCTGCACCGAGCGCGGCATCGTCGTGACCGATGGCGCCGGCTCGCCCATTGCGCCCGCGGAACTGACCTGGGCCTTGGTGATGGCCGCCACACGTCGCCTGCCCCAGTACATCGGCAACCTCAAGCACGGGGCCTGGCAACAGTCTGGACTCAAAGCGGCGTCGATGCCTGCCAACTTCGGCCTGGGCACGGTGCTGGGCGGTCGCACGCTGGGCATCTGGGGCTATGGCCGTATCGGCCAGCTGGTGGCCGGCTATGGCCGGGCCTTTGGCATGCGGGTGGTGATCTGGGGCCGTGAAGCCTCGCGCAACCAGGCCCTGGTCGATGGGCATGAGATCGCCGCCAGTCGCGAAGCCTTTTTCGAGCAGTGCGATGTGCTGAGCGTGCACCTGCGTCTGAACGCTGAGACCGAGGGCATCGTCCGCCTGGAGGATCTTGCCCGCATGAAGCCCACCGCGCTGTTCGTCAACACCTCGCGCGCTGAGTTGGTGGAGCATGACGCACTCATCGCGGCGCTCAACCGCGGCCGACCGGGCATGGCCGCCGTCGATGTGTTCGAGAGCGAGCCGATTTTGCAGGGCCATGCCCTGCTGCGCCTGGAGAACTGCATCTGCACACCGCATATCGGCTACGTCGAGCAGGACACCTACGAGACGTACTTCGGAGCGGCTTTTGACAACGTGGTGAACTTCATTCAGGGCACGCCGACGAACGTAGTGAATCCCGCTGCCTTGCAGGTCGTGCGCTGATGCCGACCCCCGGCCACAGCCTGCCGCCTGCGCTGTGGCCGCTGCTGTTTGGCAATTTCGTGATTGGCACCGGGGTGATGGTGGTGCCCGGCACGCTCAATGAGCTGAGCGAGTCCCTGCAAGTGAGCGTGTCATCGGCGGGGCAGCTGATTTCCAGCGGTGCCTTCATGATGGCCGTGGCTGCCCCTTTGTTCGCCGCCCTGGCGGCCGGTTGGGACCGGCGCCGCTTGCTGACGCTGTCGCTGCTGTGGTTCGGGCTGCTGCATGCCGCATGTGCCCTGACCGATACGCTGGCCGGACTCTTGCCGCTGCGGGTGCTGTCACTGGTGGCACCGGCGATCTTCACGCCACAGGCAGCCGCCAGCGTGGGCTTGCTGGTGCCCCTGGAGCAGCGCGGGCGCGCGATCACCTTCATCTTTCTGGGCTGGTCCGTGGCTTCGGTGGTGGGCATGCCGATCGCTTCTTTCATTGGCGGCACGCTGGGCTGGCGCTCTGCCTTCCTGATGGTGGCGATCATGAGCGCGATCGGCGCGGCCTGGGTGTGGCGCACCCTGCCCAGCGACATCCGCCCGCCCGCCTTGTCGCGGGCGGCGTGGATGCAGACCCTGCGCTCGCCAGCCCTGATGCTGTGCGTGGGCGTGACGGTGTTGTCGGCGGCGGGGCAGTTCGTGCTGTTTTCGTATTTCGCGCCGTATTGGCACCATCAGCTGGGCACCACGCCGGGCGAGCTGAGCTTCTTGTTTCTCGCCTTCGGCGTCGCCGGCCTGCTGGGGAACGTGCTGATGATGCGTTACATCGGCCGCCTGGGCGTCGACCGCGCGGTGATGCTGGGTCTGGGCGGAATCGCGATCAGCCTGCTGGCCTGGCCGCTGGGCGTGACGCTGTGGACCACGGTGCTGGTCTGCATCCCCTGGGCGCTGGGCTGCTTCTCTTCGAACTCGGCGCAGCAGGCGCGTCTGGTCGGCTTGGCACCGGATCTCGCATCGGCGTCGGTGGCCTTGAACACGTCCGCCCTGTACATCGGGCAGGCCATGGGGGCGGCGATCGGCGGCTGGGTGATCGCCACCGGCGACTTCGGCTTGCTCAGTTGGGTGGCGCTGGTCGCCGTGGCGGCGGCCATGGGCGTGAGCGCGCTGGCCCGCCGAATGGGGCCCGCGCACTGAGCGCCATCCGGCTCGGCCAGCGCCGGCCCCCACGAATCGATACATTGGTTCGCATGCAGGCGTGCGCCCGATAATCCTGCTCATGCTCACACGATTCAAGACGGTCGGCGTCGTCGGCGCCGGCGCGATGGGACGCGGCATTGCCCAGATGGCCGCCCAGGCCGGCTGCGCAGTCCGCCTGTACGACACGCAAGCGGCCGCGCGCGATGCCGCCCACCAGCAGATCACCGCCCAATGGGACAAGCTGCAGGACAAGGGGCGGCTCACGCCCGAAGCGGTCGCAGCCCACAAGGCCCACCTGACCACCGTTGACACCGTGCAGGCGCTCGCGGGCTGCGATCTGGTGATCGAGGCCATCGTGGAGCGACTGGACATCAAGCAGCAGCTGTTCGCACAGCTGGAGTCCGTGCTCGGACCGGACGCGGCACTGGCGAGCAACACGTCGTCGCTGTCGATCACCGCGATCGGCGCCGGGCTGCAACGGCCGCAGCGGCTGGCGGGCCTGCACTTTTTCAATCCGGTGCCGCTGATGAAGGTGGTGGAGGTGATCCCCGGTCTGCGCACCGCTGCAGCGGTGTGCGACGCGCTCGATGCGCTGGTGCGCGCCATGGGCCACACGCCGGTGCGCGCGCAGGACACGCCCGGCTTCATCGTGAACCACGCCGGCCGCGCCTACGGCACCGAAGCCCTGCGCATCGTGAGCGAGGGCGTGACTGATTTCGCGACGATCGACCGCATCTTGCGTGACCAGGTGGGTTTTCGCCTTGGGCCCTTCGAGCTGATGGACCTGACCGCGCTGGATGTGTCGCATCCGGTGATGGAGTCGATCTACCACCAGTACTACGAGGAAGCGCGCTATCGCCCCAACGTGATCACGGCGCAGCGCCTGGCCGGTGGCCTGCTCGGTCGCAAGACGGGGGAAGGCTTCTACCGTTACGAAGGCGACAAGGCGCAGGTGCCACCCGAGCCGCCGGTGCCGCAGGTGGCGGACCTGCCGCCGGTGTGGGTGTCAACCCGTGCCGCGCGGCGCGCGGAGCTCTATCAATTGCTCAAGGACCTGGGCGCGCGCATCGAGACCGGACAATCGCCCTCGCCCCAGGCCCTGACGCTGGTGGCGCCTCTGGGCTTTGATGTGACGACAGTGGCCGTGGTGGAACGCCTCGATCCGGCGCGCACCGTAGGCATCGATCTCTTGGTAGAAGACGCGGCCACGAAGCGGCGCGTGCTGGCCACCAACCCCGCGACCCGCGCCGATATGCGCGATGCGGCCCACGCGCTGTTCGCGCGCGATGGCAAGGCGGTGAGCGTGATCCGTGACAGCGGCGGCTTCGTGACACAGCGCGTGGTGGCGGCGATCGTGAACATCGCCAGCGACATCTGCCAGCAGCGTATCTGCACGCCTGTCGATCTGGAGACGGCGGTGACCCTGGGCCTGGGCTACCCGCTGGGGCCGCTGGCCATGGGCAATCGCTGGGGACCGTCGAACGTGCTGGAGGTGTTGTTCAACCTACAGACGGTGTATGGCGATCCGCGCTATCGCCCCAGCCCGTGGCTACGCCGACGCGGCGCGATTGGACTGTCCTTGTTGAAGGAAGAGGCCTGAGCATGCCCGCCGAGATCAAGAGCACCCACCAGGATGGCACGCTGATCCTGACCGTGTCCAACCCCGAGCACCGCAACGCACTCGGTCCCGAGATGTATGCCGCCGGCATCGAGGCCCTGGGTGTGGCCGAGAGCTTGCCCGAGGTGCGCAGCGTCATTCTCACCGGCGAGGGCACGACGTTTTGCGCGGGCGGGCAACTGCAACGCCTGCTGGAGCGGCGCCGCCAGCCGCCCGAGGTGCAGGCGCAGTCCGTCGAGGGGCTGCACACCTGGATCGAGGCGATCCGCACCTTCCCCAAGCCCGTGATCGCGGCGGTCGAAGGCGCGGCGGCAGGCGCGGGCTTTTCACTGGCGCTGGCCTGTGACTTCATCGTGGCCGCCGACGACGCGTTTTTCATCATGGCCTATGCCAATGTGGGTCTGTCGCCCGATGGCGGCGCGAGCTGGGGGCTGTCGCGGTCGCTGCCGCGCCAGCTGGTGGGCGAGCTGCTGCTGGCAGGCGAGCGGATCGGGGCGCAGCGCCTGCACGCGTTGGGTGTGGTCAACCGCCTGACGCCACCGGGCACCGCGCTGGCCGATGCCCTGGCGCTGGCCGCTCGCCTGAACGCCAAGGCGCCCAACGCACTGGCCAGTATCAAAGAACTGATGAACGACGCCACCACCGCGACGCTCAACACCCAACTGGCGCAGGAGCGTGACCAGTTCGTGCGCAATCTGCATCACCCCAACGCCGGCATCGGCATCGAGGCCTTTCTGGCCAAGCAAACCCCGCGCTACGAATAAGGACAGACCGAGGCCGTCGGGTCCCGCAGGCGACACGGCGGGAATCGACAGTCACTGACACGACACGCCATGGACGACCCCATTCTTACCATCGAAGAACGCGAGGCGATCAATTCCGGTCGCTGGTTTTCTTCCTTGTCGCCTTCGTTGCGGCACGACATTCTTCGATGCGCCTACGTCAAACGCTACAAAGACGGCGACCTGATCGCAGCCCGCGGCGATCTGGCCGAGGAGTGGCTGGCGTGCGCGCGTGGCGCAGTGCGCGTGAGCTCCACGTCGGTGTCGGGCAAGCTGATCACCTTCGCCTATCTGGAGCCAGGCATCTGGTTTGGCGATGTGGCGATTCTGGACGGCGACCGGCGCACGCACGACGGCTATGCACATGGCGACACCACGATGCTGTGTGTGGCCCGCGCAGATTTCCGCAAGATCTTGTCCGAGCATGTGGAGCTGTACGACGCGCTGCTGCGGCTGCAGGCGCGGCGTATCCGGCAGTTGTTCGGGTTGGTGGAGGACCTCAACACCCTGCCCCTGCGCGCGCGTCTGGCCAAGCAGCTGACGCACCTGGTACGCAGCTACGGGGTGTCCAGCCTGGCCGATGGCAACGAGATGCGGATCGGCCTGCAACTGGCGCAGGAGGAAGTGGCGCAGTTACTCGGCGCCTCGCGCCAGCGTGTGAACCAGGAGCTCAAGGCCATGGAGCGCGAGGGCGTGATTCGTATCGAGCCGGGCGGCCTGGTGGTGCGCGATCGGCAGGCGCTGGTGCGCATTTCCGAAACGGTCAGCGAGGGCTGATCACGCGATGACGACCGACTATTCCGTCTACGAGGGCACGCGGCCGGTGTCGGCGGCGCACGCCTTTGACACCGACGCCCTGTCCTCCTGGTTGCAGGCGCACCTGCCCGGCTTCGCTGGCCCGCTGTCGGTGGAGATGTTCAAGGGCGGGCAGTCCAACCCCACCTACAAGCTGATCACGCCTGGCGCCACCTATGTGATGCGGGCCAAGCCCGGCCCCGTGGCCAAGCTGCTGCCCTCGGCCCACGCCATCGAGCGCGAGTTTGCGGTGATGAAGGGCCTGGCCGGAACCGGCGTGCCGGTGCCCCAGATGCACGTGCTGTGCGAAGACGAATCGGTGATCGGCCGGGCTTTTTGCGTGATGGAATGCATGCAAGGACGTGTGCTGTGGGACCAGTCCCTGCCCGGCATGACGCCCGCGCAGCGCGGCGCGATCTATGACGAAATGAACCGGGTGATCGCCGCCCTGCACACGGTGGACTTTGCGGCGCGCGGCCTGGGCAGTTATGGCAAGCCGGGCAACTACTTCGAGCGGCAGATTGGGCGCTGGAGCAAACAGTATCTGGCATCGGTGACCGAGCCGATCGTGGCGATGGACCGCCTGATCGAGTGGCTGCCCACGCACATACCCGAGAGCGCGCGCGATGCGAGCAAGGTATCCATCGTGCACGGCGATTTCCGGCTGGACAACCTGATGTTTCATCCGAGCGAGCCGCGCGTGATCGCGGTGCTCGATTGGGAGTTGTCGACGCTGGGCCACCCGTTGGCTGATTTCAGCTACCACTGCATGGCCTGGCACATTTCGCCGGGGGTGTTTCGCGGCATCGCCGGGCTGGACCATGCGGCCCTGGGCATCCCCGCCGAAGACGACTACATCCGTCGCTACTGCGAACGCACCGGCCTGGCCACACCCGAGACGCTGCGGGCCGACTGGAATTTTTACCTGGCCTACAACCTGTTTCGGCTGGCCGCCATTTTGCAGGGCATCGCCAAGCGCGCGCAGGAGGGCATTGCCTCGAGCGCGCAAGCGGCCTCGTCGGGCGCAGGCGCGCGCACGCTGGCCGAGATGGCCTGGTCGTTCGCGCAGCGCGCGCACTGAACACACTGCCGGTCTGGCCATTTCCCTCCCTCCCCCCTCTCTTCCCTGTTTCGCACCCTAAGGACGCCATGGACTTCGACTACTCCCCCAAGACCAAGGACTTGCAGGCACGCCTGCTCAAGTTCATGGACGCCCATATCTACCCCAGCGAGAAGACCTATGCCGACGAACTGGCGGCCAACACCGCTGCCGGCAAGCGTTGGACGGCGCTGCAGGTGATCGAGGACCTCAAGGCCAAGGCCCAGGCCGCCGACTTGTGGAACCTGTGGCTGCCGGTGGACACCGCGAAGATCGCGGGCGTGCAAGGCGCCGGCCTGACCAACCAGGAGTACGCGCCGCTGGCCGAGATCATGGGCCGGGTGCCGTGGGCGCCCGAGGTGTTCAACTGCGGCGCGCCGGACACCGGCAATATGGAAACCATCGCCCGCTACGGCACCGACGAACACCGCACGCGCTGGCTGCAGCCGCTGCTGGCCGGCAAGATCCGATCGGCGTTTGCGATGACCGAGCCCGAGGTGGCGTCGTCGGACGCGACCAATATCGCCACCCGCATCGAGCGGCGCGGCGACGAGTACGTGATCAACGGCCACAAGTGGTGGATCTCGGGTGCGGCCGATCCGCGCTGCGCGATCTTCATCACCATGGGCAAGTCGGACCCGGATGCGCCCAAGCACTCCCAACAAAGCATGGTGCTGGTGCCCGCTGACACGCCCGGTATTCGCATCGTGCGACCGCTGAACGTGATGGGGTATGACGATGCGCCGCACGGCCACGTCGAGATGTATTTCGACAACGTGCGCGTGCCCGCGCACAACATCCTGCTGGGTGAGGGCCGCGGCTTCGAGATCGCCCAAGGCCGCCTGGGCCCAGGACGGGTGCATCACTGCATGCGTTTGATCGGACTGGCCGAGCGGGCGCTGGAGTTGATGTGCCGACGTGCTTCTTCGCGCACCGCGTTTGGCAAGACCGTGGCGCAGCAGACGGTGACGCAAGAGCGCATTGCCGAGGCACGTTGCAAGATCGACATGGCGCGCCTGCTCACACTCAAGACCGCCTGGCTGATGGACGTGGCGGGCAACAAGGTGGCCAAGACCGAGATCGCGATGATCAAGGTGGTGGCGCCCACCATGGCCTGCCAGGTGATCGACTGGGCCATGCAGGTGCATGGCGGCGGCGGCATGTGCGACGATTTCCCGCTGGCCTATGCCTATGCCGGCGCACGCACCCTGCGATTTGCCGACGGCCCCGACGAGGTGCACCGCAACGCGATTGCCAAGTGGGAGCTGGGCAAGTACGGCGCTTACGGTCAGCAGGAGCCGGTGCCGGTCACGCGCGGCAGCTGAGCGCCTTCAGCTCGCGCGGTGCTGCAAGGCCCGCGCGAACAACCAGCCTGCCAGCGGCAGGCCCAGTGCGGGCACCACCAACAGGGCCGCATGGCCCAGATGGTCGAAGGCGTAGCCCGCCAGTGCCACACCGGCGGCCTGCCCCAGGAACAGGCAGGACGCGAAGACCGACACCGCTGTGCCGCGCGCGGCGGGCGTCATCTGGGTGGCATGCGTTTGCAGGGTGTTGTGAAACAGATAGGTGCCAAAGCCCACGGCCAAGGCGACGACACCCGCTGTCCAGGCCCACGGTGAGAGCCACCAGCACAGAAAGCCGGCCCCCATCAAGACGCTCCCCACGCGCACCATGCGAGACTCGCCCAGGGTCATGACGATGCGACGCGCGAAGAGCGCATAGACCAGCCCGCCCACGGCATACAGCGCCAGCAGCCCCGAGGCTGCAGCCAGGGTCAGACCGTAGCGCTGATTCAGGTAAGCCGGCAAAAAGGCCAAGGGGCCCAGCAGCAGCAGACCTTCGGCGAAAGCAGCGCCCAGCACCCACCCGCTCCAGGGCTGACTGAGCACCGCGCGCAACTGGACGACGAACATCGCCGTCCCCCGACCGGTCGCAGGCTCGGCGGCCGCGATCCCCCGTAGCCGGCGCAGCAAGAGGAATCCGATCAGGCCATAGCCGATCGCCATCAACACGAAGGCACCGCGCCAGCCCGCCTGGGCGTCGGCGAACAGGCCCCCCAGCAGCTGTCCGGACATCATGCCGGTGAGAATGCCCATGAGCAGTCGCGCCAGTGTGGCTTGCCGATCCTCGTAGGGCACGGCATCACCGATCCAGGCCATCGACATGGGGATGATGCCGGCCGCCGCCATGCCCCAGGCCGCGCGGGTCAGCAGGAGCAAGGAGAAATCGGCGGACGCTGCGGCGACCAGCGCCATGACCATGCACGCGAGCAGTCCGAAGCAGACCAGACGCGCCTTGCCAAAGCGATCGCCCAGCGGCCCGAAGACCATCTGGGACAGGCCGTAGGCCACAGAGAAGAAGAGGATGACCCCGCCGGCAGCGCCCGGGGTGAGGCCGAAGTCGCTGCCGATGCGCGGCAGCATCCCATCGCACACGCGCATGGCCGCGCCGCTGAAGAAGGCCGCCACGGCGAGCAGCGTGACGGTGCTGGCGGTGGAGGATGGGGAAGGCGTTGGGAGGAGCGTCAAGCAGGCCGGAACGGAGAATGTGCTCGACTGTAACGCCTCGCGGCCTCGGCCCGTGGCCGCACCGGCCCCCGCAGAAAGTGGCCTGCCCGAAGGGAATCGAACCCCCGACCCACAGCTTAGAAGGCTGTTGCTCTATCCAACTGAGCTACGGGCAGAACGCGTGAGCCCTGATTGTCACACCAGATGCGTCGCTTCGCCGCAGCCCCCGGCCCTTCGCTTTTCGACGCGATCGTCGTCACCGGCCGCCTGGATGGCGTGCAAGCGTCACTTGTTCAGCCCCAAGAGCTGCACCATTCGGTTGAGGTCACCCTCTTCCTGCATGATTTCGGCCATGAGCGCTGGCAGCGGCAGGCGCCCCCAGTTGACCGCGCGGCGAATGAGGTACGGCGTGGGGCTGTGTGGCTCGATGGCAGCCAGGTAGTCGGCCAAGGCTTCCAGCGTGCGATAGGCCTCATCGCGATTGGGCCAGGCGCCGATGACCACGGGCTGTAGCGCAGCGGAGGGCGCGGTTGGGTCGCCGGTCGGCTCGGAGGGCATCGCGTCGGCATTCGTCTCCAGCGGCGCTGCGTTGGCGGCGGCCGACCCGGCTTCACGCGCAGGTGGGATCGACGCCTGGACCTGAAGCAGCACCCGCTCCAGAGTGTCCAGCACGGCGGCGAGCTTGCGCAACACAGGTGCATGCGAACCGAGCCTTTCCGCCAGCGTCTCGACCAGCGCCACCAGATGGGCGCGCGCTTCGCGCACGTCGCGCAGGCGGTCTGCGACGGCTTGCGGTGCGTACCGCGTCACATTGGCCACGATCTCCTCACGGGTCAGGGGCGGCTCATCGGCGTGCCCCTGCGCGAGATCCGCGGCGTCGCCTGCGTTCTGCGCCTGGGCCAGTTCGCTGGCCACCAGACGCTCCCAGTCGGCCAGGCTGACGCGGGAGGGCTTGCGCTGCGCGAGTGGAAAGAGGGTCACATGCACACGCAGGGTGTTGGCCAGGCTCTCCCCCATCCAATCGAAGGGCGCCACGCGGGCCTCGCAGTCACCGCCCTCCTCCGGTGGATCCAGGCGTGGATGCAGGCCTTCCCAATACCGGCCCACCAATTCACGCACCAGCAGCAGGCCACGCGCCAGAGCGGTCACCTGCCCCTCCTGGCGGATCCAGGCCTCTGTCAACCACGCTGCCAGCTGCAGGTCCTTGCTGCGGGTCGTCAAGGCCTCGGTGCACCACGCGTCGATCTGTCGCCAGTCGGCGCGGTGGAGCGGGCGCTCCCAGTGGCGCATGGGCAGGTTCGGGTCATCCTCCTCCCGCGCCAGGCGGATGTCCGTGAACAGCGAATCTGCGCGCATCGACTCCCCGCAGGGATCGGGGCCCGGCACCGGGGCGAGCAGGGCCTGCAGAACCTCGTCCAGCGCCAAGGAGGACGCGGTGTCAGGGGTCATGGCGCACTCCAGTCCGGGACGCGCGCGGGAAACGCCCCTGGCCACGCCAAGGGGGACCGCTTGCCGGCCGGGCTCACGGACAGCCGCAGGTACACGCGCGCACGCGCCTCCTGCGGCGCCAGGGAAGCCACCGCGGCGACGGGCGCCAGGGGAAACTCGAAGCGCAGCAACTGCATCCTGGCGTCGGCACGGCTGGCCCCCTCCGTCTCGCGGTGGGTCGTCAACAGCGTGAACAGGGACCACGGATCGGTGAACCGAAACCGCACCTCGCGCGGCTCCTCGATCGAGAGTGCGCTCTGGCTCGGCTCCGCCTGCGGCACCACCGGGCCGTCGCGCGCCAGCCGCAAGCGCAGCTCGATCGGGGTGCCCGGCTCCCAGCGCAGCGCGCGGGCCGGCTCGCGCGCACGCAAGGTCTGGCTGCCCACGAGCAGGGTCCAGTCGATGATCTTGTTGCCCTGGACCTCGCCGCCCGGATTGGCACGGAACTCGACGGCCAGGTCGTAGCCGGCGGCGGATTCCGGCTGAGCGGGATACAAGGGGGCGAGGAAGGCGCGAACACGCTCCATCTGGTCGGCGAAGCGCCGCACCGCATCGGACGGTCGCGGCCCCAGCAGGCGCTGCGCGCGCTCGAAGGCCTGGAGCACCGACCCGGTGTCCTCGGGGTCGGCTGGTGTGCGCTCGATCCCGCCGCTCCCGCTGGCGCGAAACGGCGAGCGCCCGGCCAGCTCTCGATTGAACAACTCGGCAAAACGGCTCCAGGACTCGCGCGTTTCGAGTTGACGTAACTCGCGACAGCGGTCGGCGAGGCTGGACTGCAAAGCCACCAGGCGTTCGGAAAATGCGTCGCCGACCCGGCGCGGCGCAGGCTTGATGCGGTCGGCGCAATTGAGCAGGTCCACATCGGCGGCGGTGGCCGTGACGAATTGCTCCAGCAGCGCCAGGCTGCTGGCCGGGCTCTTGAGCCGATAGCGCGTCAGGTCGGCGGTGATGCCGCGCCAGCGCTGCACGACCAGCCCGCTGCCATTGCCCTCCAGCAGCGGCAGCAACACCTCGGCCTCACGCGAGAGCGCGTCGATGAAGGCGGTCTGGTTGGCGGCATAGGCCACGAGGCCCGCCGCATCGCCCGCGCCGAAGGCGGCGACCAGCGGGGCCTTGTCACCCGTCCAGCTGCGAAAGTCGGGTTCGCGTGGCTGGTAGAAATCGCCCTGGCGGAAGGTGTCGTCCACGCGCCGCAGGCGCACCAACGCGTCGCGGGCCAGCACCTGCCCCAGGCGCGTCGCGGCCGTGCGCGCACCCAACTCGGTCAGCGCCGTCCCGGCCCGCGCCAGGCGCAGTCGATCCGCCTCGCCCACCGGGGGGGCGGCCGCCGGCGGCAGCAGGATGGCCGCCTGCGCCAGAAGATCCACCATGCCGTCGGCCAAAGCGCCCCGCACCCAGACGTCGACCTTGTCGCGCACCGGCGCCGGAAATTTAGGCAAGAGTTGGGCGTCGAACTGGCGACGGGCATCGGCCAAGGCGACCGCTTGGTCCAGCTTGCCACGGTCCCAGGCCACGGCCTGGCCGGTCGCCGGTTCGGGCAGCGCCCGATGGCCGGGTCGCATGTAGGGCTGCACCATCAAGGCCGACAGCGCGTCGCGCAGCGCCGCCCGGTCGGGCGTGAAACTCCATCGGGCTTCCTTGTCCTGCCAGACCAGGCCAGGGCCCATCAGCGTCGAGCCCTCGGCCACCCAGGTCGCCCACTGTCCGCGGAAACGGTCCAGGGCGTCGCGGGTCTGCTGCTGGACCTGGGCCACCGCCGCCGGCCCCACCAGCGCGGTGGCCTGCATCCGCTGCATCAAATGGTCGTGCGCCTGCCCCAGCTCGGCCGTAGTCCCCTGCATCCAGGCCCCCTTGCCGGACACCATGAGCGCCTCCTGGCGGCGCAGGGCCTCGAGCATCGACGTCCAGCCTTGCTGCTGAACATCACGACCGGCCCCCTCACCCGCCTGGGAGACGGTGCGGGCCATCGCATCGATGCCCTGCTCCGCCAGCAGCAGGTCGTTTTTGTCGAACAAGCGGGTGCGCAGCGCCTTCATGGCCGTGCCGAAGGTGCAGGTGGCCGCGTGCTGCAGCGGCGCGGCTGCCAGGGGCGAGCGGCCCAGCGACTGCTTGCGCAGCAGACTGGCCGCACGGTCCAGGCTGACCGTCACTTCCGCGCCGAGGAAGACGCGCACCGCCAGCCGCAGGTCCTCGCCAGATGCGGCGCCAGCCTGGGCCTGGCTCAGGCGCTCCATGGCGCGCACGCCGCGGTCCAGCTCTTCCAAACGGCCCACGAACTCCAACAGGGCGGCGAACTCGGGCAGGTCTTCCACGTTCAGGCCCGAGCGCTGGACGACCTGGACCTGCGCGGCCCACCCCGGCGGCAGGGTGCAGGTGGAGCCGGTGATCAGGGTGCCCGTCGCCGGATCAACCGGCACGCCGGTAAGCTCACTGATGCGGCTGTAGGCGCCTAGCCGCAGAGGTTCGACGGCGTTCTCCGTAAAGCCGCGCTCCAGCCGTGCGTGCAAGCGGGCCTGCAGGTCATCGAACACCTCCCAGGAGCCGGGCATGAACACCGATCCGAACAGACCGCCCTGGATGTGCTCCATCAGCGCGAGCGTGCCCAGCACGCGCGCACGGTCACGCGCGGCGTCGACGGGCTCTCCGACGGCGCGACCATGTCGATCCAGCTCATGAATGGCGGCGACGATGCCCGGGGACAGGTGCGACAGACGCACGGTGTAGACGGCCAGGCCGACCGTCCACACCACAGGCACCGTGATGGCGGTCCAGCGCACGAGTCGATGGACCAGGGGGCGACGCAGCTGCTGCGCGCGTGAGGCGCGCACCAGCCCCGGCTCCGCGAAGATCTTGCGCTCGAACAGATCACGCAGGAAGGCCGGCTCGCGCTCCAGCGTCTGCGCCGCCGGGTCCAGCACCGGCAGAGCGGCCGGGTCGGGGACGGTGACCCGGGGGGGCGGCTCGGCATCCGGCAACGGCTCGGCGGGAACGGGGGTCTCGTCTGCCACCTCGGCCAGCGCGGATGCCGGCGCCACGCGGCTCGGGCCGAACGCGCCAGGGACGCCCCCACGCACAGCGGCGGACTCGCTGCAATCCCCGCTCAGGTAGAACCCGCGAAAGAAGAAGGGCTCGTGGTAGGCGCTGGTGCGCATGAGCTCTTCCATGAACAGCTTGAGTCCGCGGCGCAGGCGTTCGAGCTCGGCGGGCAGCATGAAGTAATCCGCGCTGTGGCCTTCGGCCGGCTCCAGGGCGCACAGCTCGGCGCAGGCATCCTGCACATCGCGGGTGATGTCATCCAGGCCCGCATCGACCCAGCTGGCCTGAAACGGTGCGCCGAGCTCGTAGGGCGATGACCAGCCGACCATGCTGCGGCGCAGAGTCTCCGGCAGCGCCCGGCCGAAGGCCGTGAAGCCCGGCACGCTTTCGCAGCCGGTGATGACCAGGTAGACCGGAAACTGCAAAGCAAAACGGTTCTGGGCCAGCCAGAGCCGCCGATGGATGGCCTTGGCCCGAGCGCCCAGGTGCAGCCCGGCCTCCGCTCCGTGGGCGGTCAGCAGGGACGCCGGCAAGGCGACCACCACCGCGTCGAAAGGTCGATCGGACCGGTACTTGCGGCACAGCCCCAGGAACTGGTCCCACACCTGGCTGCCCGCGGAGCCGGTCTCGTCCGGCGAGCCCAGGTGGCCGCCTTGCAGCTGGATGGCGACGCCCTTGTCGAAGAAATTCCAGTGCAGGCCGTGCGCCGCAACGCTCAGGGACGCATCGGTGCTCAAGGCGCTGGGAATGCCGGCGGCGACCAGCGGGAGGATCTGCTCGGTGTCCGCTTCGTTGAGCACCAGGGTCCAGCTCAGGTTGTAGCGCTCAGCACGCGAGGCCAGGTTGGCTTCGATCAGCTCCACTGCGTGCCGAAAGGACTGCTTGAGGGAGTCCATGCTGAGCTGACGAACCGGGGCGGCGCCGGGCGTCTGGCGCTCGCGGTCGGCGCTCACCGCTGCGGCCCACAACACCAGCCCCAGGACCAGCAAGGCGATCACCGCCAGCGCCAGCAGCGCGATGATCGCGAGGTGGTCGGTCAGGAAGTTCAGCACGTCAGGCCTCCTAGCCCATCCGGCGAGACGGCAGGCGTCATCGGCCCAGTGGCCAAATCGATCGCTTCACGCACCGGCCAGGACTGCCACAGCCAGAGCAGCTCGGACACGGCCAGCAAGCCCAAGACCACCAGCAGGGCCATGACCCACCAGCGGCTCAGCCGCGGCAAGCGCCGGGCGGCCAGATGGGTCAGGGTGCTGGCGTAGGCCTCGGGCGAGAGGGTCCGGTCCCGCCCCTGCAGATCGGGCGCGCGCTGGTAGATGAACTGGAACAGCTCGCGCCGGTAGTCCGCGATTTTTTGCAAGGAGTCCGTGCCTCGGTAGCGGCCCTGGAATCCCAGCGAGAGCACGCTCAGGTACAGGCGCGCGATGGGACGCTGGGCCGGCTCGCGCTGAGACAGGATCTGCTCGATCTCCTCGAAGACCTTTTCGCCCGCGCTGCTGGTGCGAGACAGTTGGGCTTCGATCAGCACATGCCGCCAGTGGGGACGTCCGGCCCAGTCGGCGCTGATCAAAAGTTCATCGGCCAGCGCTGCCTTCAGATACCGCGCGTGAAACTCGGTGTCCGCCCCCGAGCGGCCGCCAATGCGCCGGGCCTCCAGCGTCTGCAACTCGATCAGCTGCACCAGCTGCTGGCTCAGGGCCTGGGTCGCAGCCACCGCCTCGGCCTCACTGACCTGGTGAACGGCCTGGCAGGCCAGGTCGAGCACGCCATAGAAATCGCGAAACTGGGCCGAGGGGAAATCGACCCCGCCGACCCCGGTCGCGCCGCGGGCCTGCGAGAGCAAGGTGGACAAGGCAGTGGATGTAGGCAGGGTCATGGCAGTCATGTCGGCGGGCGGTGTGCACTCAGCCTTTGAGGAAGATCACCATCTCGTGGGGCCGTTGCATGGCGCTGGTTTCATTGGCATTGCTGATGACGAGGGTCTGACCCGCGGCGATGAAGGCCTCGGCGACGTCGATGGCGAACAGGGTGTAGCCCGCGCTGGAGCGCAGGCCCAGCTCCGGCGCGTCGTCGATGCGGCGGCGGGCGGCGCCCAGCACGCGCCGCTCGGACAGCGAGGTCCAGACCGTGCGCGAGCCGATGACGGCCCCGGACATCCAGGCCACCAGCTCGCGCTCGGGCTGGCCGCGCAGGCCCACGACCAGGCGCGTGCCCGCAACCACCGACTCCAAGGGCACGCTGAACGCGCCGGCGTCGAAGTCGAACAGGCTGGTCCGCCACTCCTGGCTGACCTCGCCCGCGAAGTCCTCCAGCGCGTCGAGCACAGGTCCGAGGGCGGCCATCGGATCGTCATGCACCCAGGCCGGCGGCAGCATTGGCACGGCCCCCGGTCGCAGCGCGGCCAGGGGCCCCAGCTGGGCGCACAGGGCCAGGTAGAGCGCATGGGGCGGCACCGACGGACTGCGCAACAGGGCCTCCAGCACGGGCAAGGCGAAGACCAGGCTGGCCAGTCGGGCCTTGCCCTCCAGGATGGCAAGCCGGTCTTCCATGCGGGAAGAAGGGTCCGACGTCTGCTTGACCAGAAAGGCGGCCTTGCTGCGCATCTGGGCGGCCAGGGCCTGGGCGCGCTGGCGCACCTCGCTGTGCAGCGGCACCTCCAGCCACGCGGGCTCGTAGGCGCCGCGCTTGTAGACCTCGTTGTCCTTGCGCACCGTCATGAGCTTGAGCGACAGGTAGGCGGACGAGGGCCGCTCGCCCACGGCCAAGGCGAGGTTGGGCACGGCGCGCGGCAGGTCGATCGGCAAGGCCTCGGAGATCTCGTCCTCCACCCGCTCGCCCGGCACACCGCGAAACCGGGCGGGCTGGGCACTGACCCGCAGGGAACGGGCCCGGCCGACCGTGAGGTAGATCGCGGCCCGCGCCTCTTCCAGCTGCGCGGCCAGGGGCGTGATGTCCAGCGTCAGGTCGGGCAGGCCCGGGGCGGACGCCGGCCAGGTGACCGCCATGCCATCGGGCATGACCGCCTCCAGCGCCAGCACCCGCACCAGCCCGTTGGTCAGGAGGCTCTCGTCGATGTCCAGCCGCCGCAGGCCCCAGCCCAGCGGATGCGCCGCCAAGTGCTGCCAGGCGACCAGGTCATCGACCCGCGCGCTCTCCTGCTGGAAATGCTGGGGACTCAGGAGCATGCCTTCGTGCCACTGGATGCGCGGCGCGGGCGGGGTTGGGCGGTAGGTCATGGGGTCGTGGCTCATTTCGTGGGGTGGGGCTGCAGGTCCGAGCTGGTAAAGCCCTTGGGCCCCAGCTGCAGCAGGAACGCCTCGCCCTTGGGCTGCAGGCGTTCGCGGTGCTCACCCGGCGAGGAATAGGCGGCAAAGGCCAGGATGGCCAGCGCGTGCTGGTGGATCTGCGCGGGATCGGTGAGCCTGAGGGTCTGGCCGGGCACCACCTCCACGGAGACCACACCCAGCGCGTCGGGGAAGGTGCGCTGGGTGTCACCGCGGGTGGCAAACCATTTGGCGGCCGGGGTGGCCGAGAGGGATTCGACGAGCGCCGGATCGCGCACGAACACCAGATCGAGCGCCACCGGGCTGTTCTGATTGGCATCCGCTGCGGCCGCGATGGTGACGCTCTTCCAGGAGGGTGCCGTGGGGTGGGGCTTGCCGACGCCGACGAGTTCTGCGCCCGCCGACACGATGGACTCCGTCAGTTTGGTGAGCGAGCTGCACGCCGTGAGGCCGAGGCTGGCCGCGAGTACGAGTGCGGGTGCGAGCACCGATGCGCAGACAGCGCAGCGCCCACGGCGCCGGGGTGCGGCGAGGATGCAAGGCGATGTGCGGTCGTGCGAGCGCGGTGTAGGAGCCGTCATGGAATCCTCGCCTTCAAAGACAAGGCGTGCTCGGTGTCGAGCAGGCCCACGCCGAGGCCGGCCAGCCCCGCGGCGAGCAGCGCGAACAGCACCAGGCCCATCAGCAAGAGCGCATCGCGCGGTCGCAACGACACTGCGACACGGGGCCGCGCGGCGCGCTGTGCCGGTTCGACCACACGCGGCATCCGAAGCGGGCCGGCCGCCAACGTGACCAAGGGCGCCACCACCACGATCGACACCAGGTTACGGATGCCGGCCGTGAGCGGCTCCAGCAGCACCAGCGTAGGCAAGAGCGCCTCCAGCGGGAGTCCGAGCCAACCCAACGCGAGGCCTGCGGCGGCCAGCGCCCAGCCGCTGGCGTAGGCCACGCTGGCCAGGGCCGCGGCCGTCGATGCCAGCGCGATCACTCCCAGATCGATCACGCCCAGGGGCCGGCCATACAGCTGGGCGGCGAACACGGCCAGCACCCCGAAAAAGAGCGCATCACCCATGCGCACAACAGCGGGCAAAAGGGGCGCGGACAACTCCATCAGGTCGCGCCGACCGCCCAGGCGGTTGCACATGGCGTCGATCAAGCCCGGTACGGCGGCGGCCGGGCCGGTCGAGAACAGGCCGATCACCAAGGGTTCGCGCAGGGCTCCCACCACCCGATCGACAGGCTGACGCATCCGCAGCGCCGTCACCCCCAGGGCCAGGGCCGTGACAACCAGAGCGACCAAGACGAGCGGAATCAGAAACGCCTGCATACGCCCCAGCAGCGCCAGACCCAGGGTGTGGACCGACGCCGCCGCCATGGCGAAGGCAAACAGCGGCAACCCGGCATGGGCGCGCGCCATCAGGGTCTCGAGGCTGCGGTACACGCCCTCGGCAAGCGCCAGGAAGGCGCGCCCCCGCTCTCCCCCCTGAACAGCGAGACCCACGCCAAAGAACACCACGCCGATCAAGGCACTGACCAGAGTGCCATAGGCCAAGGCGCGGTAGCCGTTGTCCGGCACCACCGTGTCCCAGGTCAATGCGGCAAACGCGTCGGCGGATTCAGCCGGTTCAGCCCGCAGGGCGACGGTGGGTATCGCCTCGACCTCCAGCGCGGCGCGCCCGAGGGCAGTGGCCATCTCGGCGCCACCGCCTGGGCCGGTGATCGCCAGCATCGCCAGGCCCGCCGCGAGGCCCGCCAGCGCCATCATGGCCAGGAGGCCCGCCAGCATCCGCACCAGCAGCCCGCGCATCGACCCGGGCTGAGACGGCCACTGGCGCAAGCCGGACCAGACCGCCAGCACGATCAAGGGCAAGCCCACCATGTTCAGCAGCGCGATATAGGCCTGACCTGCCGCGCTTAACCACGTCAGCTTCAGCGGTGACCACGCGCCCACCGCGGCGCCGCACAGGATCGCCAGCAACAGTCGGGCGCCGGGGCTGAGCCAGGGTGTGCGCATCACGCTACGCCCTCCGCCAGAGCGTGCTCGATCGCGGCCAGGGCCAGGGCGCGGGTGCTATCCACCAGGGTCAAGCCCTCGGGGTCGCAGCGCCGCGCCGCCAGGGGTAGCTCGGTGCAGCCCAGCACCACGCACGACAGGCCCTGTCCCGCCGCCTGGCGCAGCACGCGTGACAAGCTGTGTGCTGCCGCCGCAGGCTCGCCCGCCTTGATCTGGGTGATGCAGCGGTCTACGTCGTGCTGCACGGCCAAGGCGTCGGGCTCGACCGGCTCCAGCCCGGCCTCGCGCAGCGCTGTGCGATACAAGCCAGACCGCTGCACACCCCGAGTGGCCAGGACCAGCACGGCCGCTCCGGGCGGCTGCCGCAGCCGCGCGACACAGGCCCGTGCGATGTGCAGGACCGGCACCGCAGACTGTTCGCACAGCTGCGCGTGCCAGTGATGAGCGCTGTTGCAAGGAATCGCCACCAGGTCTGCGCCTGCGCGCTCGAGCAGGTGCAGACCCTCGAGCAGCGCGGGCAAGGGATCTGGCCCCAGCCCCAGGATCGCCGCGCTGCGATCAGGCACCTGCGGCCGGAAGGCGGCCAGCACCGGGATGTGATCCTGGTCGCGCCGAGCGGGCGTCAGCCGCACGAGTTGGTCTAGGAAATCGACCGTGGCCGCCGGACCGAGCCCCCCCAGAACGCCGATCGTTCGCATGGCTACACCTCCAGCGGCCGCGGGCAGATCAGTGCCACGGCGGCGCAGTTGCCCAGAACAATCAGCACCGTGCGACCGATGTCGCACAGGGGCTCCACCGCCAGGAACAGCACGAAGGCGGCCTCGAAAGGCAGGCCCAGGTAGCCGCTCGTGGTGCCCAGCATGGACAGCGTCACCACACCGCTGGCCCCGGCGGAGGCGAAGCCGGCCAGGATGGACACGATCGCCACCAGACCCAGTTCCTGCAGGCTCAGTTCTTTTCCGTAGAGGGCGGCGATAAAGAGCGTGGCACTGACGTAGTAGAGGATGGGTCCGGTGCGCAGCAGGGAGACGCTCAAGGGCACCAGCAGCTCCACCCGCATCCGCGCGAAGCCGAGCTTGTCCGCCATCGCCTCGATCATGGCGGGCATGCACACCGCACTGTTGCGGGTCACCACGGCCAGCGCGAACGGAGCACGCAGCGCGTCCAGGACCTGGGACCAGGACTTGCCGCTGCGCCGCCGGATCAGGACGATGGCCAGCACCACCAGCGACAAGGCACTGCCGGTGAACGTGGCGACGAATCCCGCCATCGGCCGCAGTGTCTCCAGACCGCTTTGCCCGATCTGCGCCGCCGCCATGCAAAAGAGCACGATCGGCACGGGGTAGTTGAACCAACGCGTGAGCGTCTGGCAGGCCGCATAGACTGTCCCCAGCGCATCAATCAAGCCCTGGGAGACCCGCACCGGCACCTGCCCGGCCGCGAAGCCAAACAGCAAGGCGAACACCAGGGCCTTGAGGGTCTCGCCCTGCGCGAAGGACGCGAAGACGTTCGAGGGGATCAGGGTGCCCAGCACATCGCGCAAGCTGACGCCACCCAACTGGCCTTCGTCGGGCGCCTCGGGGGCGTACAGCTCGATTTCCTGACTCCCTTGCCGGCTGTCGCTGCCCACGATCCGTCCGAAATCAGCCTGCAGTTGCGGCGACAGCTCGGCGCCCAAGCCGGTGAGCCGCGCACTGGCCAGGCCCAGTGCGGCCACCGCGCACGCAAACAAGAGGAACACCCACAGCACACGCGCCAGGGTCTTGCGCGCGCCGCCCTCGCGAAACAGGTGTTGCAAGCTGAAGATGACCGCCGAGACCATGAAGGGCAGCACGATCATCTGCAGCAGGTCGACATACACGCTCCCGATCACGCCCAGGCGGCGCGCAGCCTCAGGCTGCCAGGCACCCAAGGCGCCGCCCGCCAGCAGGCAGCCCACCACCCACCAGGGATTCAAGGCCCAGGCCTGCCAGCGGCTCCAGTGGGGGAAAGAAATCGAAGGCATGGGCGTGCGCACCTCTCAACGCAACTCTTTGAGCACCGAGTCCACGGTGAGCTTCTCGGCCCGCAAGCCGACGAACTTGTTGACGAAGGCCAATAAGGTCGCATTGCGCACACCGACGGCCACGGCCAGGGCATCGGTCAGGTCCTTCAGGATCACGGTGCGCAGCGTCAGCACCAGCCCGGGGTCGTCCTGCAGGATCCGGCGCACCTCGAACTCGTCCCGGTAGGCACCCATGACCTGCCCGCGCCGCACGGCATCGATTACCGCCTCCCAGCTGGAGTAGGTGACGATGCGGGCGCGGGGGAAATGGCGCGGTGCGAAATCTGCAAACGAGGAGTTGGCGATGACCGCCAGCGACCCCTCGAAATTGCGAATGACCTGGGACAGCGTCCGCTCACGCAGAAGTGCGGCGAACTCGACTCGATGCAGCAAGAGCGCGTGGTTCAGCCTCAGGTAGGGATCGGAGAAATGCACTGACAAGGCACGCGCCAGGGTGTGCGAGAGCTTGCTGATGCCCAGATCCGCCCCTCCACGCGCCACGAACTCGACCACCTCGTTGAAGCTGCGCGGCGACCGGTCGATGCGCAGCGTCACGCCCAGCTCGCCGGCCAGCTGCTGCGCCATCCGCACATCGCTGCCGACCAGGCGGTTGTTCTTCATGTGGAAAAACGGCGGCGTGTCGGTGGCGGCCATGGCAACGACGAGCTCGCCCCGGTGCAAGATGGCCCCGATATCGGCGGCCACCAGATCGCCTTGCGGCAGCCGCACCATGGGGGCATGGGGCTGGGCCTGAGCCTGGGCCCAGCTGCCCGGAGCGGCCGCCCAGCCCCCGAGCAGCCAGCCGGCCATGACGGCCAGGCCTTGCCGGCGCTGCGTCCTCACGGCCGCCCCTCCGGCCCACCCGCCCGCCCCGCGCTCGCTGGCTTCGCGGCGGATGGGGCGGCCTGGGCCGCAGGCATCACCGGGGCCGCAGCGGCCGGGACCGGCGCGAGCCGATGACCCAGCTGGATCCCCAGCAAGAATGCCAGGACCAGCAAGGTGAGCAAGCTCAAGCACGCCAGCAGCAGAAGACGGGGGGTCAGGCTGAATCGGTAGTCCATGAAAGGGCTCTCGCTCGGGTTCAGGGAACGGCCACTGTGAATTGGCCGGGCATGTCGATGCCGATGACGCCGCCCCAGTTGCATGCCAGCTTGGAGCTGTTGTTCAGGGCCGGCAGGTTGCCGATCAGAACGGTGGGCGAGCCCGGCGACCAGGGCGCGGTCGTCATCGGCAGGCAGGGCATGGGCACCAGGCTGCCCATGGCGGCCGCCGTGGCCGCCGCCACCATCGGATTGCCCATCGAGCGGCACATGACAAAGGGCAGCACATTGACCAGCGGCTGGTTGTCCATGACGGTGGCCGCCGGTGTGCCGGTGAACACGCCGTGCTGGGGCACCACCATCAAGGTGGACGGCGCGGTGCCAAACGAGCAGCGGGTGAGCGCCCCGGCGCAGACTTGTTGCCCCATCTCAGTCGCCCCTCACGATCCGCAGCAGCCGCTCCAGCGTCGAGGGCGCGCTCTGGGCCGCAACGGTCGGCGCACCCGACGCGGACGGCCGCTGAGGCGCCCCCAGAGGTACGCCCAGTCGGTAATGGACTTCTTCGATCAACTGGCCCTCGGGCCCGTAGCGACGCACAGGTCCGTGCAGAAGGTTGGCCCGGTAGGTGCAGGTCTGCATGACGGCGCCGTCGGTCGTGAAGTCGGTGGACGGGCCCTCCAGCAGACCCGCGCGGTAATGCGACAGCCGGATGCGGCGCCCTTCGTGCAGCAGCTCGCAGGGGCCATCGAGCTGACCGGCCCGGTAATGCAGACGCGCGCTAGGCCGGCCCGCGGCGTCGAAAGCGACGCTGGCGCCATGCAACTGGCCTTGCACATACTGGTGTTGCGCGGCGCAGCGACCGTCGACAAACACCTTCATCACGCCATGAGGCCGTCCGCCCGCATAGCTGCAGCTTTGCTGCAGACCCCCATTGGCGTCGTGCACCGTCATCGGCCCGTGCAGCTTGCCTGCCTGGTAGTGAGCCCGCACGAGGAGCGTGCCGTCGTCGGCGTACTGCTCCAGCGGCCCGTCCAGCATCCCCGCGCGCCGGGCGCAACGCAGGACGGGGCGGCCCAGAGCGTTGTGCTGTTCGAGGGGGACGGTCGGTGCGTCCATGCTCAGTTCACCTTCACCATCGCGCCCTTGAGCGTCAGCACCGCGCCGGCCTCGACGTTGTGCGACGCGTCGGCCTTGCTGCCGATCATGGGCGCAGCCAACGCGATCTCGGTGCCGCCTTGCTGCTGCAACTTCACGCCGGCCTTGGCGGTCAAGTTGGTGCCGGACTCCAGGTTCAGGTCGGTGCCGCTCTTGATCACCCAGGCGGTGCCCGATTGCAGCTGCGCGTCGGCGTTGGTCTTGAGCGTGAGCGCGCCGCCCACGGTGATCGTGAGCTTGCCGTCCACCTTGAGCTCGTAGTCGCCGCTGACGGTATGCCGAAAAGCCGCCCGGCTGGTGTGGCTCTCGTCGCCCGTCACATCGACCGTGCGGGCGCCCTTGACCGTGTGCGTCTCCTGCCCCTTCTTTAACTCCAGGCTGCGGTCGCCCTCCTCCAGCACATGCACCTCGCCACCCTTTTTCAGGGTCGTCGACAGGCCGTTCTCGATTTCGACCGTCATGTCCTTTTGCGCATGCAGGTAAAAGGCCTCGGCGTCCTTCTTGTCCTCCAGGCGCAGCTCGTTGCCGGCCTGTCCCTGCTTGGACGAACGGGTACGCAGCACGGTCTGCGTCTGTGCGTCTGGCAAGGTCACGGGTGTCGCGTTCTCGCCGTTGTAGACGCACCCTGTCACCAGCGGGCGCTGCGGATCGCCATTGAGGTAGCTCACCACCACCTCCTGGCCCACGCGCGGCAGCACCAGCGCGCCAAAGCCGTTGCCCGCAAAGGACTGCGCCACGCGGATCCAGCTCGAACTCTGGTCGTCGCCCTGGCCCTGACGGTCCCACGGAAACTGCACCTTGATGCGTCCGTACTTGTCCGTCCAGATCTCCTCCCCGCTGGGGCCGACCACCCGCGCGGTTTCGCAGCCCGAGGCGCGCGGCAGCGCCGTGACCAGCGCCGCGCGAAACGGCACGCTCGCCGGGAAGGCTTCAAAGACGTTGGCATAGCCTTCGTCACTAACCTGGTGACGCACCCGCTGCAGCACGTAGTTCGTGTTCAGTGCGCCCACAAAATGGTCCTGAAGGCCAAAGCGGGTGCCCGCCGCCAGTGCGTAGGCAAAGCTCTCACCCGCGACGATCTGGGCCTGCACCTGACTGGCCTCCACCCGCAGACGCGCGCGGTTTGCGCCCGCGGACACCGAGGCATGCCCCGTCGCGAACTCGTAGAAGCCGCCCGCGCCGCCGGACGCACTGTGGCTGCCGGCCAACGACGTGCTGGGCTTCTCGAAGTCGTAGTCGTCGGCGGTGGCCTGCTTGAGGGCCAGCTGCCGCTCGCGCCGGAAGCGGGTGACGGCATCCAGCGGCCGGCTCGCGCCATAGACGGGCAAAAAGCGCAGCGAGGCAGCGCCGGCGCAATCGGCAAACGCCGAGTTCGCATCCGCCAGCACCAGGGTGTGCCCGCCCGCTGCAAACGTGAAGAAATAAAAGATCCCCGCCTGCTCCATCAGGCGAGAGATGAATTCCAGCGCGGACTCGTCGTACTGCACGCAGTAGTCCAGCGCTGGATAGCTGCCACTGAGTTGGGCGCGAAAGGGAATGTTCGCCTCCTGCAAGACGGCCTGCACGATCGCGTCCACCGACTTCGCCTGGTAGATGCGCCGGTCGCGGGACCACCGCAGCAGCGACAGGCGGGGCTCCACCTGCGCCTCGTAGGTGGCGAAGTCGCGATCGAACCCGCTGTGGACAAAGCGGGTACACAGACCATGCAGGTAGCGCTTGGGCGCGCTGCCGGCCTGCAGCGTCAGCGTGATCTCCTGCCCCACGATGTCGGCCGGGTCCAGACCGGGGTTGCCCGAGCGCATGAATACGTGGAAGCCAAACAACTCGCTCAGGCCCTCGCTGCCTTGCAACGCGTCCACCAGCAGGTCGTCCGCCCCGAAGGGCGTGGCGACCGTGACCATCCGCCCCGCCTGCGTGAACCCGGATCTCATGCCGAAGGTCCTCCTGGCTGCAAGGGGGCGTCACGGAAGTCGTAGGTGAACTGGCCCTCGGGGGACACCCCCATGCGCACCGCATCGAAGGGCCGGTGCTCGCACATGCGCTCGAGCACCATGGACGACAGCTGCGGCAACACGGTTTGCGTGAGGATGAAATCGATGTTGCGCGCACCCGAGTCCACCTCGGTGCAGCGCGCGGTGATGCTGTCGGTGACCGCGTCGTCCCAGGTGAAGGTGCTGTGGTGGTTGTCGGCAAAGCGCCGGGCCAGATGTCCCAGCTTCAGGCCGACGATGCGCTGGACCTGTGCGTCCCCCAGAGGGTAGTAGGGCACCAGCACCAACCGTCCAAGGAAGGCAGGACTGAACTGGCGCATCAGGTGAGGCCGCAACCGCTCCACCAGTTGCACGGGATCTGGGCGCCGCCCACCCTCGCAGGCCTGCGTGATCACGTCCTGCGCCGCGTTCGACGTCAGCAGAATCAGGGTGTTGCGAAAGTCGATCGTGACGCCCTCGCCGTCCTCCATCGATCCCTTGTCGAAGACCTGGAAAAACAGCTCCAACACGTCGGGATGGGCCTTCTCCATCTCGTCGAGCAGCACCACGCTGTACGGACGACGCCGCACCGCCTCGGTCAACACCCCGCCCTTGCCGTAGCCCACATAGCCGGGGGGTGCGCCCTTGAGACTGGAGACCGAGTGCGCCTCCTGGAACTCCGACAGATTGATCACGATCATGTTGCGCTCGCCGCCATACAGGGTGTCGGCCAGCGCGCAGGCCGTCTCGGTCTTGCCCACGCCGCTGGGGCCCACCAGCATGAACACGCCCACCGGCTTGCCCGGATCGTCCAGGTCGGCGCGGAAGGTGCGCACCCGGCGCGCGATCGCATCGAGCGCCGCGTCCTGTCCGACCACGCGCTCGGACAGCGTCTCGCGCAGGTGCAGCACCGTGTGGATCTCGTCGGCCATCATCTTGCCCACCGGGATGCCGGTCCAACTCGAGATGACGTCCGCGACCCCATGGGCGTCGACATACAGGGGCACCAGCGGCTCGTCGGCCTGAATCGCCTCCAACCCTTTTTGCAGCCGCTGCAATTGGGCGGCCCGTGAGGCGCGCTCCTCGTCCTCTCCAGCCTCGCCCTCCCCGATCTTGGATTGCGCGCCTTGGGCGATCTCGCGACGCAAGGCCAGGATCTCCTGCACGGCGCGGCGTTCATCCACCAGCTTGGCCGTCAATTGCGTCTGCCGCGCCTGGTGACCCGCCAGCAGGGCCTGCAGCTCGCGGATCTGCGCGCCACGCTCCTCGCCGCGCGCGTGCGCCTGCTGCGCCAGGCGCAACTCCTCGGTGCACAGCGCGATGTCGCGGCCCGCGGCCTCCAGCTGCCAGGGCTCGCCCGACAGGCCGACTGCCACACGGGCGCACGCTGTGTCCAGCACGCTGATCGCCTTGTCTGGCAACTGGCGGCCCGAGATGTAGCGATGCGACAGACGCACCGCATCCTGAACCGCCGTGTCCAGAATCTCGACGCCGTGGTGACGCTCGAGGGTGGCGGTCATCCCCCGCAGCATGTCCACGGCGACGTCCGGCACCGGCTCCTCCACCTTCACCACCTGAAACCTGCGGGCCAGGGCGGGATCGCGCTCGACGTATTTCTTGTATTCGGCCCAGGTGGTGGCCGCGATGGTGCGCAACTCGCCACGGGCCAGGGCCGGCTTGAGCAGATTGGCCGCATCGCCCTGCCCCTCGGCACCGCCCGCGCCGATCAGCTGGTGGGCCTCGTCGATGAACAAGATGATGGGCGTGGCGCAGGCCCGCACCTCGGCGATCACAGATTTCAGGCGGTTTTCGAACTCGCCCTTGAGCCCGGCCCCCGCCTGCAACAGGCCCAGGTCCAGGGTGCGCACCGTCACCCCCGCCAGCGCTGGCGGCACGCGCCCCTGCACCACGCGCTGGGCAAAGCCCTCGACCACCGCGGTCTTGCCCACGCCCGCCTCGCCGGTGAGGATCGGGTTGTTCTGGCGCCGCCGCAGCAGGATGTCGATGATCTGGCGGATCTCCGCGTCGCGCCCGCGTATCGGGTCGATCCGTCCTTCACGCGCCTGCGCCGTGAGGTCGATCGTGAACTGCTCCAGCGACGGCGTGCTGCCCCCCTGCGCAGACGGCGCCTGCGGCATCCGTCCGACCGCTTGTGACGGCGCGGTCATCGCAGCGGGCGAGTTGGCGGCGCCGCCAGGCGCCGCAGCCCCCGCGTCCTCCGACGAAAAGGACAAGAGCCCGGCCAGCTCTTGGCGCAAGGTCTCGCGCGGGATCTCCAACAAGGCCGGTGCGATCTCCAGCAGCGCACCGCGCAGGCTGTCCACCTCCAGCAGCGCCAGCATGACCGTGCCTGAACGCACCTGCTGCTGCCCCAGCAGCATCGCACTGAGAAGCCAGGCCTCCTGAAACAGCGGCGCGAAGTGCGGGGACAGCGCCGGCGTGCGGCCGTTGCCCCGCTTGAAGCGGTCCACGTTCTCCTGTAACTGGCCCGTGATGGCCGTGGCGTCCAGGTCGAAGCGGCGCAACACCTGCTGGACGTCGGGCGCAGGCGCCTCCAGCAGCGCCAGCAGCAGGTGCTCGAGCTCCACGTTGTAGTGCGTGTGCTGCACGCACAACTCGGCTGCCCGGGTCATCGCGCGTTTGCACTCCGGGTTGAGACGAGACAGCAGCGTGCGGATGTCAATGTCCATGAGCGGCGCCCTGCGAGGAAAGGAGGAAGCAAGGGCCTTGCACGCGCGCGGCCTCACCGCGGACTGCGCCCCCGCCGAGCCACGCGGAC
This sequence comes from Comamonadaceae bacterium, assembly GCA_947463025.1. GTDB lineage: Bacteria > Pseudomonadota > Gammaproteobacteria > Burkholderiales > Burkholderiaceae_C > Ramlibacter. Next base: position 31,969 of record CANHSE010000003.1, read on the forward strand.
AGGCCCAGGCGAGGCAGGCATCCCTCGGTGGCAGGCGCGCGCACACCCAGACGGGTTGGCACCGCATCGGCCAGCGACACCCGGAGCTCGACCCGGGTGTCCATCTGCTGGTGGCGTGCGACCAGCCACCCCAGCAAGCTGTTCAAACGTCCGCCAGGCAGCAAGGCCTGAAACCGCCCGGCATCGAGCGCCGGCATGGACAGCGCAATGCCAGCCAGGGGGTTCCAGATGCGCGCGCCTAGCGCGCCGGTGCCGCCCAGCGCAGTCCCCGTCGCGCCTGCCGGCGCACCGCGCCCGGCCAGTCGCGCGCGGTCCTGCGGGGCCAGGGCGTACCAGGCACCCGCGAAGGCCTGACCCGTCACCGGCATTCCCAAGCGGTCTCGCAGCAGGGCCAGCAGCGACGCCATCGAGCGCGGCGCAGCCCCTTGCAAGCCCGCGTGGCGCAGCCAGGCCTGTTGCCCGCCGGGCGCGCGGGCGCCCTCGCCACGCCCCAGGCCGGACAGGGCATCGAGCACCCGCAAGGCCGGTGCCCCGGCCAGCGAACCGGTGGACAAGGCCAGGCGATGCTTGCACCGCCCGCGATACAGGAACCCCAGAAAGCGCTGGTGAAAGACATCCAGGAAGGCCAGGCCTGCGGGATTTCGTTTGCGCCCCGCCTCCAGCAGCATCTCGGTGAAGGCCACCGGCAAGGGCCCCTGCGCACCCGCCAAGGCCATCACCGGGGAGGACAGGGTCAGGCGGGGGCCGGGCCGATCGCTGGGCGCGATCGCGTGCACGTCACTGGGCGGGAACCCCAGGCTCACCTGGCCAGCCAGGCGTACCGTCTCGTCCAGACCCAGCGACGTGCCCACAGGCTCACGATCGGGCTCGGACCTCTCCAACAAGTGCAGGGCCTGGAACAGGTCAAAGTCCTGGGGCTGTTCGATCAAGGTGGCGATCAGATCAGGCATTGGCGTCCACTCATGGCAGGCCAGCGTTTCACGGTCTCGCCGCCCTGGCGCAGCGAGAGACGAACGAAGGAGTTGGCTGAGGAATACAGCGCGAAAAACCGCGACAGCACACTGGCCAGCAGCAGCGGCGAATTGCCCACAAAGGCCTCGGGCTCGATATCCAGGGTGATGTCGGTGCCCACGCAATGCCCGCTCCAGGCTTGGTTGCCCACACGGGCTGTCGCCATCGCTGCATGCAGACCGTGGATGCCCCGCACCTGGGCCTGATCGCGCGCGCTTTCACCGGCAAAGAGCATCAGCATCTGGCGCAAGGTCTGGACACCATCGCTCCCATCGACCAGGGAGCGATGATTCAGACGCAGCAGCGACACCAGCGACCACAGGGCCTGGCTGCCCAAGACGGGATCGCGCGGGGCGCTGGGTGTGTACAAGGCGCGGATGCGGGTCGAGGTGGACACACCCTGGCCGAAAAAGCGGGCCCCGGGCATCAGCTGCTCGGCCAGTCGACGGTTGGTACACAGAAGGCGCGCATACACCACGGGCTCGGCGGGCGACGCCCGCACATTGCTGCGATCGACGAAGCCAAGAAAGACATCGGTGCCAGGCAGATCCCGGCGCAGGCTGCGCTCGCGGCGCATCGTCCAGAACAGATCCGCGGGGCGCGTGTCGTCGTCGAGCGGCTCGGCAAACACACTCGGAATCTCCAGGGGCCGGTCCGAGCGCGGATCCGAGGCCATCACCGCCTGCACCGAATGCACTTCGGTCACGGCATCGTGCTGCAGGTCGGGCATCAGCAGGTACTCGTGACGGCGCCGATCCATCACCACCGGCTCGCTCGTACGTTCAAACAGGTTGACCACCGGCACACAGCACAGGCCGAAGTTCTCGGCCGACAGCAGCGACAGCACCCGTGCGCTGCGACTGAACACGCACCGCAGCGAAAACTCCGAGCCGCTTCCCAAGCGCCCCTGCAAGCCGCGCAGATCGAAGAACTGGAACTTGCGCGCAAAGGCAAAGTATTCCTGCAGCAAGCCGTACGCCGGGTGGGCGTGGGCAGGCTGCGCCAGCACCTCCTGACCTTCATCGAAACCCACCTCCGTCAGGCATCCTGCCGCGAGCGGCACGCAGCGGCCATCCGCTGCCACGATCTGCACCGACTCCAGGCTCGTGACCAGCAATTCGTGCAGGGGCATCGTGACTAGCAGGTCCCCGACCAGGTGCAGGCGCAGCACGTCGATCTCCAACTCGTGGGCCTGCACGCCCGGCTCGCACGCGAAGTCCAGGCGCAGGGTGCGGGGATCCTCCATGCGCGCCTGCGTGATCCGCAGCGGCCACAGCGTCAAGTCCCAGGCGGTGCGCATGCGGCAGGTCTGGCCGGTGTCGGCCGTCGCTGACAGGGCCGTGCCGCGCGGGACCTGCAAGCCGGCTGTCACCTTGCCCTGGGTGGGATCGAGCGTCATCTGCACCACGGTCATGGACGGCAGGGGCTGGGTCAGGCTCGGGCACAGGTTGTCCAACAGGCTGGTGGCCACGGTCGGAAAATCCCGATCCAGTTCGCGGTGCACACGCGCGGCCAAAAAGGCCACCGCCTCGATCAGGCGCTCGGTATGCGGATCGGGCGACTCCGACCCCGTCAGGTCCAGGCGCTGGGCCACCTTGGGATACCGGGCCGCGAAGTCGCCGCCTTGCACACGCAGGTAGGCCAGCTCCCGCCGGTAGTACGCCAGGAGATCGTCGGGGGCGTTCATGCGACGGCATCCGTCTGCAGCCCCGGATCGTCCAGAGCCATGTCGAAATCCACGCGCTGCAAGGTGCGCCCCAGCAGGGCCTGTGCCGAGACCGTCACGCAGGCACGCTCGGGTCGACGCGGATCACGCCGCGCGCTCACGGTCACGGCCGACAGGCGCGGCTCGAACAGCGCGATGGCGTGGCCCACCACGCCGGCCATCACCTGCAGGTCCTTGTCGGACTGCACACTCAGCCCCAGCAGGTCGGGCAGACCGTAGTGCCACACCGACCCCTCAACCTCCAAAAACCCGGCGATCGTGAGCCCGTTGCGGGAACTTAAAAGTCGCAGCAAGTCGCGTCGCAACGAAGCCCGCAGATCCGGCCCCTCGAGCACACGCGCCTGCGACGACGGACCATCGTCCCCGCACAAACGCTCGAACAAGGGAACGTAGGACGCCCTGACGAATGTGGACACGGTACGACTTCGTAACAGCGAGACCCGGTGGGCAGGCGTAGCGACCCGTGCCGAGGGGTGCGACGCAGCACACCCCCTCGGGCCGCAGCGGCGCGTCAATCGGCCTTCATCTCCTCGAGGCTCCAGTTCCAGGTGCCGGTGCCCTTGGCGGTCGAATCCGACTGCTGCTGGGTGTAGTCGCACTTGAGCTTGGTGAAATTGATCGAGAACGAATCCGTGGGAATGCCACCGCCACCCGAGGTGCTGATGCTGGAAATCATCGCGTTGGTCATCTCGTAGGTGAAGAAATTCATGAACTTGCCGTTCTCCACACGGCCCACATACAGCTTGGCGTTACCGATCTTGGTGCCCTGGCTGCAGGCCTTGTACATCTCGGTGGTCGCCAGGTCCGACATCTTTTGCAGCGACATCTCCGAAAAAATGGGCCGCCCCGCGGTGCGCTCGGTGTTGGCGATATCGCCCTGCATTGGCAGTGACAAACTGTGGGAATAGTTCAGGACAATGATCTTGTCCGTGTACCCGGTGATCTGGCAGTTGCCCTTGATGGTGCTGCCCAGATCGAGAATCAAAACATCAGACATACGCTAGCTCCTTGGTTCGTGGTGGCCCGGGTGACACGTGCCCCCGGGCCCATGCAGGGACTCACGCCGCGGCCGCAGGCAGTTGGGCCACCAGGCGGATGGACGTGGTCAGTTCCTCCATCTGGAAATGCGGGCGCAGGAACACGGTGGCCGAATACGCACCGGGCTTGCCGGCCACCTCAGTCACATCGACGCGCCCCTCCGCCAGGGGAAAGCGCGCCTTCTCGCCTTGCGTGGCGCTCGGACTCAGGAGGACGTAATCACTGATCCAGCCATTGAGGTAGTTCTCGATGCCGGCGCGCGTCTGGAAGCTGCCGATCTTGTCTCGCATGATCACCTTGATGTAGTGCGCGAAACGCGAGGCGGCCAGCAGGTAAGGCAAGCGCGAGGACAGCGCCGAATTCGCGTTGGCGGCGTCCAGGTTGTAGGCCTTGGGCTTGTTCACGGTCTGGCCCCCGAAGAAGGCGGCCACATTCGATCCCTTGGCGTTGACCGCGGCGATGAAACCGAGGTCGTTCAACTCTTTCTCGCGCCGGTCGGTGATGGTCACCTCCGTCGGGCACTTGAGCACCACGTCCCCTTCGTCGGTCTTGAAGGCGTGGGCCGTCATGTTCTCGACCTTGCCGCCGCCCTCGACACCCCGAATCGCGGTCGTCCAGTTGTACTTGGCGAAGGCATCCGTGATGCGCAGGCCCATCTGATAGGCCGCATTCGCCCACAGATACTTGCTGTGGTCCTTGCCGTCCACGTCCTCTTCGAAGTTGAAGCTCTCCACCGGATTCGTGGCTGCGCCATAGGGCAGACGCGCCGCATAGCGAGGCAGGACCAGGGCCACGTAGCGCGAATCCTCGGAGTCTCGGAACCCGCGCCAGGTGGCCAGGTCGGCGCTCTCGAAGATCTTGGACATGTCTCGCGGCAGGCCCATCTCGGTGAAGGAGCTCATGCCAAACATCGAGGGGCTCGCCGCCGCGATGAACGGGGCGTGGGCGGCGGCCGCCACCTTGGAGATACGCTGCAGCAAGGCGATGTCCTGCGGGTGGCGACCAAAGCTGTAGTCGCCGATCAACAAGGAGTACGGGTTGCCGCCGAAGGTGCCGTATTCCTCCTCGTAGACCTTCTTGAACAGGACGCTCATGTCGTAATCGACCGCGGTCTCCAGGTCCTTCAAGAGCTCCTTCTTGGACACATTGAGCAAGCGCAGTTTCAGCTGTGACCCGGTCTCGGTACCGGTGACCATGTCATGCAGGCCACGCCACGAAGCCTCTAGGCTCTGGAAGTCGGCGTGGTGCAGGATCGCGTTGAGCTGGTCGGTGAGGATCCTGTCGATGTCGGCGACACGTTCGTTGATCATGGCCACCACGCCCTTATCGGGCGCGGTCTTCATGCCTTCATCGAGGATCTGCGTGGCGAACTGCCCCAGGAGCTTCTTGGCGTAGTCGCTTTGCGAGGGTTCGATGGCCATCTTGCCTTCCTGGACGATGCGATCCAGGAGGCTCAGTTCGGCGGTGGCGGTGGCGGCACCACCGGATTCGACTTCAGTTTCAGTGGACATGGCGTGCACTCGTGCTAGATGAATCGGAAGGAATGCCGGCCGCTCAGGCCGGCGCAGCGGCGGCCTCGTCGGTGCCCTTGAGCGCCTTGAGGTCCTCGGTGTTCTGAAGAATGTTCTCGAGCAAGGCATCGAGTTCGTCGTTGCCATCGAGCTTGGCCAGCAGGTCGCGCAGCTGCTGGCGGGCTTCGACCAGCTTGGCCAGGCGGGGAATCTGGCGGGCGATCGCCTCGGGGTGGAAGTCGTCGAATTCCTTGAACCCGAGTTCGATCTTGAGATTGCCCTCCCCCTTGAAGGTGTCGGGCACCGACAGGTCGAGGCGTGGCGAGATCTTGGCCATCACTTCGTTGAAGTTGTCGCGGTCGATCTCGACGAAGCGGCGCTCTTTCAACTTGGGCAGCGGCGTCGCCGGCTGGCCGGACAGATCGGCCATCAGACCGACCACCAGGGGCAACTCTTTTTTCTCGACGGCATCACCGATTTCCACGTCATAGGTGATCTGCACCCGAGGCGGACGGTTTCGGCCCACCCATTTTTGGAGACTGTCTGACATGCGTATCCTTCAAAAGATCGGGTCTGAGTTAGACGGCGGATGCCCGGGCCTGCGAATCAGGGGCGCTCCGTCACTTCGCATCGCCGTATCGATACAACGGCAACCATGCGTAATTCATACTAATTCAGTCTTTTGAAAGGTACAAACTTAGTAGTTATTTTTTTACATTGATCCTCGGGCGCCTGCATGTCGGGTCCAACGCGCGGGGGCCTGCACCACGGACCTATCCGGTGCGCATAAGGCGCGGGTAATTCGATGCGGGGGAAGGTGGGCAGCCGGCGAGCGCCCAAGAAAAAACCCGCCTCAAGCAGGGCGGGTTTCGATGAATGGTCGGAGCGATAGGATTCGAACCTACGACCCTCTGGTCCCAAACCAGATGCGCTACCAGACTGCGCTACGCTCCGACACCGCGATTGTACGGGCCGCTTCATGCGCGCCGTATTGAATCGCGCGGGCGCAAGCCTGCCCTCAACCAAGGGTTAGCCATGGGCAAGACGGACCCGACGGTCGGGCAAAATCACCCAAGGAAAAACGACTGACCGAAGGAGACTCGCATGACCTCACGCCGCCTCGTCCTCACCCGCGGTGCCGCCCTTGTCGGCGCGGCCTCGACCAGCTTGCTGCTGCCCTCCATCGCACGAGCCCAGAGCAACAAAGTGCGTGTGGGTC
>CANHSE010000004.1 GCA_947463025.1 Comamonadaceae bacterium
CCTTGATGATGTCGCCTACGCTGGCGTAGCGACGCTTGGAGCCACCGAGCACCTTGATGCACAGCACGGATTTCGCGCCTGTGTTGTCGGCGACTTCGAGCCGGGATTCAGTCTGGATCATTTCAAAATATTCCCAACTTGTATCCAGTACCGCGCCTTGGCACGTCACCGGATCAGTCTTGGGCCTGTCGGCGCCTGGTAGCCACAATGGCCGGCCAAGCTTCGATTAGGCAGAAATCGAGTCACTCACCCCCTGAGAACCCCCTGGGAAAGAAAGACTCAACACTCGCCAAAAAATAGGCGAGCCCGCGATTATGCCTGAAATCCAAGGCGCGTCAAGCGCCCGGGTTCGCGCCGCCCGTCAAAGCCGGCCAATAGCCGGCTGCCAGGGCCCGGAAATCGGCCTCGCAGGGGTCGGCGCCCGTCTCCTGGCGCAGCAGGGTGGCCACTTCGCCGGCCAGTTCGGTCGCCAGGCGGGCATCGAGAAACAACAGGCGGGAGCGCCGGGCCAAGACGTCTTCGACCGTGCGGGCGTATTCGTGGCGGGCAGCAAAGCGCACCATGGCCTCGGTCAGACCGCCGCCCAGGAGGCGGTCTGCGCCGGGCAGGGCCTGAACCTCGGCGGCCTCGGTGCCATACAGATGCAGGCCTGGGGACTGACTCAGGTCGATGGGGACGGCGGGTGGCGCCTCTCCCCCGATCAGGCGTAAGCTAGTGGTCACTCCTTCCGAAAGCCCTACAGAGAAAGGCTGCAATAGACCCGCCTGAACGCATTGCGCGAGTACATCCTCCGCCATCGCGCGGTAGGTGGTCCATTTGCCGCCGGTCACGGTCACGAGCCCGGAGGGGCTGACCTGCACGGTGTGCTCACGGCTGATGGACCGGGTGGCGCCGCCCTCGTCCTGGGCCGGACGCACCAAGGGGCGCAGGCCGACCCATTGGCTGCGCACGTCCTGCCGGGTGGGGACGCGCGCCAGGTAACGGCCCACCTCCGACAAGATGAGATCGACTTCCTGGCCCTGGGCCCGGGGCTCGCGCGGGAGGTCTTGGCGGGGGGTGTCGGTGGTGCCCAGGATGACCTTGCCCAGCCAGGGCACCGCAAACAACACCCGGCCATCCGCCGTGCGGGGCACGATCAGGGCCTGACGCCCGGGCAGGAAATCCGCATCGACCACCAGGTGCACGCCCTGGCTGGGGGCCACCAGCGGCGGCACGGCCCGGCCGGTGGCCTGGCCATCGCGCTGACGCAGGGCGTCGACCCAGACGCCGGTGGCATTGACGACGCACGCGGCCTGGATCTCGAAGACACGGCCGGTTTCGCGGTCCTGCGCCTGCAGGCCGGCCACACGACCGGCCTCATGGACCAGGCCGGTGACCGCGCAATGATTGGCCACCAGGGCGCCTTCGCGCGCTGCGGTGCGCGCCAGGGCCAGGGCCAGGCGGGCGTCGTCGAACTGGCCGTCCCAATAGCGCACGCCACCCTTGAGGCCTGGGGCACGCAGGGTCGGTAGGGCCTGCAGGGCTTGGGCTGGCGCGAGAAATTCGGTGCGTCCCAGGCCTGCGGCGCCAGCGAGGGCGTCATAGGCCTTGAGACCCACGCCATAAAAAGGCAGCTCCCACCAGCGATAAGCCGGCATGACAAAGGCCAGGGGCTGCGCCAGGTGGGGGGCGTTGCGAAGCAGGGTGGTGCGTTCGTGCAAGGCCTCGCGCACCAGCGAGAGATTGCCTTGCGCCAAATAGCGCACGCCGCCGTGAACCAGCTTGGTGGCGCGCGAGGAGGTGCCGCCAGCGAAATCATGCGACTCCAGCAGGACCACCGAGAGGCCGCGTGCGGCGGCATCCAGGGCGACCCCCAGACCGGTGGCGCCGCCACCGACGACAGCGATGTCATACCGATGGGGCTGCGCCAATCGCTCGAGTAACTGCGCGCGCTGCATGCCGAGATTGTGACCCAGCTGCAGCGATAGACTCCGGCGATGACCGACAGCGCCCGCCTCTCACCGCAAGAACCCCTGGCCTTTATCGGCGGGGGCAATATGGCCAGCGCCATCATCGGCGGCTTGATCCAGCAAGGCCTGCCGGCCTCGTGCATCGAGGTGGTGGAGCCCTTTGAGGAAGCGCGCGCGCGCCTGCAGCAATCGTTTGGCGTGCAGGCCATGGCCACGCCCGGGTCGCAGCTTCAACGCGCGTCGCTGGTGGTGTGGGCCGTGAAGCCCCAGATGTTCAAAGAAGCCGCGTTGCAAGTGCGACCGCACCTGACGCAGCCGCTGCATCTGAGCGTGGCCGCGGGCATCCGCTCGGACAGCATCGCCGGATGGATGCAAAGCGAACGCGTGGTGCGCTCCATGCCCAACACCCCGGCGCTGGTGGGCCTGGGCATGACGGCCTTGTATGCGCGCGCCGGCGCCGGGGACGCAGACCGAGCACGCATTGAGCAGGTGATCGCCACGACCGGTCAATTCCTGTGGGTGGACGAAGAGCCGCATCTGGATGCGGTGACCGCTTTGTCCGGGTCCGGGCCGGCGTATGTGTTTTTGTTTCTCGAGGCCATGATCGAGGCGGGCGCGCAAATGGGCCTGACGCGCGAGCAGGCCAAGCGCCTGGGGATTGCCACCTTCGCCGGCGCCTCCGAGTTGGCGCGTCGCTCGGACGAGTCACCCGCGGTGCTGCGCGAACGCGTGACCTCCAAGGGAGGCACCACCTTCGCCGCCCTGAGCGCGATGCAACACGATCAGGTGCCGCAAGCCTTCACCCGGGCCATGCAAGCCGCCTACCGGCGCGCGGGCGAGCTGGGTGACGAGTTCGGCAAGGCCTGAGGCTCGCGGGTCAGCGCCTCAGCGCTGGGCGTAGCCACCGGCCACGCCCAGAAACACGGTGAACCCCAGCCAGTGGTTCAAGGCGAAGGCGCGAAAGCAACCCTCGCGGGTGCGACCGCGAATCAACGTGAAATGCCATACCGCCTGCACGCCTGCAGCGACCAGCGCCAGCACCCACGGTGCGCGCGCGAGCTGCGGCCCCAGCAGCCAGGCCCATGACCCCAGGAAGATGGCGTAACAGGCCATGACCACCGCGACATCGGCGCGCCCCAGGGTGATGGCCGAAGTCTTCATGCCGATGCGCAAATCGTCGTCGCGATCGACCATGGCGTATTCGGTGTCGTAGGCCAAGACCCAGAACAAATTGCCTGCAAGCAAGGCCCACGCGAGCAGGGGCACCTGCCCCTGCACCGCGGCAAAGGCCATGGGGATGCCGAAGCTGAAGGCGACGCCCAGCACGGCCTGCGGCATGGACACCACGCGCTTGGCATAGGGATAAGCCACGGCGATGGCCAGGGCCGCGAAGGACCAGGCGATGGTGGCGGCGTTGGTGGTGAGGACCAGGCCGAAGGCGGCAAGGGCCAGCACCGCGCCCACGATCAAGGCCTCGCGCGACGAGATGCGGCCCGAGGTGACGGGGCGCTGCGCGGTGCGTTTGACGTGGCGGTCGAAGTCGCGGTCGGCGACGTCGTTGATGCAGCAGCCTGCGCTTCGCATCAGGATGGTGCCGAGCACGAACACTGCCAGCAGATGCCAGCCCGGAAAGCCGCCCGCGGCCACCCACAGGCCACTGAGCGAGGGCCACAGACACAAGAGCCAGCCGGCCGGCCGGTCCCAGCGAATCAGGTCCAGGTACAGACGCAAGCGCTCGCGCATCAAGAGAGCCGATTCACGCCTGGCAGCTCACAGGCATAGACGGCATTGCGCAGCGCCGCGATCGCCTCGTAGCGCGTGAAGCTGCGGCGCCAGGCCAGGACGACGCGCCGGTACGGCACATCGCCTGGCGCGAAGGGGATGTACTTCACATACGTACGGGCGCCCTTGCGAGGCTTGCCTTGCGAGGCTTCCATCGCGTCTTCGCTGACCGACAAGCGCGGCACCAGCGTGACGCCCATGCCGGCGGCGACCATGTGCTTGATGGTTTCGAGCGACGAGCCCTCGAAGCTTTTGCGGATGCCCTCGGCGTCGCTGGAAAAGCGCGCGAACTCGGGGCAGACCTCGAGCACATGATCGCGAAAGCAGTGGCCAGCCCCGAGCAGCAGCATGGTTTCGGTTTTGAGCTCTTGCGAGGTGATGGTGGCCTTCGCAGCCAGGGGGTGGGCGCTGGGTACGGCGGCCAGGAAGGGCTCGTCGTACAAGGGCGCCAGAGCCAGGCCGGTGTCGGGGAAGGGCTCGGCCAGGATGGCGCAATCGATCTCGCCGGTGCGCAGCATCTCCAGTAGGCGCACGGTGAAGTTCTCTTGCAGCATCAGCGGCATCTGCGGTGTGCGCTCGATGGCCTCGCGCACCAGATCGGGCAGCAGGTAAGGGCCGATGGTGTAGATCACCCCCAGCTTCAGCGGGCCCGACAGCGGGTCCTTGCCACGCTTGGCGATTTCCTTGATGGCGGCCGCCTGCTCCAACACGCTTTGCGCCTGGCGCACGATCTCTTCGCCCAGGGGGGTGATAGACACTTCGTTGGCACTGCGCTCAAAGAGCTTGACCTCGAGTTCGTCTTCGAGCTTTTTGATGGCGACCGAGAGCGTGGGCTGCGAGACGAAGCAGGCCTCCGCCGCCTTGCCGAAATGCCGCTCGCGCGCGACGGCGACGATGTATTTGAGTTCGGTGAGGGTCATGTGCGCGGGGAGGGGTTCAGGCCTTGAGGTAGTCGGATTTTCCTCCGAGCCAGCGAGCGACGTGACGCTCGGCCAGATCGGGATGGCGGTCGAGTATCGCCGGGGCCAGGGCGCGGATCTTCTCCAGCAAGGGTCGGTCGGCCTCGAGATCCGCAAAGCGCAAGAGCGGCGCACCCGACTGGCGGGCGCCCAGAAACTCACCGGGGCCGCGAATCTCGAGGTCGCGGCGGGCGATCTCGAAGCCGTCGTGGGTTTCGGCCATGGCCTTTAAGCGCTCGCGCGCGGTGTCGCTCAGACGGCCGTTTTCGCCGGCGCCATAGAGCAGCACGCAGGCCGAAGCGGCGGCACCGCGCCCAACCCGTCCGCGCAGCTGGTGCAGCTGCGACAGACCAAAGCGCTCGGCATGCTCGATCACCATGAGCGAGGCATTGGGCACGTCGACGCCGACCTCAATCACGGTGGTGGCCACGAGCACCCCCATCTCGCCCGATTCGAACAACGACATGACCGCCTTTTTCTCGGCCACCGGCATGCGCGAATGCAGCAGACCCACCAGGATGCCGGGCAGGGTCTCACTCAAGGCCTGGTGGGTGGCGGTGGCGTTGGTCAGGTCCAGCGCCTCGCTCTCCTCGATCAAGGGGCAGACCCAGTAGGCCTGGCGGCCGCTTTCGATCTGTACGCGGATGCGCTCGATCACCTGGTCGCGGCGCGTGTCGGCGATGACTTTGGTGACGATGGGCGTGCGGCCCGGGGGGAGTTCGTCGATGGTCGAGACATCGAGGTCGGCGTAGTAGCTCATGGCGAGCGTGCGCGGAATCGGCGTGGCCGACATCATCAAGAGATGCGGCTCCAGGCCGGCATCCTGCGTTTTCTCGCGCAAGGCCAGGCGCTGGGCCACCCCGAAGCGGTGTTGTTCGTCGATGATGGCCAGCGCCAGCTCCTTGAACTGCACCTGCTCCTGGATCACCGCGTGGGTGCCCACCACCAGGGCGGCCTCGCCACTGGCGATCAGGGCCAGCATCTCGGTGCGCTCTTTCTTTTTCTGGCTGCCCGTGAGCCACGCCACGCGCAGACCGCGCGGGGCCAGCAGCGGCTCGAGCCACCCGATCAACTTGCGGAAATGCTGCTCGGCGAGGATCTCCGTGGGGGCCATGAGGGCGCACTGCGTGCCCGCGTCGATGGCCACAGCCGCCGCCAGGGCGGCCACCACCGTCTTGCCCGAGCCCACATCGCCTTGCAGCAGACGGTGCATGGGAACGGGGCGGGTGAGGTCGCGGGCGATTTCTTCGCACACGCGGTGCTGCGCACGGGTCAGACCAAACGGCAAGGCGGCGAGGAGTTGTTCGTGCAGGCCGCCGGGGGCCGGGGCTAGGGCAGGCGCGCGCAGGACGTCGCGTTCGCGCTTGCTTTGAAGTTGCGACAGTTGCTGCGCGAGGAGCTCCTCGGCCTTCAGGCGCTGCCAGGCGGGGTGGCTGCGGTCTTCCAACGTGGCCAGCGGCGTGCGTGGGCCGGGGTGATGCAAAAACGCCAGCGCCTCGCGCAGGCCCCAGGCGGGATCCTGGCCCAGACGCGCCGCGAGCCCTGGCGGGAAGGTGTCCGACAGGTCGGCGCGTGACAGACCCGAGAGGACCGCCTTGCGCAAATACGCCTGGGGCAGCGTGGCCACAGTGGGATAGACGGGCGTGAGCGCCTCGGGCAGCGGGCCCTGGGCGGGGCGGCACACCGGATGGACCATCTGCCAGCCAAACAGACCTCCACGCAATTCGCCGCGTGCGCGGATGCGGGTGCCCACCGCCAGCGTTTTTTGCTGCGCGGGGTAGAAACTGAAAAACCGCAGCTGGCAGGTGTCGGTGCCATCATCGAGCGTGACCACCAACTGACGGCGCGGGCGGTAGGCGATCTCGTTGGCAGTGACGGTGCCCTCGATTTGCAGCGTGTCGGCCTCGCGCGCATCGCGCAGGCGGGTCAGGCGGGTCTCATCCTCATAGCGAAGCGGCAGGTGCAGGGCCAGGTCGATGTCGCGCGCCAGACCCAGCTTGCGCAGGGCCTTCTGAGGGGCGGACAGGGGCTTGCTGCCTTGCATGGGACAATTCTGCCCTGTCCTCCAACCCTTACTTGGCACGGGCCCAGTCCAGCCCTCAAGCATGCGCACCTACACCGTCGGCGACTTCGATTTCGCCCTGCCCCCCGAGCTGATCGCCCAGCACCCCAGCGCCGAACGCAGCGCCTCGCGCCTGCTCGATGGCCGTGGCGGCCAACCCGTCGATCGCATCTTTCGTGATTTACCCAGCCTGCTGCGCGCAGGCGACCTGCTGGTGTTCAACGACACGCAGGTGATCAAGGCGCGTCTGTTTGGCGAGAAGCCCACGGGCGGCAGGCTCGAATTGCTGGTCGAACGCGTGCTGACCGACCACGAGGTGGTGGCCCACATGAAAGTGAGCAAGAAGCCGCCGGTGGGCACGGTGCTGCGCATGGACGGTGGCTTCGAGGCCACGTTGATGGGGCGCTGGCCGCAGGAGGACGGCCCCCTGTTTCGCCTGCGCTTTTCCGGCGAGCCGCACGCCTTGATGTCCGCCCACGGCCATGTGCCCTTGCCGCCGTACATCGAACACACAGACACCGCGGACGACGAACGCCGCTACCAGACGGTGTTTGCCAAAAATCCTGGCGCAGTGGCCGCCCCGACGGCGGCCCTGCACTTTGACGAGGCGGTGCTGGCGGATTTGCAGGCGCGCGGCGTCGAGCGCGCCAGTGTGACTCTGCATGTGGGCGCCGGCACCTTCCAGCCGGTGAAGACCGAGAACATCGCCGAGCACCAGATGCACAGCGAGTGGTATGACGTGCCCTTGGCCACACAGGCGGCCATCGCCGCGACACGTGCGCGCGGCGGGCGCATCCTGGCTGTGGGCACGACCACGGTGCGCACGCTGGAATCGTGGGCGGCCAGCGGTCAGACCACGGGCGACACGAACATCTTCATCACGCCAGGTTTTGACTTTCGCGTGGTGGACTGGATGATCACCAACTTCCACCTGCCCCGCTCCACGCTGATGATGCTGGTGAGTGCGTTTGCGGGATACGAGCAAGTGATGAACCTTTACCGCCACGCGATCGAAGAACGCTACCGCTTCTTCAGCTACGGCGACGCCATGCTTCTGGAACGCCAGACAACAAACTGACCATGCTGCAATTTGAAGTCCTCAAGACCGAAGGTCACGCGCGCCGCGGCACGCTGACCCTGAACCACGGCGTGGTACAGACCCCGATCTTCATGCCAGTGGGGACCTATGGCACGGTCAAGGGCGTGACGCCGCGATCGCTGCAGGAGATGGGCGCACAAATCATTCTGGGCAACACCTTCCACCTGTGGATGCGACCGGGCCTGGACGTGATGCAGCAATTTGGCGGACTGCATCGCTTCGAGCAGTGGAACAAACCGATCCTCACGGACTCCGGCGGCTTTCAGGTCTGGAGCCTGGGCGAGATGCGCAAGATCAGCGAAGAGGGTGTGAAGTTCGCATCGCCGGTGAACGGCGACAAGCTGTTTCTCACGCCCGAGATCTCGATGCAGATTCAGACCACCTTGAACAGCGACATCGTGATGCAGTTCGACGAGTGCACGCCCTATGAGGTCAAGGGCCAGCTCACGACCCACGCGCAGGCGCGGCACTCGATGCAATTGAGCCGGCGCTGGGCGCTGCGGTGCAAGACCGAGTTCGCGCGGCTGGAGAACCCCAACGCGCTCTTTGGCATCGTGCAAGGCGGCATGTTCGAGGATCTGCGCCAGGAATCGCTCGACGCCCTGGTGGAGATGGACTTTCCTGGCTATGCGGTGGGTGGCGTGAGCGTGGGCGAGCCCAAGGAGGACATGCTGCGGGTCATGGCCCACACGCCGCACCGTCTGCCGGCGAACAAGCCGCGCTACCTCATGGGGGTGGGCACGCCCGAGGATTTGGTGGAAGGCGTGACGCAGGGCGTGGACATGTTCGATTGCGTGATGCCCACGCGCAATGCGCGCAACGGCCACCTGTTCACGCGCTTTGGCGACCTCAAACTGCGCAACGCCCGCCACCGAAGCGACGAACAGCCGATCGACGAGACCTGCACCTGCTACACCTGCCGAGGCACGACGGCGGCCGATGGCACGGTGTCGGGCGGCTTCTCGCGCGCGTACCTGCACCATCTGGAACGCTGTGGCGAGATGCTCGCGCCCATGCTGGCGAGCATCCACAACCTGCACTACTACTTGAACCTGATGCGCGAAGTGCGTGAGGCGCTGGAGGCGGGCACGTTCGCGGCCTTTGTGCGCCAGTTTCGTGAGGACCGGGCGCGGGGCGTCTGAGCGTTGGGCGGCTTAGCGCAGGTCGCCGTCCAGGTAGTACCAGCGTCCCTGGTCACGCACGAAGCGACTGCGTTCGTGCAGACGATGCGCGGGCCCGCTGCCTGGCGGGCGGCTGCGGGCGACGAATTCCACCTCGGCGCGGTCAGGGCCCGTCTCGCGATGGTCCCGCACCTGCAGGCCCAGCCAGCGCACACCGGGCTCCAGATCCAATGACGCGGGACGCGTTGAAGGATGCCACGAGGCCATCAGGTAGTCGCGGTCGCCGCGCACGAAGGCGCTGTAACGCGATCGCATGAGGGACTCGGCATCCGGGGCGGGCGTGTGCCGCCAACGGCCACAACAATCCGCGAAGGACAGAAGCGCAGCGCGCGCGCCGGCACCTTGCAGGCGCCCGCAGGGACAGAGATCGGCGTCACGCGGGTCTGACATCCGCGTTCACCACCAAAGCGCCACGAGGAAGACGCCGATCATCATGAAGGCGAGCACCACCTTGGCCAGTAGGCCCACCATCAGCCCCAGCCAGGTGGCAATGCCCACACGCACCGCCGCTTCGGAATCGCGGCGGGCCAGCCACTCACCGAGTGCAGCGCCCACCAGCGGCAGGAACAACACTCCGACCAGCCCCATGAAAAGACCGACCACCGTGCCGATCGCGGCGCCTAGCACCGCCTGCCGGCTGGCCCCCGCCCGGCGCGCACCGACCAGCCCGGCAACGTAATCGAGGACCCAGGCGGCGATGGCCATGACGGTGATGACTGACAAAGGCACCCAGCCCACGCGGGTGAAGTCGTCGATCCAGGCGCCCAGCACGATGCCCGCGAGCACGAAAGCCGTGCCGGGCAAGGCGGGCAGCAAGGTGCCGGCCAGGCCGAGCACGATCAATGCGGCACTGAGGATCCACAAGAGGGTGTCGGACATGCGTATGGGGCCAAGGGCGCGAGAGGAAGCGATGACTCGCGATTGTGCCGAGGGCGCCATGCCCTGGCGTGAGGCGGTGTCAACGCGGATTGGGGGCAGGCACCGTCAGACGGGTCACGGGACCGGCCAGACCCGCGCGGGACAGCCATGCAAAGACTGAATCGACGGTGACGGTCTCGATGCGATTGGAGAAACGCTGATCGTTGGGATGGTCGTCAAAGGCGACGTTGGCACGGGTCACGCGGGCGCCGAGCCGGGTGAGCGGGCCGAGGTTCAACACCGAAGGCTCGTAGCCCCTGAGACGCAACCAGGCCTGCGCCGTCTCGCGGCCCGTGACGTTCGGATCGATGGCGGATGCCAAGGTTTCAATGGCCCATTGATTGGACTGCTGATAGCGCAAGCCCCAGACGTAGCTGACCATGTTGTAGGGTCGGTGCTGGAGGACGACCGCGCGACGGTCATTTTTCAGCACGGGCAGTAAGTGCGTCTGGACCGCGGGAGTCGGTACAGCCCAGGCTGCCTCATAGCGCCAGAGGTCGTCGAGAAAAAACTCCGCCAGACCTTCGCGGTAGATGTCGGCTTCAGCGGCGCCACACTGATTGAGTTTGTGCACGACACGCCAGATGCCAGGGTCGGCGCGATAGGCAAAGCCCAAGTGCGAATACCGCAGCTTGTAGGCACTGAGGTCTTGACCGGCGCGCGCCAGCACCACGACCTCGGTGCCTGCGCGCCGGTAATCGGCCTCTAACGCTTCTTGGGTCGCCTGAGCTAGGGCTAGACCCTGCATCAGGACGCGCGCGTCGGGTTGACGTTGCTCGCAGGAAGTGCCGGCCCAGGCGCCCGCAGCCAGGAAGAGTCCGACCAGGAAGAAAGACACGCGACGCATGACGGGCCTATTGGGAGATTTTTTCGTGATGAAGCAGCGCCTTGCCCATCTCATTGGGAATGAAGGCCAAGGCCTCGCCCCCCGCGACAAGCACCAGACCCGTGCTGATGGTGCTGACCGTGACGGCGGTGCCCACAGCCAGCGCGCTGGCACCGGCGGCGCGCGATGCGACTTTCACGCTGACACGGGCGCCATCGGCGACGCGCTCGAGCACATAGACCACGCCGTTGGCGGAGGCCTCGACGGCCTGCACAGTGAAGGCCGCACCCGCGCTGAGCGTCGCAACGGAGACGCCGACGGCGCTGGCGGTGGCGGTGGTGGCCACCAGGGATGCCAAAGGCAGTGCCGAGACGGCCACGGACAGCGCACTCTGGGCAGATACGCCCGCGGGGGCGGCAAGGCCCAAGGCCAGGGCTGCCGTGATGATGGGGATGGGATTCATGAGGTTTCTCACAGGGGAGGAAAGAACACGGGTCGCAGACCCGCAAGGGCGGGCGTTCGGTGACCGCGCCTGGACAAAAGTTCCCCAGGAGAAAAAGCGCGCGGGTGCGCGCTTGCTACCACTCAACCCGCTTCGGTGAACACCGTCAGCACGCCCGTGTAGCCATAGAGGTGATGACGCGCGATCTCGCCCGCGGCAAAGAATCCGACGAGCGGCACATCTCCCAGGGCATGACGCACGATCTGCAGTTCGGCGCTGGGCCCACCGAAGTGCGCGCCGCCTCGCCCCGTGCAACTGACATAAACCGCGCCCGCAATGCGGCGCGCAGGGCTGGGGGTGGCCATGGCCTCGCGCGAGGCCATGGCAGCCGCCAGGGGCAAGCTCATTTCCTCGGGTTCGAGCTCTTCGCGGATCTCGGCGCAGATGCGCGTGAGGTCGGCACGCGCGGCCTGCGCATGCCGCTGACAAAACGCCATGGACATGCCCGCCTCGATGCGCTCGGCGATGGCGACGCCGCGGCGTACCGGGTCCAGGCCGATGATGTGACGAACCCGCACATCAGCGCCGAAGCTGCCTGTGCGGCCCACAGCGCGGGTGCCCGCGGCCGTTAATCCCACCAAAGTGGCGCGCAGTGCCGGCATCGCCGACTGCGGCGCGTCCAGCGAGATATCCAGTTCGGACAGCAGAAGATCCAGCGCGGGCTCGCGGTCGATCTCGAGGATCACATTGCCGTCGGCGGCGGTGATGGTGCGCTCGCGGCCGATCGGCTGACACCCCTGGGTGACGCGCGAGATCAGGTGCACGCCTTCTCCAAAGGCCACGCCCGAGAGCCCGCCGCTGAAGACGCCGCCAGCCGCGCCCTGCCCGCGGATGTTGCCGTTGCCACCGGCCGCAAATTGCACTGTGCGGCTGCGGCTGGAGGCCAGTCCGCCAAAGAGGTAGCCCGTGTCGGTGCGCGCGGCCATCTCGGCGATGAGTTCTGCGAGATCTGGCGTCTCGGGGTCGGCGTGCACCAGCGCGGTCTGCACCTCAAAGCCCAGACCCAGCGGCGCAACGCCGGAGAACACGCGGTATTGGTCGGTGGGCAGGTCGCACAGCATGACCGCCATCGCGGGCTCGTCAAAGTACTCGACGTTGTTGGCAGCGATGCCCACACCCACCGTGCCGGCCCAGTCGGTGACCTCAGGCAATTCGGCGCCCAGGTGATCCAAGATCTCGCGCGCATAGGGCGCGTAGTGGTCGGTGACGTACAGCAGCCCCAGCGTCGGGGCGCTCGCGTAATCCGCCAAGGCCATCTGCGCACGCAGCTGCGCCAGCACCAGGCCCGCGCCCATGGGCCATTGCGGGTGCGTGGCATGACCGAAGGGGAAGAGTTTCATGGGGGCGTCGTTACGCTCACTGGCCCGAGGTGCGCACCGGCTTGCGGTTGGTCTTGGCTGCGGGCTTGGATGCGGGCTTGGATGCGGTGCGACGTGCAGTGCTGGCGCGCTTGGCGGCAGCAGCAGGGGCTTGGGCCGCTTGCGCCGCCTCGGTCACCCCCTGCATCGCGGTGCTCGCAATGTGCTGAAACTGCTGCGTGAGAGACCCCCACCACTGGACAGGATCGACCACGCCGCTGGCGGCGGACGACTCGGAGGTCTTGGAAGGTTGGGACGGTTTGCCGGCCGAGGTCGCTGGGGTGCCCGCCTGCGGCGTGAGCTTCATGGCCTGGGCCAGATCGGCCATGCTGCAGTTCATGCCCTTGAGGGTGGCCAGCGTCATCTTCTGGACCTCCAGCGCCTGGATGGTGGCACCCAAGGCCTTGGAGTTTTGCTCGAGCCAAAAATGCACGGCGCGCAATTCCTGGATGCGCTTTTCGAGTTCATCGACATCCAGAGTAGGCGCGACCCAGCTGGAGAGACTGGGCATCTGGGGCAAGGTCTGGGCCGTCCCCTGGGTGAGGTTTTGCAGGAAATCAAACCCCGGGACGAGTTTGGCGAAGCCAAAGTTCTGAGAGTCGGTCATGAGCGGCGCTCCAGGAAATGGCAACCAGCTTATCAGGCCCCACCCGCTGCGTCGAACGCGGCAAGAGTCTGTTGCCGCAGGTCGGCCTCAGTGCTTGTGGGCCCCGCCATGCGCGCCGTGCGCACCGTGTCCGGACTCGCCCGCCTTGCCCGGCGCGCGGGTCGCCACCGGCACTTGCAGGTCCACGCGCCGCTCGGTGCCCTTGGTATCGCGCAGCACCAGGGTCAGCGGCACGCGGGTGTCGGCCTTGAGCGGCGACTTCAAGTCCATCAGCATCAGGTGATAGCCCCCGGGCTTGAGTTCGACGGCCTGTCCCGCCGGCAAGGCCAGCGAGGCGATCGCGCGCATGCGCATGACATCGCCTTCGAGCTTCATCTCGTGGACTTCGGCCACACCGGCGACGGGCGAGGTCAGGCCCACCAGGGTCATCGGCTCTTGGGCCGTGAGGCGCATGAAGGCGCCGGTGCCGGATTGGCCCGGGACGCTGGCGCGTATCCAGGCGGCTTCGACCTTGACGGGGCTGGCCGCAGGGGGATGGGCCAGCACAGGCAAGGCGATCAGAGCGAGAAGCAAGGGCGCGAGCAGGCGTGAAAGAGAGAGGAACAACATGATGAATCCTGATTCAAGAGATTCGTCAGCCCAGGGCGCGATGACGCGCCTGACGGGCGAACAATGAGAAAAGGAAGAAGCGACACCCGCAGGGGCGGGCCGCTCGCTATGACACGGTGGTGCGATCCACGGGCGGCGCACGCGCCGGTGGCGGCAAGGCGGCCTGGCCCCCCCCACGATGCCCGTCCAGTTGCAGGGGCAGCCGATCCCGATCCCAACCGGGGAACGCCGCCAACACGCACATCGCGGGCGGCACTCCCGCTGGAACGCACAGCGGGCAGTCCAGTGCCGAAGGGGCGGACGACACACCCGCGCCTTCGGGCAGAACCAGTTTGAACACTCCACCCGCACACACCATCTCCAGGTGCTGCGGCTTGACCGCCGGCGAGGCGATCGCGGCGCCCAGCGACAACAGGAACACGGCCAGCACAAGGCGGGCCTGCCGGGTCATGTGTCTGGGGGTCCGCATGGCCGCGATTATCGTAGGTCCGGGACACACCCACGCTCAGCTGGGGTACGCTTGCCGCCATGCGCAGCCTCTTTCACTTCGCCTTCCATGTGACCGACCTCGACGAGGCCCGCCGCTTCTACGGCGGCATCCTAGGCTGCGCCGAGGGCCGCAGCACCGACACTTGGGTGGACTTCGATTTCTTCGGCCACCAGATCTCGCTGCACAAGGGGCAGCCCTTCGCCACCGCGCGCACCGGCCGGGTCGGCGACACGATGGTGCCGATGCCGCACTTTGGTCTGGTGCTGGCCTTGCCCGATTGGCAGGCACTGGCCGAGCGCTTGCGCGCCGCGCAGGTTGAATTCGTGATGGCGCCTCAACTGCGGTTCGCCGGCCAGCCGGGCGAGCAGTGGACGATGTTCTTCTGCGATCCCTGCGGCAATCCGATCGAGGTCAAGGGCTTTCGCTCGCTCGACGCGATCTACGCCCACTGACCGCGCGCGCTCACGGGTAGGACTGGGCCTTCAGCGGCAAAGGCCGCTGTGAGATGGCTCCTGACATGGCGGCTTGCTAGGGTCGTCCGCGATGACTTTCTCTGACGCCCTGGGCCCGTCTTGCGCGCTGTTCCTCGACTTCGACGGCACCCTGGTCGAGATCGCCTCGCACCCGCAAGCGGTGGTCATTCCCACGGGGCTGTCCGCGACGCTGGCCCGCTGGCGTAATGTGCTGGGCGGCGCGGTGGCCGTGGTGAGCGGTCGTCCGATTCAGCAGATTGATGGCTTTCTCGCGCCCCTGGTCCTGAGCGTCGCGGGCGTACACGGGGCCGAGCGCCGGCGCGCCGACGGCAGCCTGGCTTGGCACCCCGTGCATCCGATGCAGCCCGTGGTGGACGCCGCCAGGGCGCTGGTCAGGGCCTACCCCAGCCTCGAGATGGAAAGCAAGCGCGGCGCAGTCGCCGTGCATTACCGCCAGGCGCCGCAGCTGCAGTTCCTGTGCCTGTCGACGATGCAGGCCGCGGTCGAACGGTCCGAGGGGTTGACGCTGCTATGCGGAAAGATGGTGGTGGAGGCCAAGCCCAGTTGTACCTCCAAGAGCTTGGCCATCGACGCTTTCATGCAGGAAGCGCCGTTTGCCGGACGGACCGCCGTGTTCGTGGGCGACGATGCGACCGACGAATCGGGTTTCGCCAGCGTGCAGCGGCGCGGGGGAATCGGGGTGAAAGTGGGCGAGGGCCCCACCGTGGCACAGACACGCGTCGCCAACCCGATGGCGATGCGCGAGGCGATGGAGCGCGCGCTGGAGCGCTACACGGAACGCCGCGCATGACCGACAGCGCCTATTGCGCGGGCGGCTTGTCGGCGGGCCGGTCCTTGAACCTGGGGATGATCGGCAACTGCGCATTCAGCGCGCTGATTGATCCGGTGGGCGCCATCGTGTGGTGCTGCCTGCCACGGTTTGATGGCGACCCGGTGTTCAACGCGCTGATCGACCCCAGTGCGAACGGCAGCTTCTGGGCCTTCGAGCTGGAAGACTTCATGCGCAGCGAACAGCGCTATGAGCCCAACACCGCCGTGCTGCGCACACGCCTGTTGGACCGGCTCGGCCAGGGGATCGAGATCACCGATTTCGCGCCCCGCTTTGTCAATCGCGGGCGGACCTTTCGACCGCTGATGATCGTGCGGCGCGTGCAGGTGTTGTCTGGCTCACCCCGCATGCGGGTGCTGCTGCGCCCGCGCTTTGACTGGGGGCGCAGCGTGCCCACCACGACACAAGGCAGCACCCACGTTCGCTTCGTCGGTCCCAACAGCGCGCTGCGCCTGAATAGCGACGCGCCACTGTCCTATATCTTGTCGGAGACCTTCTTCGTGGCCGACCGGCCGATGAACTTCATCCTTGGCCCCGACGAGACCCTGCTCACGGGCATCGAAGACACCGCCCGCGGCTTCGAGCAGCAAACTGGCGACCACTGGAAAAGCTGGACGCGGTCGCTGTCGCTGCCGCTGGAGTGGCAAGAGGCGGTGATCCGCGCTGCGATCACGCTCAAGCTGTCGTTGTTTGAAGACACCGGCGCCATCGTCGCCGCCATGACCACCAGCATCCCGGAAGCGCCCCACAGCGGCCGCAACTGGGACTACCGGTTTTGCTGGCTGCGCGACGCCTTCTTTGTGGTGCGGGCCCTCAACAGCATCTCCGAGGTGGCGACGATGGAGGACTACCTGCACTGGTTGAACAACGTGGTGGTGCGCTCACGCGGTGGCCATATTCAGCCGCTGTATGGCATCGGGCAGGAGACGCAGCTGCCAGAGTCTGTGCTCACGCACCTACCAGGCTACCGGGGGATGGGGCCGGTACGCGTGGGCAATCAGGCGGCTGATCATTTTCAGCACGATGTGTACGGCAATATCGTGCTGGGCGCGTCGCAGGCCTTTCACGACCACCGCTTGTTTCGACGTGCCGGCAGCACTGAGTTCGGCTACCTGGAGGCGGTGGGCGAGCAGGCTTACCGGGTGTACGACCAGCCCGACGCTGGCATGTGGGAGTTGCGTACGCGTGCACGCGTGCACACCTCGTCGGCGCTGATGTCGTGGGCCGCCTGCGACCGCCTGTCCAAGGTGGCCCGTGTGCTGGCGCTGCCCGAGCGGGTCACTTACTGGCGCGAACGCGCCGAAACCATACGTACCCGCATCCTGCGAGAAGCCTGGAGCGAGGAGCGTCAGTCCTTTGTCGAGAGCTTCGGCGGGCGCGACCTCGATGCCAGTGCATTGCTAATGGCCGAGGTGAACTTCATCGATCCGCGCGATCCGCGCTTCATCGCCACGATCGATGCGTTGGAGCATGCACTGGGCGATGGCCCCTTCATGCGCCGCTACGAGGCGCCCGACGATTTCGGCAAGCCCGAGACCGCCTTCAACATCTGTACCTTCTGGCGCATCGATGCCCTGGCCCGCATCGGCCGCCAGGCGCAGGCGCGCGAGATCTTCGAGCGCATGCTCGCCAGCCGCAACCCACTGGGCCTTTTGTCCGAAGACACCCACGCGCAGACCGGCGAGATGTGGGGCAATTTTCCGCAGACCTATTCGATGATGGGCCTGATCAATGCCGCCGTACGGCTCTCCGCGAGCTGGGACACGGTGATCTGAGGGACCGATGTGTCACGCCTGGTGGTGGTCTCCAACCGCGTGGCCGATCCGCGCAAGACAGCGGCCGGCGGACTCGCTGTGGCCCTGGCCGAGGTCTTGAACAACACCGGCGGGCTGTGGTTCGGTTGGAGCGGGAAAGTGATCGAGACCGAAGCAGGTGGACGCGCCGGCGAGGGCCAGATACACCGCCACCGGGCGGGCTCGGTCAAGCTGCTGACGGTGGACCTCAGTCGCGAGGACCACGCCGCCTACTACCTGGGCTACGCCAACGGCGTGCTGTGGCCCGTGTTTCATTACCGCCTGGATCTGGCGGACTTTGACGCCGGCTATATCCACGGCTACCGGCGCGTGAACCAGTTGTTCGCCAAGCTGCTGGCGCCCCTGCTCAAACCCGACGATCTGATCTGGGTCCATGACTACCACTTGGTACCGCTGGCCAGCGAGCTGCGTGCCCTGGGCTGCCAGCAGCGCATCGGGTTCTTTCTGCACATTCCGCTGCCGCCGCCGATGATCTTGGCGGCGATACCGGGGCATGACTGGTTGATGCGAGGCCTGTGCGCCTACAACCTGGTGGGCTTTCAAAGCCAGACCGATCACGCGCATTTTTGTCACTACATCGAACACGAGGCCAGAGCCCAGGCCATCGGCGAGGGCCGCTGGCGCGTATTCAATCGCACGGTGCAGGCCGGCGCGTTTCCGATCGGCATCGACGTGGATGAATTCACGGCCCTCGCCCAAGCCCGCGAAAGCCGCGAGATGTTTGCACGCATGAAGCGTGATTACTCTGTGCGCAATCTGATGGTGGGCGTCGACCGGCTCGATTACTCCAAGGGCCTGCCCCAGCGCATGCGCGCCTTTCGCGAGCTGCTGCACAAGCACCCAGAGACCCACCAGCGCGCCACCCTGATTCAAATCGCCTCGCCCAGTCGCGAGGACGTCAGCGCCTACACCGACATCCTGCACGAGCTGGAGAGTCTGTGCGGCTCGATCAACGGCAACTACGGGGATCTGGAGTGGATGCCGGTGCGTTATATCCATCGTACGGTGGCACGCGCGCGTCTACCCGGGCTGTACCGCGCCTCGCGCGTGGCCCTGGTCACGCCACTGCGCGATGGCATGAACCTGGTGGCCAAGGAATTCATCGCGGCACAAGACCCGGAGGATCCAGGCGTGCTGGTGCTGTCACGCTTTGCGGGCGCGGCCGAACAACTGTCCGAGGCCTTGCTGGTGAACCCCTACGACACCGAGGGCACGGCCAGCGCGATCCAGATGGCGCTGCAGATGCCGCTGGAGGAGCGGCGCACCCGGCATCAGGCCCTGCTGGCGACTTGCCGCCAGTACGACGTGCACTGGTGGTGCAACAGCTTCCTAGGGGCGCTGCGTGAGGCCCAGGCGCAGGAGTCGGGAACGCCCTGGCTCAGACTGTGAGCGGCGCAATCTTCTGGTCGATCGCGCCGCACAGGCTCTGACCGTCCTTGCCCTTCATCTCGATGCGAATGGTGTCACCGAACTTCATGTACGCGGTCGAGGGCTGACCGTCCTGGATGGTTTCGATCGCCCGCTTTTCAGCGATACAGCTGTAGCCTTTGGGCCAGTCCATGCGACCGTCCTTGCCTTCCACGCCCTTGTTGCTCACGGTGCCCGAGCCGACGATGCTGCCAGCACGCACATTGCGCGTCTTGCAAATGTGGGCAATGAGTTGGCCAAAGTGAAAGGTCATCTCGGGGCCGGCGTCGCACAAGCCGACACGGCGACCGTTCCAGGTGCTTTGCAGCGTCAAGTGCACGCGCCCCCCTTGCCAGGCCTCACCGAGTTCGTCCGGGGTGACCGCCACGGGGCTGAAGGCGGTGGCCGGCTTGCTCTGAAGGAAGCCGAAGCCCTTGTCCAGTTCGTCGGGGATCAGGTTACGCAGGCTCACGTCGTTGGCCAGCATCAGCAGCCGTACACCCTCCAGCGCCTCGTCAGGCGAAGCGCCCATGGGCACGTCGCCGGTGATGACCGTGACTTCGGCCTCGAAGTCGATGCCGAAATCCTCCGAGGGCACGACCACATCGTCGCAAGGCCCCAGAAAATCGTCGCTGCCGCCCTGGTACATCAGAAGGTCGGTGTAGTAGTTGGCGGGCACCTCGCTTTTGCGGGCCGCGCGCACGAGCTCCACATGGTTGATGTAGGCCGAACCGTCGGCCCACTGGTAGGCGCGCGGCAGGGGCGCCATACAGCGTGCGGGATCAAAGGGGAAGGCGTGACGCGCCTTGCCGTGATTGAGGGTGTCGTAGAGGTCTTGCAGCTGCGGCGAGATGAAGTTCCAGTCGTCCAGCGCCTGCTGCAGGCGCTCGGCGATGCCGGTCGCATAATGCGCCGTGCTCAGGTCGCGCGAGACCACCACCAACTGTCCGTCGCGCGAACCGTCCTTGTACGTTGCGAGCTTCATTGCGCTTGTCTCCAGATCGGTTAGAGTCCACCATGCATTACGCATGGTGAAACGAATTTAACTAATCGAAATTCTACAGGACGGCACGTGAAGGAACGCGCAGGCATCCAGTCGGTGGAAGTGGGCTTCGCCCTGCTCGATGCCCTGGCCCGCGCCCCCGGTCCGCTGATGCTGCGAGATCTCGCGGCGGCCGCCGGCATGAGCGCCGCCAAGGCCCACCGCTACCTCGTGAGCTTTCAGCGCCTGCAACTGGTCACGCAAGACGCCGGCACCACCCGCTACGACCTCGGCCCCGCGGCCCTCAAACTCGGTTTGGCCTCGCTCTCGCGCCTGGACGCGGTCAAGCTGGCGCGCGAGCGGGTGGCCGGGCTGGTCGAATCCCTGGGTCATACCGTGGCCCTGGCCGTGTGGGGCAACCGCGGGCCGACCATCGTGCACTGGGAGGAGTCGCCCCAGGCCGTCACCGTCAACCTGCGCCTGGGCGATGTGATGCCTCTGCTGTCCTCCGCGACCGGCCGCTGCTTTGCCGCCTGGCTGGCGCCAGAGGTGCTCGCGCCCTTGCTGCGCGAGGAGTTGGCCCGCGCGCAACGCCACCCCCTGCCCGACGTACCCACCACGATGGCGCAGGTGCAGCAGCTGCGGACCCAAACGCGAACCCAGGGCCTGGGCCGCGTGGTCGACTCGCTGCTGCCCGGCGTAGCGGGTTTTTGCGCGCCGGTGTTGGATGCCGATGGCCACCTCGCGCTGGGCATCGTCACCCTGGGCCCCACCTCGGGCTTTGACAGCGCCTGGGACGGCGCGGTCGCCACCCCCCTTCGGGCCGCCGCCGCGCGCCTGTCGGACGACCTCGGCCACCGAACGTGAGACGCCCCCACGTCCGCTCATGACGCAATCCGCTGTGCACGGGCGACCGGGCGCGGTACTGGCCATCGGGGTGATCGCCGCCCATCTCCTGGTCATTCAAAGTCTGGACACGCACGATGCGCCCGTGCCGGGGCTGGCCGCACCCCCCGGCCTGCGGGTGCACACCCTGCATTTGGATGTCGCGCCCACTCCTGCAAAGGCGCCCGAATCACAAGGGATCACAGGCAGGACGCCGACACACGCGGTCACCCGCTCCGCGAACCCGACCACCGTGCCCACTACCGGACCCACCACGCCCGGTAGCCCGCCGTCCGCCACCGCCCCGACAGAGACCGCCGCAGGCGCAACCGCAGCGCGTGTTGCGCCTTCGATGCACCTGCGCTACGCCGTCTCCGGGCGCACCCGCGAGCAAGCGGTCGCGGGACAAGCCGAACTGGTCTGGCAGCACGCGGGCGCGCGCTACGAAGCGCGGTTCACGCAGGAAGGCACCGGCCTGGCCCGACGCAGCCAGCACAGCGCCGGCCAACTCACGCCCCAGGGCCTGGTGCCTGAACGCTACGCCGCCCGCGCCCGACATGAAGAAGCCGTGCACTTCGAGCACGCATCAGGCCGCGCGGTGTTCAGCGCCAACCGGCCTGCAGCGGCCTTGCAGGCCGGGGCCCAGGATCGCCTGAGCCTGCTGTTGCAACTGGGTGCGCGCATCGCGGCCCAGCCCCAGGCGCATCCGCCCGGCACCTACCTGGACCTTCAAACCGCCACCACCCGCGATGCGCTGGTCTGGCGCTTTCGCATCGAGGGGCGCGAGGAACTCGCGCTGCCTGGCGGACACCTGCACACCCTGCGGCTGGTGCGCCTGCCTTTGGGCACGTTCGAGCCCGAACTGGAAATCTGGCTGGCCCCTGCACTGGATTACGTCCCGGTCCGCATGCGTCTGACCCAGCCCGCAGGCGACAGCCTCGATTACCAGTGGTCAGGCACCGACAGGCGCTGAGGCCTGCGGTCACGAACCTGCCGACGTGGGGGCGCGGGACGGCCACAAGGGTAAGCCTTGAAACCGGCCCGAACGCTGCCAGATACGACGGCAGGAAGGACACGTTTCATGCAAATGCTCTATGACTCTGATTCGTTTGTCGTCGTGCACCTGCAGGCGAACGCACCCGCACAAGGCGAAGCCGAACCCGGCGTCGCCCGGCATGGCTTCGAGATCGTCGACAAGCGCTCGAACAAAGAGGTCTATCTGGACGGCTCCTGGGCCGATGCGTTTCAGCGCCAGATCAACGCCTGGCAATTGAACACCCCGACCCAGGAAGAAGTCGAGGAAACCCTGGGCAGCTACGCCGAGCTGGCGCAAAACCCGCTCGTGATGCATTGAGTCGGCCATCCACGCCGCGTTCGGGGCCCTGCGCGTAGGATGCGCCGCATGCGGTCCCACACCCTGACCCGTTTACCGACCTGGCTCGCGCGTTGGGGCACCGCGCTGCTGGCGATGGGCGGCTTGGCGCTCGTTGGCTGCACCCATCTGCCCGCCGCGGTGGATCAGGCCTTGCCCGCAGACGCCCTGCTCCTGGGCGAACAGCACGATGTGCCCGAGCACCAGCGCCTGCACCGCGACACCGTGCAGGCCTTGGCCGCGCGTGGGCAGTTGGCTGCTGTGGCTCTGGAGATGGCCGACCAAGGCGCGGGTACGCAGGGACTGCCGCGTGATGCCGACGAAGCCACCGTGCGCCAGGCCCTGCGCTGGAACGATGCAGGCTGGCCCTGGGCCGCCTACGGGCCCACGGTGATGGCGGCGGTGCGCGCCGGCGTGCCGGTGCTGGGCGCCAACCTGCCGCGGGCGCAGATGCGGGCCGCGATGGCGGACGAATCGCTGGACGCCCGCCTGCCGGCGCCCGCACTGGCGCGCCAGCGCGAGGCGATCCGAACGGGCCACTGCGACCTGATGCCGCTGGCGCAGATTGCGCCCATGGCCCGCATCCAGATTGCGCGCGATCGCGCCATGGCCGACACGGTGTCGCAGGCGGCGCAGGTAGCGCAAGCGGCTGGCGCCGGTCAGCCTGCGCGCATCGTGGTGCTGGTAGCGGGTCACGCGCATGTGGACGCCGAGCTGGGCGTGCCTGCGCACCTGCCGCCGGGCTTGCGTGCGCAAGCCATCACCTGGCCCAAGGCGCCGCCAGCGCGCGATTACTGCGCCGACCTGCGTCGGCAGATGCAAAGGCCGGCCCAGCCCTGATCAGGCCTGCCGGCGGATCGCGTCGGCCAGTGTGTTGACCAGACGGTCGATGTGCGACGCCTCCGCGATGTAGGGCGGTGCGATCACCAGCACCTCACCGGCCGGGCGCACCAGCGCGCCGTGCTTGAAGCAGTCCAGGAACACGTTGTAGGCGCGCTTGCCGGGCGCACCGGCGATCGGGGCGAGTTCGACCGCCGCCGCGCCGCCCAGGCTGCGTATGCCCACCACATTCGGCAGACCCTTGAAGGTGGCGTGGAAGGCGTCGCCCAGCTTCTTGCCCATTTCCCCTGCGCGCTGGAACAGGTTTTCTTCCTGAAACAGCTTGAGCGTGGCCACCGCCGCGGCGCAGGCCACCGGGTGGCCCGAGTAGGTGTAGCCGTGGAAGAACTCGACCACGTACTCGGGCGCGTCGGTCTTCATCATCTGGTCGTACAGCTTATCGCGGCAGATGACACCTCCCAGCGGGATGACACCGTTGGTCACGCACTTGGCGAAATTGAGCATGTCGGGCACGACGCCGAAATAGTCGGCGGCGAAGTTGGTGCCCATGCGGCCAAAGCCGGTGATCACCTCGTCAAAGATCAACAAGATTCCGTGCTTGTCGCAGATCTCGCGCAGGCGCTTCAAGTAGCCCTTGGGTCCGATGTACCAGCCGGCGCTGCCTGCCACTGGCTCGACGATGATGGCTGCAATGTTGCTCGGGTCGTGCAAGGGCAGGATGCGCTGCTCGAGCTCGAGCAGCGGGTCTTCGGCCCACTCGGGCTCGACGTTGTGGATGTAGGCGTGGTTCACCGGGTCATGGATGAAGCGCAGGTGATCCACCCGGGGCAGCATGGCGGTGCCGTAGACCTTGCGGTTGGCGGGAATGCCGCCTACGCTCATGCCGCCAAAGCCCACGCCGTGGTAGCCGCGCTCGCGGCCGATGAAGACATTGCGGTGGCCTTCGCCACGCGCGCGGTGGTAGGCCAGGGCCACCTTCAGCGAGGTGTCGGCAGCCTCCGAGCCGGAGTTGCAAAACAGCACCTTGTTCAAGTCGCCGGGCGCCAGGGCAGCGATCATCTCGGCGGCCTTGAAGGCCTGGTCATTGGAAACTTGGAAAGCCGTGGCGTAATCGAGGGTGTCCAGTTGCTTCTTGATCGCCTCGTTGATCGGCTTACGGTTGTGGCCCGCGCCCACGCACCAGAGGCTGGAGATGCCGTCCACCACCTGGCGGCCGTCGTGGGTGGTGAAGTGCATGCCATCGGCCGCCACGAAAACGCGGGGCTCTTTGCGGAAATGGCGGTTGGGGGTGAAGGGCAACCATTGGTTGTCCATGTTGAAGTCGTTGTAGGCCACGGCAGTCTCCGTTGCGGGTCAGGAGGGCCATTTTGGCACCGTCTGGGGCCTTCCCGGGGGGGCAGCCACGGGGCGAGCGGGGGCTGCGACAATCGCCCCTCCATGAGCCCCGCCTACATCCTCACCCTGTCCTGCCCGGATCGTCCGGGCATCGTGCACGCCGTTTCGGGCTTCCTGCTGGAGCGCGGGGGCAACATTGAAGAGGCCGCCCAGTACAACGACCACGACACGGGGCTGTTTTTCATGCGGGTGCAGTTCGCCTGCGAGCGCCCGTCCTTTGAAGACCTCCAGCAGCAGCTGCACGCCTTCGCCGAGACGTTCAAGATGAACTGGCGCCTGCACGCCACGCACCAGCCGATGCGCACGGTACTGATGGTGAGTAAGGAAGGCCACTGTCTGAACGACCTGCTGTTTCGCTGGAAAAGCGGGCTGCTGCCGCTGGACATTCGTGCCATCGTCTCCAACCACCGCGAGTTCTACCAGCTGGCCGCCAGCTACAACGTGCCCTTCCACCACATCCCGGTCACGGCCGACACCAAGGCCCAGGCCGAGGCGCGCGCCTACGAGGTGATTCAGGCCGAGGGCGCCGAGCTGGTGGTGCTGGCCCGCTACATGCAAATCCTCTCGAACGACCTGTGCCAGAAGCTGGCCGGTCGCGCGATCAACATTCACCACAGCTTCCTGCCCAGTTTCAAGGGCGCCAAGCCCTACTACCAGGCGCATGACCGCGGCGTGAAACTGATCGGGGCCACCGCCCACTACGTGACCGCCGACCTGGACGAAGGCCCGATCATCGAGCAGGACGTGGCCCGGGTGGACCACAGCAAAACAGTCGAAGACCTCACCGCCATCGGCCGCGACACCGAAAGCCTGGTGCTGGCCCGCGCCGTGAAGTGGCACAGCGAGCACCGGGTGCTCCTGAATGGCCACAAGACCGTCATCTTCAAATAGGCTGCGCCTCATGAACGCTCCCGTCGATCCTTCTGTGCTCGAACGCGCCGACCGCCAGCGCCAGGTGGTGGCGGCGCTCGCCCCCCTCCTGCCCGAGGGTGGCCTGCTGTGGACGCCCGAGGACACCACCCCTTACGAGTGCGATGGCCTGACCGCCTACCGCCAGCGTCCGCTGGCCGTGGCCCTGCCCGAGACCGAAGACCAGGTGCGGGCCGTGCTGCGGGTCTGCCACGCACTGGCCGTGCCGGTGGTGGCACGCGGCGCCGGCACCGGCCTGTCGGGTGGTGCCATGCCCCACGCCCTGGGCGTGACGCTGTCGCTGGCGCGCTTTAACCGCATCCTGGCCATCGACCCCGTAAGCCGCACCGCCCGCGTGCAATGCGGCGTGCGCAATCTGGCGATCAGCGAAGCCGCGGCGCCCTACGGCCTTTACTACGCGCCCGACCCCTCCAGCCAGATCGCCTGCACCATTGGCGGCAACGTGGCCGAGAACTCGGGCGGCGTGCATTGCCTGAAGTACGGCCTCACCCTGCACAACGTGCTGCAGGTGCGTGGCTACACCGTCGAGGGCGAGCCCGTCACCTTGGGCAGTCGGGCCCTGGACACCCCCGGCTATGACCTGATGGCAGTGGTCGTGGGCAGCGAGGGCATGCTGGCCGTCACGCTGGAAGTGACCGTCAAGCTGGTGCCCAAGCCCCAGCTGGCGCGCTGCATCATGGCCAGTTTCGACGACGTGCGCAAAGCCGGCGACGCGGTGGCGGCAGTGATTGCCGCGGGCATCATCCCGGCGGGCCTGGAGATGATGGACAAGCCCATGACCGTCGCCGTCGAAGATTTTGTGCACGCGGGCTATGACCTCAGCGCCGAAGCCATCTTGCTGTGTGAGAGCGACGGCACCCCCGAGGAAGTCGAAGAAGAAATCGGCCGCATGTCCGAGGTGCTGCGCGCCGCGGGTGCCACCGCGATCGCGGTGAGCCGCGACGAGGCCGAGCGCCTGCGTTTCTGGAGCGGGCGCAAGAACGCCTTCTCGGCCACGGGCCGCATCAGCCCCGACTACATGTGCATGGACTCGACCATCCCGCGCAAGCGCCTGGCCGACATCCTGCAGGCCATTCAGGCCATGGAAAAGAAATACAACTTGCGCTGCGCCAACGTGTTCCATGCGGGCGATGGCAACCTGCACCCCCTGATCCTGTTTGATGCCAACGACCCCGACCAGCTGCATCGCTGCGAGCTGTTTGGCGCCGACATCCTGGAGACCAGCGTGGCCATGGGCGGTACGGTCACGGGCGAGCACGGCGTAGGCGTGGAAAAGCTCAACTCCATGTGCGTGCAATTCGCACCCGAAGAACGCGAGCAGATGTTCGGTATCAAGCGCGCCTTTGATGCCCAGGGCCTGCTCAATCCGGGTAAGGTCATTCCCACCTTGAATCGCTGCGCCGAATACGGGAAGATGCTGGTGCGCGGCGGCCAGATCAAGCACCCCGACCTGCCGCGGTTTTGATCGCCGCTGGCTTCAGGCAAACTCTGTCGCACCTCATCTCAGAACAATCAGGAGACCCACCATGAACAAGCGCCCCACTTCCCTGCCACGCCGGCAGCTGCTCGCCGGCACCGGCGCCACCGTCACCGCCGCCGCGCTGGCCGGCTGGATGCGTGACGCTGCGGCCAACACCGCCGCGCCTGCCGCGGCCGCAGCACCCCGGCCGCTGCCCGCCTATGTGAACTGGAAAGATGCGAACAGCCTGATCGTTCACACCAACACGACCATCGAAACCCGACGCAGCGCGTTTGGCACCAGCATCATCACCCCCGACGCGCAGCTGTACATCCGCAACAACCTGCCGGCGCCCGACGCCTCCATCGTCGCCGACCGCGATGCCTGGGAAGTGTCAATCGAAGGCGTGCGCAACCCGCGCAAACTGACCGTGCGCGACCTCAAGGCCATGGGCCTGGAGACCATGGCCATGGTGCTGCAATGCTCGGGTAACGGCCGCGGCTACTTCCCCAGCAAGCCCAGCGGCACGCCTTGGCAGGTGGGCGCCGCCGGGTGCGTGCTCTGGAGCGGTGTGCCGGTGCGCGTAGTGGCCGAGGCCCTGGGCGGCATGACCAACGGCATGAAGTTCATGACCGGTACCGGCGGCGAAAAACTGCCCGAGGGGATCGATCCCAAGAGCGTCATCGTCGAACGATCGATGCCCGTCGTGGCCATGGCCGATGCCATGCTCGCCTGGGAAATGAACGGCGTGCCGATTTCGCTGGCGCACGGCGGCCCGCTGCGATTGATCGTCCCTGGCTACACCGGCGTGAACAACATCAAGTACGTCAAGCGCCTGGCCTTCACCGCCCAGGAAAGCGACGCGCGCATCATGTCGCACGGCTACCGCATTTCGCCGCCCGGCGCCAATGGCGATCCGTCGCAGCCTTCGGTGCAGGAGATGTCGGTCAAGTCCTGGATCAATGGCCCCGGCACCGATGGCAAACCTGTGACCGCGGGCACCGTGCAAATCCACGGCGTCGCTTTTGGCGGCATGCACGCCGTCTCCAAGGTGGACGTGTCGGTGGACGGCGGCAAGACCTGGGTCGCAGCCCGCATGGTCGGACCGGACCTCGGACGCTTTGCCTGGCGCCAGTTCGCGCTGGCGGTGCGCCTGCCGGCCGGGTCGCACACGCTGGTCAGCCGCGCCACTGACGCCGCGGGCAACGTGCAACCCGAGCAGCGGATGGAGAACGCGGCGGGCTACAACAACAGCAGCTGGGTCGACCACGCGGTGAAGGTGACGGTGGCATGAGGCTTTGGAAGCGACACCCCCTGCCGCTCTTTCTGCTGGCGGTGGCGTTCACAGCCCCGGTGGCCCACGCCGACCCCTTGGCCCCGGGTCGTGCGCTGTTCAAGCAGTCGGCCGTGCCGGCGTGTGCGCTGTGCCACGCGCTGAAAGACGCCGGTGCGGAAGGGGCCATCGGCCCCAGCCTCGACGAGCTCAAGCCCGATGCGGCGCGTGTGGCCAAGGCCCTGCGCAATGGCATCGGTCAAATGCCTGCCTACCGTGACAAGCTGACCGAGCAGCAGATCGAGACGCTGTCGCGGTACGTGGCGCGGGCCAGCGGCGCGCAGCGCTGAGGCGCGCCTCGTTACGTTAGCCGGCTGATTCGACCTGGTCCCGCGCCAGGCACAGATCGGCCCAGGCCTTGGCCTTATCCGGCAGGTTGCGAAGCAGGTAGGCCGGGTGGTAGGTCACCACCACCGGCACGCCCGCGTAGTGATGGATCTGCCCGCGCAACTTGCCAATCGGCTCGGTGCTCCCCAGAAGCGACTGCACCGCGAAGCGGCCCATGGCCAAGATGATCTTGGGCTGCAGCAAAGCCACCTGACGTCGCAGATAAGGCTCGCACTGCGCGACTTCGGCGGGCTCGGGGTTGCGGTTGCCGGGGGGGCGGCACTTCAAGACGTTGGCGATATAAACGTTCTCGTGCCGGCCCAGACCGATGGCCCGCAGCATGTTGTCCAGGAGCTTGCCCGCCGGCCCGACGAAGGGCTCGCCTTGCAGGTCCTCCATCTCGCCCGGGGCCTCACCCACCACCAGCCAATCGGCCTGCCGATCGCCCACACCAAAGACCGTGTGGCGGCGGCTGTGGCACAGGCCGCAGGCCTGGCAGGCGGCCACGGTCTCGGTGAGGGCGTCCCAATCCATGTCGGCGACCGTGCCGGACAAAGGGGCCAGCGCACGTTCGGGAAGTCCCGCCGGGGCTGGCGTCGCCACGGGTGCGGGCGTCGGACGGGGCGCGGGCGCTTGCGGCGCGCGCGCGGTTTCGGTGGAGACGGCGGCAGCCGCCTCGGCGGGCACTAGGTCGAACAGGCGCACGCCCATCTCGGCCAGCATGGCACGTTGACGGGCGTCGAGCTGCAAGGTCATGGCGTGATTGTCGCCGCAGGTCTCACAGGGGCAAGCTCATGACGATGGCGTCCTCACGCCGGCCATGCGCCGCCGGGTAATAGGCTTTGCGCTGGCCTACACGGCGATAGCCGTAGTGCGCGTACAGGCGCTGCGCCCGCTCGTTGCTCGCGCGCACCTCCAGCCACAGCCACTGCGCGCCCTGACCCCGCGACCAGGTCGCCAGCGCGTCGAGCATGAGGCGGCCCCAGCCCTGGCCTTGCAGCTCGGGGGCCACGGTGATGTTCAGAAGGTGCACTTCATCGACGCCCTTCATGGCCACGAAGTAACCCACCAGCGTGTCGCCCGCGACCAGCACTTGCGCCTGGTAGCCGGCGCGCAGCGAATCGCTGAAGTTGCCGCGGGTCCAGGGATGCGGGTAGGCGGTGGCCTCGATGGCCATGACGGCGTCCAGGCGCTCGGGCGTCATGGGGGCGAATTCGGCCTCGGGCAGGTCGTCGCCCGGGGGGCGCAGGATGGCGTTCATGGCAAGGCCTTTGCAGTCCGCAGGGCCTCGCGTTCAGCGGTGGTCTGGGCCACCTTGTCACGCACATACAGGGGCAGCGCCTCGTGGGCAGGCACGTGGGCCCCGGCGGCCAGCAGGGCCGGCGCCACACGCAGCATCGCGGTGGCGGTGGGCAGCGCCGGCACCCGAGGGCCCGCAGGCAAGCGCTGGCCATAGGCGTCGAAGGCATTGCCCGCAAGCACATAGCCGGCAGGCAGGGTCAGGGCCTCGGGCTGGCTCAAGGTGATCGGGCCCTCGCGGCGCCAGGCCTGACCGTCGTAGGCATAAGGGGCGGCATAGACCTCGTCCATCCGCGCGTCGAGTACCGCCAGCACGCGTGTCGTGCCCTGCGCGTGACGGGCCTCTTCGGCCACGGCCATCAGCGTCTCCACGGGCAGCACCGGTCGGCCTGCGCCGAAGGCCAGGCCTTGGGCGACGGCGCAGGCCGTGCGCAGGCCGGTGAAAGAACCCGGGCCGCCGCCAAAGACGATGGCCTGCAAATCGGCCAGGGTCAGGCCGGCGTCCCGCAACAGCCCCATGGCCACCGGGATCAGAGCGGCCGAGGCTTCGCGCCCACCTTCACCCTCGTGCACGAACAGGCGCGCGCCCACCCCCTGCGGGCCCGACAGGGCCACGGACAGGCGTTCCGTGCTGGTATCAAAGGCGAGGAGGTTCAAGGGCGCCACACAAGGTGAACCCCGATTATCCGGCCCCCATAATCAGACATGGCTTTTCTTCCTCGCCTTGCTGCCTGGCTCGCCCTGAGCGGGATCGCCGCCGCAGCGTCCGCCCAGTCCCTGCCGCCTGAAATCGAAGCGGCTCTGGCACGTGCCAAGCTACCCCGCGATGCGGTGACCTTGACCGTCGCCGATGCTGAAGGTCGCCTGCCCCCGCGCCTGTGGCACCGCGCGGACACGCCCGTCAATCCGGCGTCGATCGCCAAGCTCGCCACCACCTTCGCCGCCCTCGAGCTCATTGGGCCAGCCTGGACCTGGACCACCCCGGTCTATCTCGACGGCCCGGTGCAAGGCGGCACGCTGCAAGGCAATCTGTACCTCAAGGGTCAGGGTGATCCGCGCCTGGTGATGGAGCGCCTGTGGCTGCTGATGCGGCGCGTGCAGGGTCTGGGCGTGCGGCGCATCGCGGGCGACATCGTGATCGATCGCAGCGCCTTCGAGGTGGCGGCGCAAGACCCGGGCGCCTTTGACGGCGAGCCGCTGCGCCCCTACAACGCAGCGCCCGATGCCTTGCTGGTGAATTTCCGCGCGATGGTCTTGCAGTTCACCCCGCAGGGCAACGTGGCGCTGTTGCAGATCGAGCCGCCGATGGCAGGTTTGCAGGCGCCGACCAGCGTGCCCCTGCAATCGGGCGAATGCAATGACTGGCGTGGTGCGCTGCGCGCCGACTTTCGCGACCCGGCGCGCCTGCGCTTTGACGGCGCCTTCCCCGCCTCGTGCGGCCCCCGCAGCTGGCCCGTGGCCGCGGCCGATCCCGCCAACCAGGCCGGGCGCGCGATCGCGGGCATGTGGCAAGAGATGGGCGGACAGCTCGCGGGCAGCGTGCGCGAAGGGCGTGTACCCGCCGCGCTCAAGCCGGTGGCCGAGAGCGTCTCGCCCACGCTGGCCGAGGTGGTGCGTGACGTGAACAAGTTCAGCAACAACGTGATGGCGCAGCAGCTGTTTCTCACGTTGAGCCTGCAACAACGCGGTGTGGGCACGATCGCAGGCTCCCGCGCGGTGTTGCAGCAGTGGTGGCGCGATCGCTTGCGCAGCGAACCGCCGGTGTTTGACAACGGCTCGGGCCTTTCACGCGACGAACGCGCAACGGCCGCCCAGCTCACGCGCCTGCTGCAATACGCCTGGGCCTCGCCGCTGATGCCAGAGTTCGTGGCGTCCTTGCCGGTGGCGGGTCTGGACGGCACGGCCAAGCGCACCGCCGCCCGCACCGCGGGTGTGGCCCATCTCAAGACCGGCAGCCTGCGCGATGTGACGGGTGTGGCCGGCTACGTGCACGCGCCCAGTGGTCGACGCTATGCGGTGGTGGCGATCGCCAATCACGCCAATGCGGGCGCGATGCGGGGTGTGATCGATACGCTGGTGGAGTGGACGGCGCGCGAGCCTTGAGGCTCAATCCGCTGCAGCGCGCTGCAGGCGATCGCGCACACCCGCCCACTCCGGCGCGTCAGGCGGCTGCTCAATCCAAATCGTGCGCACACCCTGCGCATCGAAATCACGCAAGACCGCAAAGAGCACGCGCGCAGCTTCGCGCGCGTCTTGCGGCATCACACGATGCAAATAATCAGAGGCAGGCAGCGTGAGCCCTGCGCGTGACCACACGGCGAGCGTGCCGCCCTCTGGCGTACGCGCCAAGAGCGCGGCCTGCAAATCTGCCGCCTTCATGACCCGCACCCGCGCCTGCGGCGCGTAGTGCGATTCAAGCGTGCCCGAGGCGCGCGGAGCGGCCTCGGCCACTTCATGCGGCAGCCACAGCCGCTCGCCACACGCCGCCTCGATCTGCGCATGCGTGAGCACGCCGGGCCGCAGCAGCACGGGTCGACCGCGCGTGCAGTCGACGATGGACGATTCGATACCGACCTCACACGCGCCACCATCGACCACCATCAGCGCATCACCAAACTCGGCGCGCACATGGTCGGCGGTGGTGGGGCTCACGCGTCCAAAACGATTGGCACTGGGCCCGGCCACGCCCCAGACCGGTGGCACATGCGCCGCGCAGGCGCGCAGCAAGGACAGCGCCACCGGGTGCGAAGGACAACGCAGACCCACCGAGGCTTGCCCGCCCGCCGCCGCACCCGCCATGCCTTCTCGGCGCGGCAGGATGACGGTGAGCGGTCCGGGCCAAAAGGCCTGCATCAGGCGACGCGCGACGGGCGGCACCTCGCGCGCAAAACGCTCGGCCTCGGACAAGCCCGTCACATGCACGATCAGTGGATGGTCGCTGGGTCGGCCCTTGGCCGCAAAGATGCCGGCTACCGCGCGGTCGCTGCCAGCGTCCGCGCCCAGCCCATAGACCGTTTCCGTGGGAAAGGCCACCAACTCGCCCGCCGCCAGATGCGCCGCAGCGCGGGCGATCGCAGCGGGATCGGTGCCATCCAGGATCACGGCCACTTTCAGAACGGCGCCAGGCCCAGCACGTCGCAGGCCGCGAGCGCATTCGCACGCACCGCGGCTACATCCGGACCCGTGAAGGTCAGGTGCCCCATCTTGCGACCCGGCCGCGCCTCGGTCTTGCCATACAAGTGCAAATGCGCGCCTGACAAAGCCAGCACCGCTGCCCAGTCGGGCTCGCTCGCCGTCTTCGCGCCCTCGCGAAACCACAGATCACCGAGCAGGTTCAACATGATCGCGGGACTATGGGCGCGGGGTTGCACCAGCGGCAGGCCCGCCAGCGCCCGCACCTGCAGCTCGAATTGCGAGACATCGCAGGCATCCAGGCTCCAGTGACCGCTGTTATGCGGACGCGGCGCCATTTCGTTCACCACCAGCGAGCCATCCTGCAGGATGAAAAACTCGACGCACAACACGCCCACATAGCCCAGGCCCTGCGCAATCGAACGCGTGGCCTCGATGGCCTGCTGCGCGCGCGCTGGTGGCAGCACGCCCTGGTGAACCTCGGTCACGGCCAGGATGCCCTCGCGGTGCAGGTTCAACTGCACGGGCAGATGCACCATCTGGCCATCGGCCCCACGCGCCACCACCACCGAGCATTCAGCGGCCAGCGGCAGCATCTTCTCGAGGACGCAAGGCACCTGGCGCAAATCGTTCCAGGCCTGGGCCAGCGCCTCGCGCGTGGCCAC
Organism: Comamonadaceae bacterium; assembly: GCA_947463025.1. Classification (GTDB taxonomy): domain Bacteria; phylum Pseudomonadota; class Gammaproteobacteria; order Burkholderiales; family Burkholderiaceae_C; genus Ramlibacter. Next base: position 33,506 of record CANHSE010000004.1, read on the forward strand.
GCGCACCTGGCCCTTGCCGTCATAGCCCAGACGCGCGGTCTTGAGGATGCCGGGCAGCAGGTCATTGCCCACGGCCGCCAGCTGCGCGGGCGTCTCGATCACCGCATTCGGCGCACAGGGCACGCCGCAGCGTGTGAAGTGCGCCTTCTCGCGGGCGCGGTCCTGAGCGACAGCCACGGCATCGCCCCCGGGCGCTACCGGGCGGGTGGCCGCCAGTTGCGCCAGCGCCTGCGCAGGCACGTTCTCGAATTCGGTGGTGATGGCGGCCGACACACGCGCCAGTTCGGCCAGGCCCTGCGCGTCCAGGTAATCGGTGCGGATGTGGGTGTGGCTCACGAGGCCGGCGGGGCTGGCCGCATCGGGGTCGAGCACCGCGGTGAAATACCCCATGCGCTGGGCCGCGTGCACGAACATGCGCCCGAGCTGGCCGCCACCCATGACGCCCAGGGTCTGTCCGGGGAGGATGGGGCGCTTAGGGGGATGGTTCATGCCGCGGGCGGCAGTACCGTGGCGCGTGCTGCGTCGGTCTGGCGCTGGCGAAAGGCCTCCAGGCGCGCACGCAGGGCCGCGTCGTGGGTGGCCAGCATGGCCACCGCAAAGAGCGCCGCATTGGCCGCGCCCGCCGCACCGATCGCAAAGGTGGCCACTGGCACGCCCTTGGGCATTTGCACGATGCTGTGAAGGGAATCCACGCCCGACAGGTGCTTGCTGGCCACCGGCACGCCCAGCACCGGCACGGGGGTCTTGGCCGCCAGCATCCCGGGCAGGTGGGCCGCCCCGCCCGCGCCGGCGATGATGGCCACCAGGCCCCGCCCGGCGGCCGCCTCGGCGTAGGCGAACATGTCATCGGGCATGCGGTGAGCCGAGACCACTTTGGCCTCGTGGGTGACACCGAATTCCTGGAGAATCGCCACTGCGTGCTGCAGGGTGTCCCAATCGCTGCCGGACCCCATCACGACGCCAATCTGTATCGTGCTCATGCCTGATCCCA
>CANHSE010000005.1 GCA_947463025.1 Comamonadaceae bacterium
CGCGGCGGCCCACCACCCGGTCTAGGCTGGCGCAGGCCAAATCGCGAAACACCGCACCCCGCGCCCGCCAGCGCGTGGGGGCGACGAAGTCCAGGGCGATGCCGTCTTCGTGAAAGTAGGGGGCGATGGCCGCCAGCAGCGTGCGCGAGGCGGCCTCGTCCAAATCCAGTGAGTCGACCGGGCGCATGAGGATGTGGTCTTGCGCCACGTGCCAGTGGCAGGGCGTGATCCAGGCCCAGGCCTCGTCCCCTGGCGCCTGACCGTTCTGAACCCGCTCCCAGGCGGCCCAGGGGATCAGGCCATCGGCTGCAGGCAGGCCCAGGACCTGCGCCAGCGCCCGCTCGTGAGGGGGCGACAGATCTTGTGCGTCGCCCGCCAGCACAGGGCCGGGCTGCAGGCGCGCCAGCAGCCGTCGCAGCATGGGCAGCGCGCCTTCCACCGACCCCAGCGCCAGGCCCGGTGCGTGGGCGTAGGGGAGGATCAGGTGTTGGGCGCTGGACATGGGGCTATTGTCCCGGATGCCACAATGCAGGCCGATTCCCTGCTTTGTTTGGCCATACTGACCGCGCGATGCGACTTCCGTACGAATTGATCCTGGGCTGGCGCTACACGCGCGCGGGCCGAGCGACCCGACGCAACGGCTTCATCTCCTTCATCTCGGGGGTGTCGATGCTGGGGATCGCGCTGGGCGTGGCGGCGCTGATCATCGTGCTGTCGGTGATGAACGGGTTTCAGCGCGAGGTGCGTGACCGCATGCTGGGCGTGGTGTCGCATATCGAGATCTACGGCCCTGGCGGCGACGTCTTGTCCGATCCGGCCGGCACGATGGCCCAGGCGCGCCAGCATCCGCAGGTGGTGGCTGCGGCGCCCTTCGTGGCGGCGCAGGCGCTGCTGGCGCGCGGCGAGGACATGCGCGGCACGCTGGTGCGCGGTATCGACCCTGCGCTGGAGCCCCAGATCACCGAACTGGCTTTTTCCCTGCGAGACACGGCCCTCAAGCGCCTGGTGCCCGGTGGCTTTGGCGTCGTGGTGGGGCGTGACCTGGCGCGCAATCTGGGCGTGCGCGTGGGCGACCCCGTCACCCTGATCTCGCCCAGCGGGCAGGTGACGCCCGCGGGCTTCGTGCCGCGCCTGAAGCAAATGGAGGTGGTGGGCATCTTCGACTCGGGCCACTTCGAATACGACAACGGCCTGGTCCTGATGCACCAGGAGGACGCGATGCGGCTGTTCCGACTGGAGGGCCCCACTGGGTTGCGCCTGAAACTCAAGGACCTGCACCAGGCTCGCGAGGTGGCGGCACAACTGGCCGTCACGCTGCCTGGCGGTCTGATCGTGCGTGATTGGACGCGCCAGAACCGCACCTGGTTTGCCGCCGTGCAACTGGAAAAACGCATGATGTTCATCATCCTCACGCTGATCGTGGCGGTGGCCGCGTTCAACCTGGTGAGTACGCTGGTGATGACCGTGACCGACAAGCGCGCCGACATCGCCATCTTGCGCACGCTGGGGGCGAGCCCCTCGAGCATCATGGGCATCTTCATGGTCCAGGGTGCAACGGTGGGGGTGGCGGGCACGCTGTCCGGGCTCTTGCTCGGGCTGGGTGTGGCCTTCAACATCGATGTCATCGTGCCGGCGCTGGAGCAGTTGCTCAGTGCAAGCTTCCTGCCTCGCGACATTTATTTGATCAGCCGTATGCCCAGCGACCCGCAGTCCGCCGATATCGTGCCGATTGCGCTGATCTCGCTGGTGCTCTCGTTCGTGGCCACGATCTACCCCAGCTGGCGGGCCAGCCGCGTCAACCCGGCGGAGGCGCTGCGCTATGAGTGAGCCGGTCCTGCAGGCGCAAGGCCTGTCCAAGCGCTTTACCGAGGGCGGCCTCGATGTTCAGGTGCTGCGCGGGGTCGATCTCACGGTGCAGGCCGGCGAGACGGTGGCCATCGTGGGCGCCTCGGGCTCGGGCAAGAGCACCTTGCTGCACCTGCTGGGAGGGCTGGATGCGCCCACCGAGGGTCAGGTGCGCCTGATGGGGCAGGCGCTGTCCCGCCTGAGTGCCGCGCAGCAAGGCCGCCTGCGCAATCAGCACCTGGGCTTTGTCTACCAGTTTCATCACCTGCTGCCGGAGTTCAGCGCGCTGGACAACGTGGCCATGCCGCTACGCATTCGACGCGACCCGATCGAGTCCTGCCATGCGAGGGCCCGCGAGGTCTTGGCGGCGGTGGGCCTGAGCGACCGGGTCCTGCATCGCCCCGCCGAGCTCTCGGGCGGCGAGCGCCAACGCGTGGCCATCGCGCGTGCCCTGGTGACCCGTCCGGCTTGCGTGCTGGCCGACGAGCCCACCGGCAACCTGGACCGGGCGACGGCCGACGGTGTGTTCGAGCAGATGCTGCAGCTGGCGCGTGAGCAGGGCACGGCCTTCGTGGTAGTGACGCATGACACGTCACTGGCGGATCGCTGCAGCCGGCAGCTGCGCCTCGTGGCAGGGCAGCTGGCCTAGCGGGCGCAGCGCGCGCCCTCGGGCCCGTCAGGTCAGGGCCAGACTCAGGAGCGGGAAGGCGCAGACCAGCAGCAGCACGGCGAACATCGCCGCGACAAAAGGCATCGCCCCAGCAAAGATGCTTTCCACCGACACCTTGGGATCGTTGAGCACCGATTTGACGGTGAACACCGAGATGCCAAAAGGCGGTGTGAGCAAGCCCATTTCCACCGCCAGCACCGTGATCACGCCAAAGTGAATGAGGTTGAAGCCAAAAGCCTGCGCGATCGGAACGGCTACCGGCGTCATGATCAGCAGGATCGAGCTGGAGTCGAGGATCATCCCCAGCAGCAAGACGATACCGATGTACAGGGCCAGGAAGCCGTAGGGGCCCAGACCCGCGTCGCGCACCATGTCGGCGATCGCCACCGGCACACCCGCCACGCTGAGCATGCGGCTGTAAAAGCCCGCGGCCACCAGCAGGATCAGGATCGTGCACGAGACACTGCCGGTCTCATGGAGCACTCGCCACAGATTGCCCTGACCCAGCGAGCGGCGGGCCAGTGCGATGAGCAGCGCGCCGGCTGCCCCGACACCACCGGCCTCAGTGGGGGTGAAAAAGCCGCTGTACAGACCGCCCAGCACCAGCACCACCAGCGCAGCGATGGGGACGAGTTTGGAGGCCATTTGGGAGCCGGTGAGCGTGATCTGCACCCGGCGCTCGCGAGCCAGCTCGGCCTGGCGCGCCAGGTCGAACACGCGACTCGGCATGAAGCGCGCCATGCACATGATCATCACGGCAAAGACCACAGCCAGAAGCAGGCCCGGGATCACGCCCGCGACGAACAGCGTGCCGATGGATTGCTCGGCCAGCACACCGTAAATGATCATCAGCAGGCTGGGCGGGATCATCATGCCCAGCACCGAGCTGCCGGCCACCGTACCCGTGGCAAAGGTGGTTTTGTAACCATGGCTGACCATTTCGGGGACGGCCACCCGGGTGAACACCGCCGCCGAGGCGATCGACACGCCGGTCACGGCGGCGAACACGGTGTTGGCCGCCACGGTGGCCACGCCCAGGCCGCCCTTGAGCTTGCGCAGCAGCACTTCGGCGACCGTGAAAGTGTCTTTGCCCACGTTGGAGATGCTGACCAGCAGCCCCATGAGCACGAACAGCGGGATGGTGGCGTAGATGTAGTCGGCGATGCCGTTGTAGGCGGCCATGTACAGCAGGCGCATGGCCATGTCGACGTTGTCGCGCACCAGCCAGACACCGAAGAAGCCCACAGCCAGCAATGCCACACCGATATGCACGCCTAGCAGCACCAGCATCACCAGTCCGCCGATGAGCAGACCGCCTAATCCGAGATCGCTCATCGTCCGTCTCCTGTGCCCGCGGCCAGCGGATCTTCTGCCACGGTCTGCTGCCCGTGCTGGCGCAAGATGCCGGGAATGGACAGCAGGTAGCACAGCGCGGCCGCGAAGGAGCCGGCCACGATCAGTCCGCGAAAGGGCCAAGCGGGGACGCTGTAGACCCCCTGCACGCCATAAAACTCATTGTTGGCCCACGATTGACGCAGCTCAGGCCAGGCGATCACCGCCAGCGCCGCGAGCAGCGCCGCGCCCACCAGGGCGTTGAAGAGGTTCAGCGCGGTGACCGCGCTGGCCGAGCGTTTGCCAATCAGATTGAGCAGGAAATCGCTGCGCGTCATGCGGCCGCTGCACACAGCGGCCGCCAGTTGCAGAAAAACGATCGAGGCCACCGAGCGCGCCGAGAACTCAGACACGCCAGTGATCGGCCGGTCTAGAAAGTCCCGGCCGATCACGTCGGCCACCACCAGGGCCATGATCACGAAGATCCAGACCGTACCGACCGACGCCATCAGGTTGGCCGGCAAGTCCAGGGGATGCCGGGTTGCGGCCGGCGGGGCGTCGAGGTCGGTGTCGGTGGCCATGGCGGTGCGTCAGCGCGCGGCTTTGTCCCAGTCACGCAGCGGCTTCACGCCGCGTGCGCGCAGTTCGTCAAAGTAGGCGCGCAGCACGGACTTGCCGGCATCGCCGGTGGTCTGCAGCCAAGGCGTCACGATATCGGGCAGGCCGTTGATCCACTTGGCGCGCTCGGCGGCAGGCAGCTCGCTCACTTGCAGTCCAGCGGCGCGCATGGTGTCCATGGCCGTCGTCGACATCCGGGTCACGTGCTTGCCGTGCGCCACGGAGGTGGCTTGACCGGCCTTCACGAAGGCGTCCTGCACTTCTTTGGGCAGCTTGTCGAAGAAGCTCTTGTTGCTGGCGACGCTGCCGAAGTACATCGCGCCGATGTTCACGCGCGTGAGGTGCTTGGCCACTTCGTGCACGCGGGCCGGTGCAATGCCGCTGGCAAAGCTCAGCGCGCCCTGGGTCACGCCGGTCTGGATGTTGGTGTAGTACACGGTCAGCGCGCCTTCCACGGGCGTGGCGCCGGTGTCGCGCATCCAGTTGGCCGAGGTGCCCGGCGCGTGGATCTTCTTGTTTTGCAGCGACGCCATGCTGGTCACGGGGAAGTTCGCATAGATGTCGTAGCTGTCGGTGATCAACGACGACAGCGGCACCATGTTCTGGGCAGTCCAGCTGGCCTTGAGTGCCGGGTGGTTCGCGTTGAGCTTGTCGAAAATCTCGATCAGCATTTCATGGTTGGTCGTGGCGAACGGGGTGAAGTACGTCACGTTCTGCAGGGGCATGGAGGAGTTCTCCCAGACCGTGCCGACCATGCCCACGTCCACGATGCCGTCTTTCACCGCCGTACGGGTTTCGTTGAACTTGTACAGCGTGCCGCCGTAGTTCTCGCGCCAGCGAATCTGGTACTTGTTGCCGCCTTCTTTCAGGAGGCGGTCCACCTCGGGCTGGAACACCTCTTTCATGGCGTTGGCCCAGATGTTGGCCACCGGATGGCTCGATCCGATGTTGACCGTGATGGCCTGCTGGGCCAGGGCGCCGCTGGCGGCCATGGCGCAACCAAGCGCGAAGAGCCCGGAACGGGCCAACTGGGTGAGCTTCATGCGATCTCCTTGCGGGTAAAGGGCGACTGATGGCAGCCGCGTGGGGTTGACGCCACGGCCGGAAGGCCGCAGCAAACGGGAACAGGGTAGGCAGGTGCGTTCATGCGCGACGCATCCTCGGCGTGGCTTGCGCCGCGTCGCCAAACAGGACCCGGCTGGCGACCAGGTAGCCACGCACACGGTCACGCACCAGAGACTGGCTGATGCGCACCGGCGCGGCGTCGCTGGCCACGCCCTGCGCATAGATCCAGCGGCGCATGGGGATGTAGAAGAAGCCACCATGCAAGCCCATGAGCAGTTCGAGCTCGCGCTCGCTGGGCCGCGCGCGGCTGCTGCAGTCGCGAAAGCGCCGCGTCTCGCGCACCAGCCGCGGGAACAGACGCTGGCGCAGCAGGGAAAAGAAGCGGTCGGTGATGGTGTGGTCGGTCAGGCCGGAGAACACCAGGATGCGAACAAAGTCGCGCGAGAGCGTCGCATTGATGTACTCGTCATAAAAGGCGGTGAGCTTGTCCTCGGGCGAGCGATCGCGGTCGTCCAGCAGCGTCTCCCACTCCGGTTGCCAGCGGCCTTCGAACACCTCGATGTAGACCCGGTCAATCAGGGCCTGCTTGGTCGGGAAGTAGTGATACAGCAGCGCGTGGGTGACGCCGATGCTGCTCGCCAGGTCGCGCAACTGACCGTCCAGGCCTTTTTCAGAAAAGAAGCGGATGGCTCCGTCCAGGATTTGCCGCTCGCGTTCGGCCACACCCAGACGCCGCCGCGGCGGCGCGATCACGCCAGGCGCCGCGGCGGGGCCGGGGCGCTTGCGGGGGCGATCAGGGTTTTTCTGGAGGGGCACGCTATTTACCGAATGGTCAACTCTGCCGTACATTGTTGAACGACTGGTAAACAAAATTCACCCGTGAAAACCCGAAAGACCTTCCGATGCAACTCCATGGCGACGTCCTGATCGGTGCCCCGCGCGCCCGCGTGTGGTCGGCCCTGAACGATCCCGTGGTGCTGGCCGCCTGCATCCCGGGCTGTGAGGGCGTCGAGGTGGTCAGCCCGGTGGAAAAGACCGCCCGCGTGATGGTCAAGGTGGGCCCGGTGCGGGCGCGCTTTGCGGGGCGCATCCTGTTGTCTGACATCGTCGAGAACGAACGTTGCGCGATGGGCTTCGAAGGCTCGGGTGGCGCGGCCGGCATGGCCCGTGGCGAGTCGCAGGTGACGCTGGCCGATGAGGGCCCGGACACTCGGCTGTCCTACACGGTCAAGGCCTCGGTGGCGGGAAAGCTCGGTCAGGTGGGCGGTCGGATGATCGACGCGGCCGCCAAGCAGATGGCCGACCAGTTCTTCGCCGCCTTCCAGGCGCAGGTGGCGCCGGCTGCGCAAGCGGCTCCGGCGGCCGCAGTCGAGAGCGGCGCGCCCGCTGTGTCCAACGCACCGGTCGCTGCGCCGGCTCCGCGCCCCACCGCGCAAGGGGCCGCCCCCTTGCCCGAGACGGCACCCTCCACCGAGTGGTTGCGCGTGAAGTGGTTTTTCTTGGGCGTCCTCGCCACCGGCGTGGGCGTCTGGATCGGCAGCCGGCTTTGACGGACTGCCCCCTCCTTGTTTTTCATCTCTGGATGCGGAGCCTGACTTGAAATCTCCCCCTTTTGACTACGCCAAGCCCACCACACTGGCCCAGGTCTTTGACCTGATGCAGACGCATGGCGACGACGCCTGCATCCTCGCGGGCGGCCAGACGCTCATGGCCACGCTGAACATGCGACTGTCCGAACCGCGCCTGGTGATCGACATCACCGGCCTGGACGCGCTGCGCGGCATCCGTGTCGAGGGCGATCGCCTGTACATCGGCGCCCTGGTCACGCACACCGAGATCGAGGACAGCGCCTTGGTAGCCCAGCATGCGCCGATGCTGCTGCAGGCCGTGCCGCACATTGCGCACCGCGCGATTCGCAACGCGGGCACCTGGGGCGGCTCCATCGCCTACGGCGACCCCGCAGCCGAGTGGCCTTGCTGCCTGTGTGCGCTGGACGGCACCGTTCACCTGCAAGGCCCGGGCGGCACCCGCCGTGTGGCCGCCACCGATTTCTTCCAAGACCTCTACACCACCGCCCGTGCGCCCGACGAGATCGTCATCGGGGCCGATGTGCCTCTGGTGAGTGCCTCCGACTGGTTCGCGTTCGACGAGCTGGCCCGCCGCCATGGCGACTACGCCGTGGCCGGCCTGGCCGTGGCCGCGCGCTTTCAGGGCACCCTGGCGCAGCGGGTCACCCTGAGCTTCCTGGGCATCGGCGCGATTCCGGTGCGCGCGCGCCGCACCGAGGCCCTGCTGGCCGGCAAGACCCTGGACGCCGCCACCATCGGGATCGCGGTGGCCTCGCTCAAGGCCGAACTCGACCCCATCGCCGATTTGACCCACAGCGCCGAGACCAAGCGCCACCTGGCCACCGTCCTGGCGCGCCGCCTGCTGGAGGCTGCACACGCCAGCCGCAGCGCCATCACCGCCTGAACCCACGAGGTACTTTCATGCCAGAACTCCATACCCTTCACGTCGAAGTCAATGGCCGACCGCAGCAGCGCAGCGTGCAGCCGCGCCAGCACCTGGTGGACTTCGTGCGCAACGAACTCGGGCTCAAGGGCTCGCACCTGGGCTGCGAACACGGCGTCTGCGGCGCCTGCACCGTCGAGGTTGATGGCCGCATCGTACGCGGCTGTCTCACGCTGGCGGTTCAGACCCAGGGGTGCAAGGTCCGCACCATCGAGGGCCTGTCCGAGGACGGCGATGTGCGCGATCTGCAGGACGCGTTCGTCCGTCACAATGCCTTGCAGTGTGGCTTTTGCACCCCCGGCATGGTGATGGCGGCCAAGGAATTGCTGCAAGCCCGCCCCGACGCCTCGCGCGCCGAGGTGCGTGAGTGGATGAGTGGCAACTACTGCCGCTGCACGGGCTACCACGCCATCGTCGACGCCATCTGCGACACCCTGGCTGAACGCGCTGCCAAAGCGGGTGGTGCTGCGAAGGTGTCCGCATGAACACCGGCACGCTCCACCCCACGCGCTCGGCGGCCATTGAGGCGGGCACCGAGGTCGAAGAACGGCCCGTGGCCGATCCGACCGACAAGCCTCTGCACGCGATCACCGAAGACCCACGCTACATCGGCAAGAGCGTCGAGCGCCCGAGCGCGCGCAAGCTGGTGCAAGGTCAAGGCACCTACATCGACGACATCGAGCTACCGCGGATGGCCCACGTGGTGTACTGGCGCAGCCCGGTGGCACATGCCCGCATTCGCCGTATCGACGTCGCCGCCGCGCGCGCCATGCCGGGCGTGGTGATGGTGGCTGACGGACAGGATCTGGCCAAGATCTGCAAGCCCTGGGTAGCCGTGCTGGGCCACCTGGCCGGCATGAAATCGGCGCCCCAATACCCGCTGGCCGTGGACCGCGCCTGCTGGCAGGGCGAGCCGGTGGTGGCCATCGTCGCGGACACGCGCGAACAGGCGGAAGACGCATTGCAGCTGGTGCAAGTGGACCTCGAGGAACTCGAGCCCGTGGTCGACATGGAAACCGCGCTGGACGCCGCCACGCCGCTGATTCATCCCGAGCTGGGCGACAACCTGTGCTTTTCTCGTAGCCTCGATGTGGGTTCGGTGGACGAGGCCTTTGCGCGCGCCGATGCAGTGGTCGAGACCACCTTTGACTTCGGTCGCCACACGGGCGTCACGCTAGAACCGCGCTGCCAGATCGCCGACTGGAACCCCGGCGAGCAAAAGCTCACCGTCTACCACTCTTTCCAGGCCCCGCACATGATGCAGGACCTGTACGCGCGCCAGTTCGACCTGCCCGAGCATGCGGTGCGCGTGGTGTGCAAGGAAGTGGGCGGCTCCTTCGGCATCAAGGTGCACGCCTACCCCGATGACTTTGCGACCGTCGCTTTGTCGATGCTGTGCAAGCGCCCGGTCAAGTTCGTGGCCGATCGCATCGAGAGCTTTACCAGCGACATTCATGCGCGTCATCACCGCGTCAAGGCCCGTATCGCCGCCAGCAAGAGCGGCGAGATTCTGGCGTTTGACATGGACGACCTCACCGGCATCGGCCCGTATTCGATGTTCCCGCGCACCAGCGCGATCGAGGGCAACCAGGTGGTCAATCTGGTGGGCGGCCCCTACAAGCACCAGCATTACCGCGCGCGCCTGCAGGTGGTCTTCCAGAACAAGACACCCACCTGCCAGTACCGTGGCGTGGGGCACCCCATCGCCTGCGCAGTGACCGAGGGCCTGGTCGATCAGGCGGCCCGCGCCATCGGCATGGACCCGCTGGAGTTTCGCAAGAAGAACGTCATCCCCGACGATGCCTACCCGGCCACTGGCGCCAGCGGCATCAAGCTGGAGGTTCTGTCGCACGAAGCCTGCTTGCGCAAGATCGAGCAGTTGATGGACTACCCCAAGCTCAAGGCCGAAATCGCGCAGCTGCGTGAGCAAGGCATCTACCGCGGCATCGGCTTTGCGGCGCTGATCGAGTTGACCAACCCCAGCGCCGCGTTCTATGGCGTGGGCGGTGCGCGCATCGCCTCGCAGGACGGCTGCACCATGCGCCTGGACCCCTCGGGTGCGATCAGCGTCAGCGTCAGTGTGGGCGAACAGGGCCAGGGCAACGACGGCATCTACCGCCAGATCGCGGCAGATGCCGTGGGCGTGGACCTGGAGAAGGTGCGCCTGGTGCTCAGTGACACCGACGTTACTCCGTATGGCGGTGGCACCTGGGCCTCGCGTGGGGCCGGTGTGGGCGGCGAAGCGGTGCTGCTGGCGGGTCAGGCGCTGCGCGCCAATATCCTGCAGGTGGCGGCGGTGATCCTCAAGCGCGACGCCGCCGGCCTGGCCGTGCGCCGTGGCCAGGTGGTCGATGCGGCCACCCTGGCGCCTGTACTGGACTTCCCTGAGCTCGGACGCGTGGCTTACTTCCGCTCTGACATGCTGCCCAAGGACTTCACGCCCGAGCTCATGGTCACGCGCCACTACGCGCAGCGTGACTATCCCTTCATCTTCACCAACGGGGTCCAGGCCTCGTATGTGGAGGTCGACCCGGACACGGGCTTCGTCAAGCTGCTCAAACACTGGGCGGTGGAAGACTGCGGCCGCGTGATCAACCCCCAGCTGGTCGACGAGCAGATTCGCGGTGCGATCGTGCAGGGCATTGGCGGCGCGATGCTCGAGGAGTGCCTCTACGACGAGCGGGGTCTCATGATCAACGCCAGCATGGCCGACTACCTGGTGCCTATGAGCGGCGAGATGCCCGACATCGAAGTGGCCCACGTGCAAACGCCCACCCGCAGCAGCCAACTGGGGGCCAAGGGCGCGGGCGAGGCCGGCACAGCCGGCGCGCCGGCGGCGGTGATGAACGCGATCAACGATGCGCTCGCACCGCTCGATGCGCAGTGCTGGTCACAGCCACTGACGCCCGAGAAGATTCTTCGCGCACTGGGCCGGGTGGGCTAAAGCGCGCTAAAGAATCCGGTTGAACCACAGCACCGACAGCCCGGCCGACAGCACGGCCAGGGCGGCGGCCAGCAGCGCCAGCAAGCCCGACACCTCGGTCTCTTTTTTCTCGACGGTCAGGCGCGTGCTCAGGGTCTCGTAGACCTTCTTGAGGTCTTGTGCGGTGCCGGCGTAGAAGTATTCGGCGCCGGTCTTTTGGGCGATCTGTTTGAGCGTTTCTTCGTCCAGCCGCACGCGCATGGACCAGCCCTCGAAGCCGATGGTCTCGCCATCGACCGTGCCGATGCCCACCGTGTAGACGCGCACCCCGCGTTCGGCGGCCAGCTTGGTGGCCTCCATCGGATCCACGCCGGTGGTGCGCTGGCCGTCGGTCAGCATGATGATGGCTGCCGAGGTGTACGAGCCGGGCGGAACCGGGGTGAAGGGTTTTTTCTCTTTCTCTTTCTTCTCAGCGTCGATGGCCATTCCGCGCATGCGGTCGCGGTTGTTTTGCATCAACTGCAGGTCGATGTGGCCGTCGTCGGGGAATAAGGTGGCCAGCGACATCACGATCGCGTTGCCCGTCGCGGTGCCACGCTGCATCTGGAAGCGATCGATGGCGGTGATCAGGTCTTCGCGGTTGACGGTGGCCAGTTGCGCGACCTGGGCCGAGCCGGCGAAAGCCACGATGCCGACCTTGACGTCACGCGGCAGGTCGCCCAAAAAAGCTTTGGCCGCATTCTGGGCGGCTACCAGCCGATTGGGCTGAACGTCGGTGGCCCGCATGCTGCCCGAGACGTCCATGGCCAGGATGATGGTCTGCTGCGTCGAGGGCAGGGTGATGGTGGCCACCGGGCGCGCGGCGGCCAGCAGCATGGCCGCCAGGGCCAGCAGAAACAGCACCGGCGGGATGTGACGGCGCAGGCCGGGCCCGCGCCCCAGCGCCTCTTTCACGATCGCCAGCGACGCATAGCGCACCGCCAGCTTCTTCTTGCGTCGAAGCAGGAGTAGGTACAGCAGCACCAGCAGCGGCAGCAGCAGCAGGAGCCAGAGTTGTTGGGGCCAGAGAAAGTGCATGGCAAGCAGGGCGGGCCTTTAGGCTGCCCGTTTCAGGTGGGTCGGGAGGCTGCCGGAGGAAAGACGGCTGCGGCGCTTGCGTAGTTCGACAAAGCGCACCAGGGCATCGACCAGATCGTCGTCGGTGACGAGTTCGAGCGTGTCCACGCCAGCGCGCGCCAGGCCTTCGCGCAGTTGCGTCTCACCCTGCGCAGCCAGGCGCGCAAAGCGCTCGCGAAAGCCTGCATCGTGCGTGTCCACCAGTAACTGCTCGCCGCTCTCGGCATCGCGCAGCGTCAGCAGCCCCAGATCGGGCAGCGTCTGCTCCATCGGATCGAGCACGCGCACAGCCACCACCTCGTGGCGCTGCGCCAGCCGCGCCAGGGCCTGCTCCCAGCCAGGTTCGCTGATGAAATCCGAGACGACAAACAGCGTGGAGCGCCGCTTGATCACGCCCGCCGCCGCATCCAAAAGGTCACGCAGGCGTGTCGTGCCGGTGTTGGCAGGGGGCGGGCGATGCGCGAGGCTGTGCAATAGGTGCAGCACATGCCGGCGGCCATTGCCGGTGGGAATGACGGTATCGACCCCCGCGCCATAGAGCAGCGCGCCAACCCGATTGCCATGGCGCGTGAGCAGGCGCGCCAGCACGGTGGTGAAGTCGGTGGCGAGATCGCGCTTGCGTCGCTCGCGCGAGCCGAAATCGATCGAGGGGCTCAGGTCCACCAGGAACCAGGCGGCCATCTCGCGGTCTTCGGTGAACACGCGCACATGCGGTGTGCCGTGGCGTGCGGTGACGTTCCAGTCGATGTGGCGCACATCGTCGTGGTGCTGGTACTCGCGCAGATCGGCCAGGTCCATGCCGTGCCCGCGCATCAGGGTGCGGTAGTCGCCTTGCAAGAGGCCATCGAGCCGGCGAATGGTCGTCCACTCCAGGCGCCGCAGCGTCTGTTCGGCCTCACCCGGACGGGGCGCGGCCTGGCGCTTGCCCGGGCTCGAATCAGGCGGCGAGCTTGTCATGTTCGAGTGGACGCGGCGGTGCAGGGATCTTGGCCATGATCTGGCCGATCAGGGCGTCGGCGTCCAGGCCCTCGGACAGCGCCTCATAGGACAGCACCAGCCGGTGACGCAGCACGTCGGCCACCAGATCGGTCATGTCCTCGGGCAGGGCGTAGCTACGACCGCGCATCAGCGCCAGCGCCCGCGCGCCCTCGGTGAGGTTGATGGTGGCGCGGGGGCTGGCGCCAAAGGTGATGAAGCGGGCGAGATCGGCCAGGCCATGGCGCGCCGGATCGCGCGTGGCCGATACCAGTTTGACCGCGTATTGCACCAGCGAGGGATCGACATACACGCCGCGGCATTCGCGTTGCAGGGCCGCCAGTTGCTCGGTGGTCGCTACCGCCGAGACCGTGACCGCAGGCCCCGTGACCCGCTCGACGATCACGTATTCCTCTTCGTCGGTCGGATAGTCGACCAGCACCTTCATCATGAAGCGATCGACCTGGGCCTCAGGCAGCGGGTAGGTGCCCTCGGTCTCGATCGGGTTTTGGGTGGCCATGACCAGAAAGGGATTGGGCACGCGGTGGGTCTCGCCGGCGATGGTGACCTGGCGCTCCTGCATCACCTCCAGCAGCGCGCTTTGCACCTTGGCCGGCGCGCGGTTGATCTCGTCGGCGAGCAAGAGGTTGGTGAACACCGGGCCGAGCGTGGTGCCGAAGTCGCCGGTGCGCTGGTTGTAGATGCGCGTGCCCACCAGGTCGGCGGGCACGAGATCGGGCGTGAACTGGATGCGTTTGAACTGCCCGCGCACCGTGCCCGCCAGCGTCTTGACCGTGAGGGTCTTGGCCAGGCCCGGTACGCCCTCGACCAGCAGGTGACCCTGGGCCAGTATGGCCACCATCACCCGTTCGAGAAAGCGGTCCTGGCCCACAACGACGCGTTTGACCTCATAGAGGATCTGCTCCATCAGCTTGGCGGTGGCGGGATCGGGGGTGGACAGGTGGGGGGTCATGGGTGTGCGGATCTCTGGGAGGGGTGAGCGGATTCAGAAGGGTGGCATGCCGGCGGCCGAGGCCGCGCTTTCGATCGGCACGGCGAAGCCGATGCCCAGGAAGGTGCGCGCCGAGGTGGGGTTGAGGATGGCGGTGACGATGCCCACCACCTCGCCATCCATCGTGACCAGCGGCCCGCCGGAATTGCCCGGGTTGGCGGCGGCGTCGAACTGAATCAGGTTACGCATGTCCTGCTGGCCCTCGGGCGAGCGGAACACGCGGCCCAGGCCCGAGACCACGCCGCCCGAGGCCGAGGGGCCGATGCCGAAGGGAAAGCCCACCGCCAGCACCTTATCGCCTGGCGCGAGGTCTCGGGTGGAACGCATCGTGGCAGCGATCAGGTCGTCGGGGATCTTGTCCGCCTGCAACACCGCCAGGTCATTTTCGGCTTGCACTGAGCGCACATAGGCCGAGGCGACGAGTCCGTCCTGGAAGGTGACCTCGATGCGGTCTGCGCCCGCCACCACATGCAGATTGGTCAAGATGATGCCCTTGTCGACGATCACCACGCCGGTGCCCACGCCGAGCTCGACTTCCTCGTTGCTCGCGGGCGCGCTGGCTGCAGCCTTTGGGGGCTTGGCGCCGGGCGTGCTCCCGGCTGCGGGCTTGCCCCCCGGATGGGGCTTGATGCGGTCGGCGCGCACATACCCGACCACGCGCACCACCGAGGGTCGGATGTTGTCGTAGGCCTTGGCGTATTCGGAGGGCAGGTTCTGGGTCGACAGCGTCTTGAGCACCGCGGCATCGATGTCTTCCTGCGTCAGGCGCCGCTGCCCCGGCCCGAGCTGCAGGGACAAGTTCCAGGCCAGCAGACCAGCCAGCAGCAGCACCATGAGCCACAGCCACTCGGTGGGCGAGGGTTTGCGCAGGCGCTTGGTGCTTGAGGGGGGTCTGGGCGTCTCGGGGGGCTCTGCGCTGGGGCCAGAGCCCGCGCCCGAGCGATCTGCAGCCGCACCCGCCTGCGCCTGCGCCGGGGCGCTGGGGCGGCTGGAACTGTATAGGGCTTGCCTGCGCATCCGGCACCTCGAAAAAACTGCGGAGAGCGGAAAAAACGTGACGAACACGGTATCACGGATCCCTGGCCCCTGCAGAGGTTTACGGCATCATCGGACGATGTCGGTCTGGATCGATACCCACTGCCACCTCGACGCGTCCGAGTTCGCGACAGACCGCTTGGCGGTGCGTGCGCGTGCCGCGCAGGCCGGCGTGGCGCACTGTGTGCTGCCGGCCGTCTGCGCCGACCATTTCGAGAGCATCCGTGCGCTGGCCCACCAGGGGGGTGACAGCTATGCCCTGGGCATCCATCCGCTGTACACACCTGCCGCGAAGGCGTCTGACCTTGAGCGTCTGGACCAGGCGCTCAGCGCGCACCGTGATGACCCCCGACTGGTGGCGGTGGGCGAGATCGGACTCGATCATTTCGTGCCGGGCCTGGATCGCGATCGGCAGAATTTCTTTTACATCGAGCAATTGCGCCTCGCCCAGCACCATCGCTTGCCGGTGATCCTGCATGTGCGTCGCTCGGCCGACGCGCTGCTGGCGGCCTTGCGCCGTATCCCGGTCACGGGCATCGCCCACGCCTTCAATGGCAGCCTGCAGCAGGCGCGAGCCTTTGTGGACCTGGGTTGGCGCCTGGGCTTTGGCGGCACGCTGACCTACGAGCGCGCATTGCAGATTCGGCGGCTGGCGACCGAGTTGCCCTTGTCCGCGCTGGTGCTCGAGACCGACGCGCCCGACATGCCGCCTCACTGGCTCTACCGAACGGCGCAGGCGCGCGCACAGGGTCAGGCACAAGGCCGCAACGAGCCCGAGCAATTGCCCGCCATCGGCGCGGTGCTGGCCGGCCTGCGCGGTCTCGCGCCGCAGGCGCTGGCGCAGGCCACCTGCGACAACGCGATCGCAGCCCTGCCCCGCCTGGCGGGCCTGGTGACCACAGAAGACAGCTCGCGATAATGGCCCTCACTTTGAAAGCCCGCTCCACGCCAACGCGCCTGCCCGACGTCAACTTCTCTGACTACGGCAACTTGCGTTACCTGCACCTGGGCACCGAATGGGTGCAGGGATCGATGCGTCTGGATGCGCCCTTCGATCTGGATCTGGAGTACGTGCAGCGCATGATGGCCTGGCTGCTGTTCGTCGATCCGTCCTCGGTGGCCCGGCGCCACGCGATGCAACTGGGGCTGGGCGCCGGTGCGCTCACCAAGTTTTGCCGCAAGAAGCTGCGTATGGCGACCACCGCGATCGAGCTCAATCCGCAGGTGATCGCCGCGTGCCGACTCTGGTTCAAGTTGCCGCCCGATGACCAGCGCCTGTCCGTGATCCTGGGCGATGCCGCGCAGGTGGTGGCCTCGCCGCACTGGCAGGGCCGAATCGATGCCTTGCAAGTGGATCTGTATGACCAGGAAGCCGCCGCACCCGTCTTGGACAGCGAGGACTTTTATGCCGACTGCCGGCGCCTGCTCACCGAGGACGGCGCCATGACGGTCAACCTGTTTGGGCGTTCTTCGAGCTACGAACGCAGCCTGGCCAAGATCGCGGCGGCCTTCGGAGCCAACGCAGTTTGGGCCTTCAAGCCCACGCGGGAAGGCAACACGGTGGTTCTCGCGCAGCGCACACCGCAACGCCCCAAGCGCATGCAGCTGGCGGCGCAGGCCGAGGTCGTTCAGGCCTGCTGGGGCTTGCCAGCGTCCAAATGGGTGCGCGCTTTCGGTCCGATCGCGGCCGAATACTAGGGTCATCCCTTAGTCGTAGCGGCTTTGGGTAGGTGAAACCCACACCCTCAACCGGATGGGTTGCGCCGACAATCCGAGGCTGGATTGCGTAACCACGGAGACCACGCGTGAAAATCAAAAGCGAGCGGAATTTTTATTCCGGGCTCATGTTCCTGATCATTGGTAGCGCCTTCGCATGGGGTGCCACCAAGTACACCGTGGGCCAAGCCGCCCGCATGGGGCCCGGCTACTTCCCCTTGATGCTGGGGATCGTGCTGGCCATTTTGGGCGCAATCGTCCTGTTTGACTCCCTGGTCGTCGAGACCGAAGACGGTGAGAAGGTGGGCAAGATCGCCTGGCGCCCGCTGTGCTTCATCGTCGGCGCCAACCTGGTCTTCGGCTTTCTGCTCGGGGGTGTGCCTGCCCTGGGTATTCCGGCCATGGGCCTGATCGTCGCCACGTACGGCGTGGTGCTGGTGGCCGCCCAGGCCGGCGACCAGTTCCGGATCAAGGAGGTCCTGATCGTGGCCACTATCCTCGCGGCACTCAGCTACGTGGCCTTCATCAAGATCCTCAAGCTGCAATTTCCCGTCTGGCCTTCCTTCATCGTCGGCTAAAGGCGCTGTCACATCATGGACCTGATTAACAATCTCTCGATCGGTTTCGCCGCCGCTTTCACGCTGCAGAACCTGGCCTATGCCTTCGTCGGCTGCCTACTGGGCACCCTGATCGGCGTGCTCCCGGGCATTGGCCCGGTCGCCACCATTGCCATGCTGCTGCCCGCCACCTACGCGCTGCCCCCGCTGGCGGCGCTGATCATGCTGGCTGGCATCTACTACGGCGCTCAGTACGGGGGGTCGACGACCGCCATCTTGGTGAACCTGCCGGGTGAATCGTCCTCGGTGGTGACCACCATCGATGGCTACCAGATGGCGCGCGCGGGCCGCGCCGGTCCTGCGTTGGCCGCGGCGGGCCTGGGCTCGTTCTTCGCGGGCTGTATTGGCACCCTGATCCTGGCCGCTTTCGCCGCGCCCTTGACCGAGGTCGCCTTCAAGTTCGGTCCTGCCGAATACTTCTCGCTCATGATCCTGGGCCTGGTCGGCGCCGTGGTGCTGGCCTCGGGCTCGCTGGTCAAGGCGGTCGCGATGATCGTGCTGGGCCTGCTTCTGGGCATCGTGGGCACCGACGTCAACTCGGGTGTTGCGCGTTTTTCGTTCGACATCCCCGAGCTGACCGACGGCATCGGCTTCATCGTGGTCGCCATGGGCGTGTTCGGCTATGGCGAGATCATCATGAATCTCTCCAAATCGGAAGACGACCGGGAAGTGTTCACCGCCAAGGTGCAGGGCTTGTTCCCCACCGCCGAAGATTTCAAACGCATGGTGCCTGCCGTCCTGCGCGGCACGACGATCGGCTCTGTCCTGGGCATCCTGCCCGGCGGCGGTGCGCTGCTGGCCGCCTTTGCCGCCTACACCATCGAGAAGAAGATCAAGCTCAAGCAGGGTGAGGTCACCTTCGGCAAAGGCAACATTCGCGGTGTGGCTGGCCCTGAGGCCGCCAACAACGCGGGCGCCCAGACCTCTTTCATCCCGCTGCTGACGCTGGGCATTCCGCCCAACGCGGTGATGGCGTTGATGGTGGGTGCGATGACCATCCACAACATCCAGCCGGGCCCGCAGGTCATGACCAGCAACCCGCAGCTGTTTTGGGGCCTGATCGTCTCGATGTGGCTCGGCAACCTGATGCTGATCGTCCTGAACCTGCCGCTGATTGGCATGTGGATCAAGCTGCTCACCATCCCCTACCGCTGGTTGTTCCCCGCCATCGTGTTGTTCTGCGCGATCGGTGTGTACTCGACGAACAACAACACCTTCGACATTCGAATGGTGGCCTTGTTCGGCGTCATCGGCTATGTGTTCCTCAAGCTCGGCTGCGAGCCCGCGCCGTTGCTTCTGGGCTTCATCCTGGGCCCGATGATGGAAGAAAACCTGCGACGCGCGCTGCTGCTTTCGCGTGGCGACTGGAGCGTGTTCGTCACCCGCCCGCTGTCCGCCAGCTTGCTGGCCGCTGCGGTGCTGCTGCTCGTGATCGTGCTGCTGCCCTCGATCCGCAGAAAACGTCAGGACGTCTTCCAGGAAGAAGCCTGATCTGACCGAAACCCTCAGGCAAACGGCACCTTCGGGTGCCGTTTTTCTTGGGCTGCGACAATCACGGCCCAATCAAGAAAGTAGACGACATGGACATGGGAATCAAGGGCCGCTGGGCCCTGGTATGCGGCGCCAGCAAGGGCCTGGGTCTGGGTTGCGCGCGCGCGCTGGCCCTGGAGGGCGTGCACGTGGTGATGGTGGCGCGTGGCGCCGACGTGTTGCAGCAGGCGGCGACGGCCCTGCGCACCGACCCGGCGCTGCCCGCGGGCACGCAGGTCGTGGCGGTGGCGGCCGACATCACCTCGCCTGAAGGTCGCGCCGCCGCTTTCGCCGCGCATGCGGATTACGACATCGTGATCACCAACGCCGGCGGACCGCCGCCTGGCGACTTCCGCGACTGGGATCGAGACGTCTGGATCCGGGCGGTCGATGCCAACATGCTCACGCCCATCGAGTTGATCAAGGCCACGGTGGACGGCATGGCAGCGCGCGGCTTCGGCCGTATCGTCAACATCACCTCGGGCGCCGTCAAGTCACCGATCGACACCTTGGGTCTGTCCAACGGCGCGCGCAGCGGGCTGACGGGCTTTGTCGCGGGCGTTGCACGGTCCTCGCGCCTGGCGGCAGTCAACGTCACGATCAACAACCTGCTGCCGGGTGCCTTCGACACCGAACGATTGCGCGGCACCATGGGCGGCGTGGCCAAGAAGACCGGCCAGACCCTGGAGGCCGTGATCGATGCGCGCCGCAAGCTCGTTCCGGCGCAGCGCCTGGGGCAGCCCGACGAGTTCGGCGCGACCTGTTTGTTTTTGTGCAGCGCGCACGCCAGCTACATCACGGGCCAGAACATCCTGATTGACGGCGGCGCCTATTCGGGCACGTTCTGAGCGCGTGCCTCACTGCTTGCGTTGCACGATCAGGTTGCGGCGCGCGTCCTCGGGGTAGGCAAAGGTCACCGCACCATTGCGCACCTGCCCCATCACCAGCATGTTGGGGGTCACGGCGTCCTTGTCGTCGGCGCTGAAGGGGCGCTCGTAGGTGGTGACCACGCCGTAGTAGGGGCGCGAGATGTTCTCCAGGGCCTGCTTGATGGCGGGACCGCTGAGGTCGCCGTTGCGGATGCCGAACAGGGCGTATAGCAGCAGGTAGGTGCTGTCATAGGCCTGGGCCGCAGCCATGGGCACCGGGATCTTGCGCACCTTGAACTTGCGCGCGTAAGCCGCCAGGAAAGCAGAACGTCGCTCGTTGCTGGGCTCGGCGATGAAGGTCTGCGCCATCAGCGCGCCTTCGGCCGCCTCACGCGCGCCGTCAATGAAAAAGGGAAAGGACAGCGGCCAGCCGCCCACCTGGGGCACGTTCCACCGCAGCGCCTGGCGCCCCCGCGCGATCGCGGCGTTTTCCTTGCCCACGGTGTAGCTGAAGACGACATTCGCGCCAGCGGTGCGCGCGTCCTTCAGGGCCTCGGTCATGTCCTGTGTGCCCAGCGCGAAGCGGGCCACATGCACTGGCTCGAGCTTGCGCGCGGCCAGCGCCTTGCGCACATCGGCCAGGCCCCCTTCGCCATAGGGGGTGGTGTCGGCGAAGATCGCCACCCGAGTCCATCCGCGCTTGACCAGATCGGCCACCACGAAGTCCGCCTGCAGGCCATCACGCGCGGAGGTGCGAAAGACATAGCTGTCCTTGGCCGCAAAGCGCGCGGTGACCGGACTGCCCGCGGCGCACGGCACGATCAGAGGGATTCGGTTTTTCTGGAACACGTCCAGGGCTGCCATTGCCACCCCGGTGTTGCAAAAGCCGATCGTCGCCAGCACACGCTCGCTGGCTAGCGCGGTGGCCTGGGCCAGGCCGGTGGGCGGATCGGCCTTATCGTCCTTGACCACCAGCTCGATCGGACGGCCCAGGTAGCCGCCCACGGCGTTGATCTCCTCCACGGCGAGCTCAATCCCTTGCAGCATCGGCACACCGAAATCCGACGATGGGCCGCTCAAGGGGCCGATCACGCCGATACGCAAAGGGGTCTGGAGGGTTTGGGCCGGGGCGGTCACGCAAAGCGCCGCCAGCCAGGCCCCGATGAACAGGTTCCGCATTGTTTTCTCCCTTGAATGAAAACAATGGTATTCGTATTCGAGCCTGCCCGGCAATGCAGGCGGGCGCGCGGGCAGCTTGCGGTCAGCTCGGTTTGCGCGAAGACACCACGATGCCGCTGACGATCAGACCGAAGGCGGCTAGGTGATGCCACTGTGGCGGCTCGCCCAGAAAGGCCGCCGACATCACGGCCGCAAACAGCGGGGTGAGGTTGCTGAAAACACCGGCAATGCCGGGCCCCACCCGCTGCACCCCCAGCCCCCAGGCCCGGTAAGCCAGGACCGCAGGGCCGATGGCCACAAAGGCCAATGTTGCGGCCAGCGGCCCGCCCCACTGAATGGGGGGCGGATCGGCCAGCGCCCACTCGGCGCCCGCGAACAGACCGGCCCAGGCCAGCCCCGGCACCACCTGCACCATCAGAAAGGCGGCCCAGTCCGCGCGCAGACCGGGCGGATCCTGGTCGGTGCGGGTCAGGAGCCAGCTGTACCAGGCCCAGGTCGCGGTGGCCACCAGCATGTACAGGTCACCGACCACGAACTGCACCTGTGCCAGGCGGGTGATGTCGCCATGGGCCAGAACCACCCCGACGCCCAGGATGGACAGCAGGGCCCCCAGCAGCGAGCGCAAGGCCAGGGCCTGCCCAAAAAACAAGGTGCCGATCATCAGCGTGAAGGCCGGCATGCTCGCGCCCACCAGGGTCACGTTCACCGGCGTCGAGGTCTTGAGCGCCAGGTACTGCAAGGCGTTGTACAGGCCCACACTGAGCAGGCCCAGCAGCGCGTAGCGGCGCCAGTGGGTCTGCAGCGGCCCGCCCGGGCGCAGCACCCAGGCGGCCAGCGGCAGCAGCACCAGGAAGGCGATCGCCCAGCGCAGGAAATTCAGGGTGATGGGCGGCACCAGCGAGCCCACCAGGCGCCCGACCACGGCGTTACCCGACCACATCAGGGGAGGTACCACCAGAATGGCGATGGTTCGAAGCGTCAAAGGCGAGTGCATGCGAGGGGCGACTGTAGCCCACTGGCGCGCTGCACCCCTCGCAGGCCACTCGGCAGGGCCCGCGGATTCGTGGCACGATCGCGCGCTTTGAGACCCCGTACCAGGAGACACACATGATTCAAGCCATACGCCTGCGCCAAAACGGCGGCCCCGAACAGATGGAACTGGTCGATGTCGAAGTTGGCCAACCCGGCCCCGGCGAGATCCGCATTCGTCATCACGCCGTCGGCCTAAACTTCATCGACGTCTACCAGCGCACCGGCCTGTACCCCATGCAACTGCCTGCCGGCCTGGGCATGGAAGGCGCCGGCATCGTCGAGGCGGTGGGCGAAGGCGTCACGCACCTGAAGGTGGGTGATCGCGCTGCCTACGCCGGCCACCCTCCGGGCGCCTACAGCCAGGCGCGTGTCATGCCCGCCAAGTGCGTGTGCAAGCTGCCCGACGTGATCGACTTCGAGACCGGCGCCGCCATGATGCTCAAGGGCCTCACCGCCCAATACCTGCTCAAACGCGTGCTGCCCCAAGGCGGTCTGCAAAAAGGCGACTTCGTGTTGTTTCATGCCGTCGCCGGTGGCGTTGGTCTGATCGCCGTGCAGTGGGCCAAGCACCTGGGCCTGCAGCTGATTGGCACCGCGGGCACCGACGAAAAATGCGCGCTGGCCAAGTCGCTGGGCGCTGCCCACGTGATCAACTACCAGCGCGAGGACTTCGCCGCGCGGGTCAAGGAAATCACCGGTGGCCTGGGCGTGAAGGTGGTCTACGACTCGGTGGGCAAGGACACCTGGGACAAATCGCTGGACTGCCTGCGGCCCTTCGGCCTGATGGCGTCGTTCGGCAATGCCTCGGGCCCGGTGCCGCCGTTTGCGCCCGGCATCCTGGGCACCAAGGGCTCGATCTATGTCACGCGCCAGACCTTGTTTAGCCACATCGCCACGCGCGAGACCACCCAGGAGATGGCCGACGACCTGTTCGCGGTGGTGGCCAGCGGCGCGGTGAAGATCCGCATTGACCAGCGCTATCCGCTCTCGCAGGTGGCGCAGGCCCATCGCGACCTGGAAGCGCGCAAGACCACAGGCTGCACCATCTTGCTGCCCTGAGCGTCCGCGGGGCGGCGCAGGCGCTCAGCGTCCGCGCCGCACCCGCAGCAATTCGTCCAGGATCATGCCGATGGCGCCAGCGGTGATCGCCGAATCGGCCACATTGAACGCGGGGAAGGCCCAGCCCGCGTAATGCAGCTGGACGAAGTCGACCACATAGCCATACAGCACGCGGTCCACCACGTTGCCGACCGCGCCTCCAAGCAGGCAGGCCATGGAAAAGGCGAACAGGCGCTGGCTGCTATGAGACCGTAGCAGCCACACGATGAAGATCGCCGCGCCGATGCCCAGGGCGGTGAAGAACCACCGTTGCCAGCCCGAGGCCGAGGCCAGGAATGAGAACGCGGCTCCCGGGTTGTGCACCCGCACGATATTGAAAAAGGACGTCACGTAGGTCGAATCGCCCAGTGCGTAGTGCCCCAGGATCAGGACCTTGGTGAACTGATCGACCAGAAACAGTAGCAAGGCCAGCCCCAGCCAGGGCAGCATGCCACGCAGCGTGCCCGAGCGCGCCATCAGGCGTGGGCCCGGGCTTCGCCCGCGCCATACAAGTTGGATGTGCAGCGCCCGCAGATCGTCGGGTGGGCCGCGTCATGGCCGACGTCATCGCGCCAGTGCCAGCAACGCTCGCACTTCGTCGCTTGAGACGGGCTGGCTTTCACCGCCAGTGCCTCACCCGCCTGCAGCGTGATCGCCGAGGAGATGAAGACGAACTTCAGGTCCTCGCCCAGGCTGGATAGCAGGGCGTGATCGGTGGGCGGTGCGGTGAGGGAAAGGTCGGCCTGCAGCGAGGAGCCCACTTCGCCCTTTTCGCGCAGGGCCTCGACTTCCTTGTTGGCAGCGTCGCGGATCTCGCGGATGCGGTTCCATTTGGCCAGCAGGGCTTCGTCGGGGCCGCCGATCTCGGCATAGGTCTCGAAGAAGATGGAGTCGGAATCACCAAACAACTTCCACGCTTCTTCCGCGGTGAAACTCAGGAAGGGCGCCATCCACCGCAGCATCGCGTGCGTGATGTTCCACAGTGCGGTCTGTGCGCTGCGTCGGGCATGCGACTTCGGGCCGGTGGTGTAGAGGCGGTCCTTGAGGATGTCCAGGTAGAAGGCGCCCAGATCTTCGGAGCAATACACCTGCAGCTTGGCCACCACCGGGTGGAACTCATACACCTCGTAGTGGGCCAGCACCTCCGCCTGAAATTGCGCCGCGCGGCTCATGGCGTAACGGTCGATCTCGAGCATCTCCGAGACAGGCACCGCGTCCTTCGCCGGATCGAAGTCGCTTACGTTGGCGAGCAAAAAGCGCAGGGTGTTGCGGATGCGGCGATAGGCGTCGACCACGCGCGCCAGGATCTTGTCGTCGCCGGCGATATCACCTGAATAGTCGGAGGCAGCCACCCACAGGCGGATGATCTCGGCGCCCAGCTTCTCGCTGGTCTTTTGCGGATCGACGCCGTTGCCCAGCGACTTGGACATCTTGCGGCCCTGGCTGTCCACCGTGAAGCCGTGCGTGAGGAGGCCCCGGTAAGGCGCGCGGCCATACATCGCGCAGGCCGTGAGCAGCGAGCTGTGAAACCAGCCGCGGTGCTGGTCGTGGCCTTCGAGGTACAGGTCGGCCTCGGGGCCGCTCTCATGGCCCGCGCCGGCGTGCGAGCCCTTGAGGACGGTGGTGTGCGTGGTACCCGAGTCGAACCACACTTCCAGGATGTCGGTGCTCTTGGTGTAGTGCGGGGCATCGGCAGCCGCGCCGACGCGCGCCAGGATCTCCTCGGCGGACGCCTTGGACCAGGCCTCGATGCCGCCAGCCTCGACCATCTGCGCCGCGATGTCCAGGATCTCGGGTGTCTTGGGATGCAGCTCGCCCGAGTCCATATGCAGAAAGAAAGGCAGCGGCACGCCCCAACTGCGCTGGCGCGAGATGCAC
Source organism: Comamonadaceae bacterium (assembly GCA_947463025.1). GTDB lineage: Bacteria > Pseudomonadota > Gammaproteobacteria > Burkholderiales > Burkholderiaceae_C > Ramlibacter. The sequence continues at coordinate 25,022 of CANHSE010000005.1, forward strand.
CAGTCGGGGCGACCGGCGATCATGTCGCGCAGGCGGGCCTTGCCGTTCTCGGGATAGAACTGCGTCTCTTCGATGGCCGCGAGCGCCAGTTCGCGCAGCGTGCCGGGGGCCTTGTCCTTCGTGAACACGCCTTCGCCCGCGTCCATGCGGATGAACCACTGGGCCGCGGCGCGGTAGATCACCGGCGACTTGTGGCGCCAGCAATGCGGGTAGCTGTGTGTGATGTTTTCGGTAGCAAACAGGCGCCCGGCTTCGCGCAAGGTGTCAATGACGACGGGCGCGGCCTTCCAGATGTTTTGGCCACCAAAAAGCGCGAGCTCCGGTGCGTAGCTGCCGTGGCCTTGCACTGGATTGAGGATGTCGTCGTAGGCGACGCCATGGGCGACGCAGCTGTTGAAGTCCTCTACGCCATAGGCGGGGGCGGAGTGCACGATGCCCGTGCCGTCGTCGGCCGTGGCGTAGTCGGCGAGGTACACGGGCGAGAGGCGCCGGTAGGCGGCGTCCACGTCGTGCAGCGGGTGGCGAAAGTTCAGGCCGCCCAGTTTCTCGCCAGGGGTGGTGGCCAGCACCTGGCCCTCCAGGGCGTAGCGGGCCAGGCACTTCTCCACCAGGGATTCGGCCACCACGATCAAGCCGCGCGGCGTGTCCACCAGCGCGTAGACGATCTCGGGGTTCAGGTTCAGGGCCTGGTTGGCGGGCAGGGTCCAGGCGGTGGTGGTCCAGATCACGGCGTACGCCGGCTTGGCCAGGGTGGGCAGGTCAAAGGCAGCGGCCAGCTTCGCGGGCTCGTCGCACTCAAAGCCCACGTCCAGCGTCTGCGACTTCTTGTCCGCGTACTCGATCTCGAATTCCGCCAGGGACGAGCCGCAGTCGAAGCACCAGTAGACAGGCTTTAGGCCGCGGTACACGAAGCCGCGTTCCATCACGCGCTTGAAGGCGCGGATCTCGTCGGCCTCGTTGCGCGGGGCCATGGTTTGGTAGGGGTGGTCCCAGTCGCCCAGCACGCCCAGGCGCTTGAAATCGGCCATTTGCAAGGCGATCTGCTCGGTGGCGAAGGCGCGGCTCTTGGCCTGCATCTCGTCGCGCGGCAGCTTGCGTCCGTGCTTTTTTTCGATCGCGTTCTCGATCGGCAGGCCATGGCAGTCCCAGCCCGGGATGTAGGCCGCGTCCAGACCCTTTAACTGACGCGACTTCACGATCATGTCCTTGAGGATCTTGTTGACCGCGTGCCCCATATGGATCTGCCCGTTGGCATAGGGCGGGCCGTCGTGCAGCACGAACTTCTCGTGGCTGCAGCGCGCTTCGCGCAGTCGCTTGTACAGGCCCTTGTCCTCCCACTCGGCGACCCAGCCTGGCTCGCGTTTGGGCAAGTCGCCACGCATCGGGAAGGGCGTATCGGGGAGATTGAGCGTGGCGCGGTAATCGGTCGCCGGGGCGTTGTTCTTCGGATCGGACATGGCGGTGCGTTTCGGGGGCTTCGACAAGCTCAGCCCGAACAGTGCGGGGGAGGGGGCTGCGGTGGGCAGCAGGTCCTGCAGTCGTTCGCCCTGAGCCTGTCGAAGGGCGGCGAACGGGCGGGCAGGTCGCTAAATTCGATCGCGCGTGGTCTGGCGGCGGGTGGAGGCGAAGAAACCGCGGGCGTCATCGCAGTCGCGGGCGATGCCGGACGTGAGAGCGTCCAGGCTCTCGTACTTCAACTCGTCGTGCAATTTGTGCAGGAGGTCCACCCGGACGATTTTACCGTAGGCCCCTTCGGCGCCCAGGTGGACCGGCCAGTCCAGGCAATGGGTCTCCAGCAGCACCCGCCCGCCATTGACATCGTTGGGGTCCAGGGAGGGCCGAATGCCCAGATTGGCCACGCCCTCCAGGGGTGCGGCATCGAGCCCGTGCACATGGACCGCAAAGATGCCGCTGGCGGCCGGCTTCCAGTGAGAAAAGCGTAGATTGAGGGTGCGAAAGCCCAGATCTCGACCCAGCTTGCGCCCGTGCACCACATGGCCGCTGATGCTGTAGGGACGCCCCAGCAGGGTGGCGGCGGCCTGCATGTCGCCGCACGCCAGGGCGTCGCGCACCGCCGAACTGGACACGCGCAGGGTGTGCACCTCGTAGCTGTTCATGCGGGCCACGTCGAAGCCCCCGGCCGCCCCGGCGGCGTCGAGCATCGCGTAGTCCCCGCTGCGTTTGGCGCCGAAGCGGAAATCGTCTCCCACCAGCACATAGCGCGCGCGCAGCCCCCGCACCAGCACCTCGTCGATGAAGGCCTGGGGCTGTTGGCTGGACAGGCGTTCGTCAAAGGGGACGACGACGCATTGCGCCACCCCGCAGGCCGCCAGTTCGGTGAGCTTGTCTCGCAGTGTGGCGATGCGTGCGGGTGCCAGTTCGGGCTTGCGTAGCGCGCCTGCGAAGTAATCGCGTGGGTGCGGCTCGAACGTCAGCACGCAACTGGGCACCCGCCGGTGGCGGGCTTCGTTGTTCAAAAGAGCGAGCATGGCCTGGTGGCCCCGATGCACACCATCGAAATTGCCAATGGTCAGGGCGCAAGCCGGTGCGATGTCCGGGTGGTGGAAGCCGCGAAAAATCTGCATCGCGAAGGATAGGTTTTGGGTTGTCGCCAGGGCCGGTGCCGCCGGCGCCACGCAGGTTCGCCGTCATTGAAAGAGGTTATATTGTCAGGGCTAAGTTGTTCCGTGGTTCGCGTCGTTCAAGGAGAAGTCGCTTGAAGGTGTTGAAGCTGTCGGCCCAGGGCCTGCCGCAATCCTGGATTTCGCTGGAGCAGGCCGTGCTGCATTACGCCGCCGACCAGGTCCGTTGGGAGGTGGGTGCGCAAGTGGCAGTCTTTCGCGGCGGTCACAACGCCGCCACCGGCGAGCAGTCGGTCATCGCGGTCAGCAGCATCATCGGCACCAAGGGCGTTCCAAACATCAACCCCTTTGATCTCAAGCCTGGCCTCGCCAATAGCAAACTCTTTGCCCGCGACCGCAATACCTGCGCCTATTGCGGCTGCCAGCACCACGAATCCGAACTCACACGCGAGCACATCATCCCCTTCGCCCAAAACGGGCGCGACCACTGGATGAACGTCGTCACCGCCTGCCGCGCCTGCAACCACCGCAAAAGCAGCCGTACCCCCGAGCAGGCCAACATGCCCCTGCTGTATGCGCCGTATGTGCCCAGTCTCTGGGAAGACTTCATCCTGCGTAATCGCCGCATCCTGGCCGACCAGATGGAGTTCCTGATGGCACACCTGCCGCGGACCTCACGCCTGTACGCCTGAGATCGAGTCGCAGGCCGCTTCGGGGGGTGCTAAGAGAACACCCCCGCCGTCTCCTTCATCCGCGCCGACACCTGCCCCAGGTGGTGCAGGCTATCGCCGAAGCTCAATTCGAGCTGCGTGAGCTTCTTGAAGTAGTGGCTGCCGATGTATTCGTCGGTCACCGCGATACCGCCATGCAGCTGCACGGCGTTCTGACCGACAAAGCGCATGGCCACCCCGAGCTGGTACTTGGCCCGTGCCATCGCCGTGCGGCGTTCCTCGGTCGGTGCGTTCAGTTTCAGGCTGGCGTAGTAGCTCATGGAGCGTCCCAGTTCCTGCTGCATCTTCATGTCCGCCATGCGATGGCGCAGGGCCTGAAAGCTCGCGATCGCCACGCCAAACTGCTTGCGCGTGTTCATGTAGTCGGCGGTGAGCGCCATGGTCTTATCCATCACGCCCACACCCTCGGCGCACACGGCGGCGATGCCGATGTCCACCGCGTGTTCCAAGGCAGTCAGCCCCTCGCGCGTGACCAGAGTCGCCGGCGCATCGGTCATCACCACCTCGGCGGCGCGGCTGCCGTCCTGCGTGATGTAGCCACGCGTGACCACGCCGGCACCCTGGCGCTGCACCAGCCACAGCCCCATCGTGCCCTGTGCCATCGCCGGCACCAGGAAGGCATCGGCATGGTCACCTGCGGGCACCACGCTTTTGGTGCCCCTCACGCGCCAGGTGTCGCCGGTTTGCGTGGCTTGCGTGTCGCATCGATCGAGTTGCCAGCGCGCCGCCCGCTCCTGGTGGGCCAGCACCACCAGCGCCTCGCCGCTCGCCATGCGAGGCAGCCACTGCGCCTGCACGTCCTGCGGCGCGTAGCCCGCGATCACGCCGCTGGCGATCAGGGTCTGGCTCAGGGGCTCGAGCACCATGCCGCGCCCGAGTTCTTCCATCACCACCATGGCCTCGACCGCGCCCATGCCCATGCCGCCATGCGCTTCGGGGATATACAAGCCGGTCAGGCCCAACTCGGCCAGCTCGCGGTAGGCCGCGCCATCGAAGCCGCCCGCGCGCACCGCAGCGCGTCGCCGCTCGAAGTCGTAGCTGCGGTCCACCCACTTGCGTACCGCGTCGCGCAGTTGTTCCTGGTCGTCGGAAAAATCGAAGTCCATATCAGTTCCTTGAGGTGCGTGCGGACCGGATCAACCGAGCACCGTTTGCGCCACGATATTGCGCTGCACCTCGTTGGAGCCGCCATAGATCGTGGTCTTGCGCATGTTGAAGTACGTGGCGGCCAGCGGCGCCAGACCGGTGGCACCGCCGGGGAAGTCGCCTTGCCAGCCCGCCTCCATCGCCTCGCGGATGAAGGGCAGGGCGTAGGGCCCGGCGGCCAGCATCATCAGCTCGGCGTAGCGTTGCTGGATCTCGCTGCCGCGGATCTTGAGCAGGCCCGCGATGTCCAGCGAGTTCTTGCCGGATTTTTCGGCCGACAGAACCCGCAGCACCAGCATCTCCAGGGCGACGATGTCCACTTCCAGTTTGGCGATCTCGTCGCGAAAGCGAGTGTCGTCCCAGGCGCCTTCGGCCTTGGCGATGCGCTTTAAGCGCTCGAGCTCGCGCTTGGAGCGGTTCACGTCGGCGATGTTGGTGCGCTCGTGCGACAGCAGGTGCTTGGCGTAGGTCCAGCCCTTGTTCTCCTCGCCCACCAAATTGCTCGCCGGCACTTCGACGTTGTCGAACCAGACCTCGTTCACCTCGTGCCCACCATCGAGCATGATGATCGGCCGCACCTGAATGCCCGGTGATTTCATATCGATCAACAGGAAAGAAATGCCGGTCTGCGGCTTGCCCGAACTGTCGGTGCGCACCAGGCAGAAGATCCAGTCGCCGTATTGGCCCAAGGTGGTCCAGGTCTTTTGACCGTTGACGATGTATTTGTCCCCCTTGCGTTCGGCGCGGGTCTTGAGCGAGGCCAGGTCGGAGCCTGAGCCTGGCTCGCTGTAGCCCTGGCTCCACCACACATCACCCGATGCGATGCCGGGCAGAAAGCGCTGTTGCTGCTCGGGAGAGCCGAAGGCCATGATCACCGGCGCCACCATGACCGGCCCGAAGGGCACGACGCGCGGCGCGCCGGCCAGGGCGCATTCTTCTTCGAACAAATGCTTTTGCACCGCATTCCAGCCCGGGCCGCCGAACTGCTCGGGCCAGCCATGTCCGAGCCAGCCTTTCTTGCCCAGGATGCGCGCCCATCGCTGCATGTCCTCGCGCGTCAGGTGCAGGTTGTGGTGAACCTTGTGCGCAATGTCCTGCGGCAGGTTGGCGTGCACCCAGTCGCGCACGCTTTGTCGAAATGTCTGTTCTTCGGGTGTGAAAGCCAAATCCATGAGGGTGTCTCCAAGCCAGCGAAGTTTGTAGCACGCCCGTGCTTTTCTGCGTGTCCGTGGGGCGACAAGTCGGTGGCGGCGACGCGCTGGGGATAATCGGGACTTCCATGAAGAATCTCGTGATCCTGATCTCCTCAGGCGGCTCCAACATGGCCGCCCTTGCGCGCGCGGCGCGCCAGGACGACTGGGAGCGCCGTCTGGGTGCGCGCATCGCGGCCGTGATCAGCAACCGGCCCGATGCCCCCGGCCTGGACCTGGCGCGCGCACTGGGCCTGCCCACCGAGGTGGTCGACCATCAGCAGTTTGAGGGACGCGAGGCTTTCGACACCGCCCTCGCGGGCGCCATTGACCTCCACCAGCCGGCGCTGGTGGTGCTGGCCGGCTTCATGCGCATCCTCACACCCGCCTTCGTGGCGCGCTACGCGGGGCGTTTGGTCAACATCCATCCGTCCCTGTTGCCTGCCTTCCCTGGCCTGCGCACGCACGCGCGGGCGCTGGAGGCTGGCTGTCGCTTCGCCGGGGCCACGGTCCACCGCGTCACCGCGGATCTCGATCACGGTCCCATCCTCGATCAGGCCATCGTGCCGGTGATGCCCGATGACACACCCGAGTCCCTGGCCGCCCGTGTCCTGACCCAGGAGCACGTCCTCTATCCCCGGGCCATCGCCCGCCTGCTGCGTCCGTCGTAGCGCCCACCGATCGCCCCATGCACCCCAAAGCCCTGCTTGAGGCCTGCGCCGAACTCGTCGGCCTGGTCTTGAAACTCGACCACCCGGCCGACGCCGTGGTCTCCCGCTACTTTCGCGACCATCGCCAACTCGGTCCGCGCGAGCGCGCCACCCTGGCAGAGACCGTCTACGCCGTGCTGCGACGCAAGTTGCAATTCGATCATTTCGCGCCTTCGGGCAGCGGCCCGCGCGAGCGGCGCATGGCTATCCTGGGCTTTGCCGGCCCGCGCGATTTCCTCAAGAGCGCGCTGTCCGACACGGAGAAGACCTGGCTCGATGCCTGCGACGCGGTGTCCGAGGCCGACCTCCTGGAGCGCCATCGCCACAACCTGCCCGAGTGGCTGGTGCAGCCCCTGAAGGACCAGGTCGGCCCCGACTTCTGGCCGCTGGCCGAGAGCCTGCTGCGCCCGGCGCCCCTGGACCTGCGGGTCAACGCCCTGGCCGACAAGCGCGAGGACGTGCGCAAGGAACTGGCGCGCGCTGGCATCCACGCCCAGCCCACACCCTATTCCCCCTGGGGCTTGCGCCTGGCCGACAAGCCCGCGCTCACGCGCCTGGAGGCTTTCACGCGCGGCGCCATCGAGGTTCAGGACGAGGGCTCGCAGATCCTGGCCGCCCTGCTCGACGCGCACCGCGGCGAGATGGTGGTGGACTTTTGCGCGGGCGCTGGCGGCAAGACCCTGGCCATCGGTGCTTGCATGCGTAACACCGGGCGTCTTTACGCCTTCGACACCTCGGCCCATCGCTTGGACGCACTCAAGCCGCGGCTGGCCCGCAGCGGCCTGTCCAACGTGCACCCCGCCGCGATTGCCCACGAGCGCGATGACCGCATCAAGCGCCTGGCCGGCAAGATCGATCGGGTGCTGGTCGACGCGCCCTGCTCGGGGCTGGGCACCTTGCGTCGTAACCCTGACCTGAAATGGCGCCAGTCTCCCGAGGCGGTGCAGGAAATGGCGGCCAAGCAACTGGCCATCTTGCGCAGTGCGGCCCGACTGCTCAAGCCCGGCGGGCGTCTGGTCTATGCCACCTGCAGCTTGCTGCGCGAGGAGAACGAGGCCGTGGCCCAGGCCTTTGGCGAGCAGGAGACATGCTTTCGGCTACTGCCTGCGGCGCAGGCGCTCGCCCCCCTGAAGCTGGCGGACCCGGACGCCCTATGTAGCGGCGATTTCCTGCGTTTGTGGCCCCATCAGCATGCAACCGACGGCTTTTTTGCAGCTGTCTGGGTGCGCAAATAGGGCGGCGGGCCTGATATGAGTCAAAAAGTATCTGCTTTTCCGGGGTGGCTGAAGCCCTCGGCCGTAGAATCGCCCGATCCCACTTTGGACTTCAAAGACACTTTTTATGCTGCTACCTGATTGGGCCGTTCTGAACGCGGCGATCGATTTCCTCGCGCACGGCGTGTGGCGGCTGTCCTGGTGGCAGGTGCTCATCTTCACGCTGGTGGTCACCCACATCACCATCGCCTCGGTCACCATCTTTTTGCATCGCACGCAGGCGCACCGCGCGATGGAGCTGGGCCCCATCCCCTCGCATTTCTTCCGCTTCTGGCTGTGGCTCACCACCGGCATGGTCACCAAGGAGTGGGTAGCCATTCACCGCAAGCACCACGCCAAGTGCGAAACGTCGGACGATCCCCACAGCCCTCAGACCCGCGGCATCGAGACCGTGTTCTGGCAAGGCGCCGAACTCTATCGCGCCGAAGCCAAGAACAAAGAAACCCTGGCCAAGTTCGGCCACGGCACGCCCGATGACTGGATCGAGCGCAATCTCTACACCCGTTTCAGCTGGCAGGGCGTGGCCCTGATGCTGATCATCGATGTGGCCCTCTTCGGCGCGCTGGGTGCCACCGTGTGGGCCGTGCAGATGCTGTGGATTCCCGTCACCGCTGCCGGCATCATCAATGGCATCGGCCACTACTGGGGATATCGCAACTTCGAAGCGGCCGACGCCAGCACCAACATCTCGCCCTGGGGCTTGATCATTGGCGGCGAAGAGCTTCATAACAACCACCACACTTACCCCACCTCGGCCAAGTTCTCGGTCAAGCGCTATGAGTTCGACCTGGGCTGGGCCTATATCCGCGCCATGCAGGCCATCGGGTGGGCCAAGGTCAAGAAGGTGCCGCCCAAGCTGCAACTGGGTGACATCCGCCCCGTTGCCGACGAAAAGACGCTCGAGGCCGTGATCGCCAACCGCTACGAGGTCATGGCCCGCTACGCCCGCGAGATGCGCCGCGCCTGCAGCGACGAGATCTCGGTGCTCCAGGCGCGCGGTCAAGACCTGTCCATCCTCAAAGCCGCCCGTCGCTGGTTGCACCGCGACGACGATCGCGTGCCGGCCGATGCGCGCAACCAGGTCGATCAGGCCCGCGCGGCCTCGCCTGCCCTGGACAAGATGCTCACCATGCGCGAGGAATTGCGCCAGATGTGGCTCAACACCTCGGTCTCTCGCGAGCAGCTGACCCACGACCTGCAGGCCTGGTGCAAGCGTGCCGAGGACAGCGGCATTGCCCGCTTGCAGGTCTTCTCGCAGCGCCTGCGCGCGGCGCACGCCTGAGGCCCCAGGGCTGCGCGTGCAGCCCAAGGCGCCCAAGAAAAAGCCCCGCATTGCGGGGCTTTTTTCTGGGGATCGCGCTGAATCACTTCAGCTTGATTTCCTTGTATTCGACGTGCTTGCGCGCCTTGGGGTCGAACTTCATGATCGACATTTTTTCAGGCATCGTCTTCTTGTTCTTGCTGGTGGTGTAGAAGTGGCCGGTGCCCGCAGTGGACTCCAGCTTGATTTTTTCGCGTCCGCCTTTGCTCGCCATGATGCTGCTCCTTGATTA
>CANHSE010000006.1 GCA_947463025.1 Comamonadaceae bacterium
CTGCGGCCAACGCACAGGCCCACGCCCGCCGCCTCGAGGAGGCACAGGCGCGTAAAGAGCGTCAGCGCCAGCGCCAGGCCGAACGCAGCAAGCCCGCCGCCTCGGCCCTGCCAGTGCCGCCCTGACCCGGGGGCACGACCCGGCGCACGCGCAAGCGGCGGGTATCATCGATTTTCCTGCTCTCGGGCCTCACGCCCCTCGACCCCTTGGACACCAACCTGCACTCCCCCGCGCGGCGCCTCATTGAGCTGCGCATGGAACACGCTGACCTCGACGCCCTGATCGATGGCGCCAGCACGCAGATGCCGCAGGACGAACTGATGTTGCGCCGCTTGAAAAAGCGGCGTCTCGCCCTGCGTGACCAGATCGCGCGGCTGGAGATACTGCTCGAACCCCAAGAGCCGGCATGAGCCGCGCACTGGCATGACCCTCGAATCCCGTGTGCGCGAGGCCTTCGCGCCGCATGGCGCGCTGTCGCAAGCGGCCGACCAGTTTCAGCCGCGCGCCGGTCAGACCGAGATGGCGATGGCGGTGGCCCAGACCCTCGAGTCCGGCGGCGCGCTGGTGGTGGAGGCCGGCACCGGCGTGGGCAAGACCTTCTCGTACCTGGTGCCTGCCTTGCTCAGTGGCGAACGCGTCCTGCTGTCCACGGCCACCAAGACCTTGCAAGACCAACTGTATGGCCGTGACCTGCCGCGCCTGGTTCAGGCCTTGGGGCTACCGGTGCGCACCGCACTGCTCAAGGGCCGCGGCAGTTACCTGTGCACCCATCGCATGGAGATGGCGCGCCAGGATGCCTTGTTGGCCGATCGTCATGCGGTGTTGACCCTGGCCAAGGTGGAGGTGTGGGCCCAGACCACGACCACCGGTGACCTGGCCGAATTGCCCGCCCTGGACGATCGCTCGCCGGTGATCCCCCTGATCACCTCCAACCGTGACAACTGTCTGGGCTCGCAATGCCCGCGTTTTCGCGGCTGCCACGTGAACAACGCGCGCCGCGAGGCGCTGGCTGCCGACGTCGTGGTGATCAACCACCATCTTTTCTTCGCCGACCTCACCGTGCGCGAGTCCGGGATGGCCGAATTGCTGCCCTCGGTGCGCGTGGCGATCTTTGACGAGGCCCACCAGCTCAATGAGATCGGTGTGCAGTTTCTGGGCACGCAGCTGGCCACCAGCCAGTTGATCGACTTCTGTCGCGACACCCTCGGGGCCGGCCTGCAACTGGCGCGTGGGCTGGTCGATTGGCAGCAGGTCGCAGCCCGTGTCGAGCGCTCAGCGCGTGACCTTCGGCTGGCCGCAGGGGCGGGCGCCATGGGCTCGCGCCTGTCCTGGAGTGGCGACGCACCCGGCGATGCCGACCCGCAGGTGTGGCAGGCCGCGCTGGAGGCGGTGGTCCAGGCGTGTGAGCAGGCCATCGACGCCCTGGACACCGTCAGCGAGATCGCCCCCGACTTCGTGCGTCTGCATGAGCGTGCCGCCTCCCTGGCTCAGCGCGCCCGCCGCTTCATCGCGCCTTGCGAACCCGGCTCGGTGCGATGGGCCGATGTCGGGCAGCAGCTGCGCCTGACGCAGTCGCCCCTGGACATCGCGCAGGCGGTGCGCTCGCGCTTGCTCAAGGTCGACGCGACTGGGCACGACGCGGAGTCCGAAGAAGACGACGCGCCGGACGACGTACCCTCGTCAACCCGCAGTTGGATCTTTACCTCGGCCACCCTGGGTGACGACGCACGCCTGTCGTGGTTCACTGAACCGTGCGGCCTGACCGACGCGCGGGTGTTGCGGGTCGACAGCCCCTTCGACTACGACCGCCAGGCGGCGGTCTATGTGCCGCCCGGTTTGCCTCGGCCCGGTGACCCCTCGCACAGCGCCGGGGTGGCTGATCTCGCGGCCCAAGGGGCCACCCGTCTGGGTGGGCGCACCATGGTGCTGACGACCACCCTGCGCGCGTTGCGGTCGATCGGCGAGTCGTTGCAGGCGCGCTTTGAGGGCAGTCGTGATGTCGAGGTACTGGTGCAAGGGCAGGGGACCAAGCGCCGTTTGATCGAGCGTTTCCGTGAAGCGGCTACAGGGGGTGGCCGGGGTTGCCTGCTCGTGGCCTCCGCGTCCTTCTGGGAAGGTGTGGATGTGCCGGGCGATGCCTTGCAGCTGGTCGTGATCGACAAGCTGCCGTTTCCGCCACCAGGCGACCCGCTGGTGCAGGCCCGCTCGCAACGCCTGCAGTTGCAGGGCCGCAATCCCTTCAACGATTACCACGTGCCCGAGGCCGCGGTGTCACTCAAGCAAGGGGCAGGGCGGCTGATTCGGCGCGAGTCGGATCATGGCGTGCTGGTGATTTGCGACAGCCGCCTCGTGAGCATGGGTTATGGCCGGCGTCTACTCGCGGCGTTGCCGCCCATGCGGCGTCTGACCACCTCAGAGGGCTACGCGCAGGCCCTGGAAGCCCTGGCGGCGGTCACCACAGCTTCCACCACGGATCCGGGTTGGACCTGAAACCGCGCGTGAGGAATTCGCTTTTGGGGTAGGTGCGCTCCAGCACACGGCGGGCGTCGGCCGCCATTTGCTGCATGCCCAGGGCGTCGTAGGCGCGGTGCATGATGTACAGGGCTTCTTCGATGGCCGGCACGTTCTGGTAGTCGGTCACCGCCAGCTGCGCGCGGCTGATGGCAGCCACATACGCGCCGCGGCGGAAGTAGTAGCGGGCCACGTGCACTTCGTACTGGGCCAAGGAGTTGACGATGTAGACCATGCGCGCCTGGGCATCGACTGCATAGCGCGACTCAGGGAAGCGGGCAACCAGTTCCTTGAAGGACTCGAATGATTCCTTGGCGGCTTTCTGATCGCGCTCGGACAGGTCCTGGCGGGTCAGGAACGACAGCATCCCCAGGTCGTCATTGAAGGTGACCAGACCTTTGAGGTACAGGGCGTAATCCAGGGCTGGGCTGGCCGGGTGCAGGCGGATGAAGCGATCGAGGGTGGCGGTCGCCTGGGCCGGCTCGGCGCTCTTGTACTGGGCAAAGGCCTTTTCGAGCTGGGCCTGCTGGGCCAGCGGCGTACCGGCGGCGCGGCCCTCGAGCTTCTCGAACAGGTCGATCGCTTTGGCGTAGGCGCCGTTTCGCAGTTCGTCCTTGGCCTCGGCGTAGATCTTGTTGGGGCTCCACTTTTCGGTCGGGTCGGCCTTGAGCGAGGCGCACCCCGAGAGGAGAGCCATGCCGCAGGCCAGCACGAGTGCGCTGACCGTCGATAATTTCACACGCAGCATGACGCAGGTTCCCTTGAGTAAAACCACATCGATTATATCGGCCGACCCCGCTGAGACCGACCCCGACGCGCCCCTGGACGCGCCCCTCGAGGCGGGATCCGAAGGCGAAAGCGAGCTGCGTGCCTTCGCGGTGGATGCCCATGGACACGGCGAGCGGTTGGACCGGGTGCTGGCCGCACAGGTGCCCGAGTTCTCGCGCAGTTACCTGCAGCAGCTGATTGCCGATGGCGCGGTACACCTCAATGGCCAGCCGGTCTTGCGCAGCGCACAGCGGGTCAAGGCGGGCGATCGGGGCCAGGTCGAATTGCGGCCCACACCCCAGAGCCAGGCCTTTCAACCCGAGCCTATGGCGCTGGATGTGGTGTACGAGGACGCCCACCTGTTGGTGGTCAACAAACCGCCTGGCCTGGTGGTCCATCCGGCACCCGGGCATTGGCGCGGCACCTTGCTCAATGGTCTGCTCGCGCGCGATGCGCGGGCGGCCACCTTGCCGCGCGCCGGTATCGTGCATCGCCTGGACAAGGACACCAGTGGCCTCATGGTCGTCGCCCGCGATCGACCCACTATGGACGCCCTGGTGCGCCTGATTGCGGCCCGCGAGGTCTCGCGCCAGTACTTGGCGCTGGGGCACCGGCCCTGGCGAGGCATCTCGCCGCGCGAGGTCGAGGCCCCGATCGGCCGTGACAGCAGCAACCGCTTGCGCATGGCGGTGGTCGATCTGGCCCGCGAGGGCGGCAAGCCCGCCGCCACCCAGATCGAGCTGCTGGCCAACGCCGCCGAGGGCTGCTGGGTTCGCTGCACCCTGCGCACCGGCCGCACCCACCAGATTCGGGTTCATATGGCCCATCTGGGTCACCCGCTGGTGGCCGATACGGTCTACGGCGGAACGCTGACCGCCAGCCTCACGCGGCAGGCTCTGCACGCCTACCGCCTGGCCTTCACCCACCCGGCCACCGGCCAGCCGCTGGCCTTTCAGGCGCCGGTGCCCACCGACCTCGTGCAGGCCTTGTCCACCTGGGGCCTGGGCTACAATGAGGCCCTACCGTCCTAGGGGTTGTGGGCCCGTCCCCTCCCTGTTTGGAATCCCTCCAGGCGGGTGCCGCGCAGGCACCTCGGCGGCCGCAGCGGCGGCCTCTTCCTTCGACACGACAACATGAATACCTCGGATGCCAAGCGCGTCCTGGAAACGGCCCTGATCTGTTCCCCCCAGCCGCTGACGCTGCGCGAGATGCGCGTGCTGTTCAACGACGAGCTGGGCGCCGACACGGTCAAGACGCTGCTCCAGGACCTGCAGGATGACTGGGCCCCGCGCGGTGTGGAGCTGGTGAGCGTGGCCAGCGGCTGGCGCTTTCAGAGCCGCCCCGAGATGCGCGAATTCCTGGACCGCCTGCATCCCGAGAAGCCGCCCAAGTACACCCGCGCTGCGCTGGAGACCTTGGCCATCATCGCCTACCGCCAGCCGGTGACCCGCGGCGACATGGAAGACATCCGCGGCGTCACCATCAACAGCCTGATCCTCAAGCAGCTCGAAGACCGCGGCTGGGTCGAGGTCATCGGCCATCGCGAGGCCGTGGGCCGCCCGGCCCTGTTCGCCACCACCCGCCAGTTCCTTGATGACCTCGGCTTGGCGTCCCTCGACCAGCTGCCCGCGATTGAGAACCCCTCCCAACAGGCGCAGTTGCTGGCTTCATTGGCCGGCGGCGAGGGCGATACCGTGCACCCCGATCTTGAGGCGGATCCTTTGGCCGCCCTGGAGGCCGCCGCCGGCGGCGCCGAGCCCTTGGTGCTGGCCGACGACGCCCCCGAGGCGGGGGCCGACCTTCCTCCCCCCACACCATGACCGATTCCCTGCCCGACGGCGACACCCCGGGCACCGAGCGCCCGCGAGTCTCTGCCGAGCCCACCCCCGGCACCCAAGCGCCTGCTCAAGCCACGGAACCCGCTGAAACGACTGAAGCGACCGCGGCCTCCGAAGCCACCCGCTTCGAGGACGTGGTGTCCGGCCGCTACGACGCCGACGAGCAAAGCCCCGACCTCGCGCTGCCCAAGCGCGTCCTCGCCCCTCAGCCCGAGACCCCCAAGCTGCATAAAGTGCTGGCGCAGGCGGGCCTGGGCTCACGTCTCGAGATGGAGCAGCTGATCACCGAGGGGCGCATCTCGGTCAATAACGAGCCCGCCCATATCGGCCAGCGCATCCAGTTTGGCGATCAGATCAAGGTCAACGGCAAGCCGATCCGCGTGCGCATCGCGCCGCCGCCGGCGCGCGTCATCGCGTATCACAAGCCGGTCGGCGAGGTCGTCACCCACGACGACCCGCAGAACCGCCCCACGGTGTTTCGCAAGCTGCCGCGCCTGTATCAGGGCAAGTGGCAGTCTGTGGGCCGCCTGGACCTGAACACCGAAGGCCTGTTGCTCTTCACCAGCTCCGGCGAGCTGGCCAACAAGCTCATGCATCCGCGCTTTGGCCTGGAGCGCGAGTACGCCGTGCGCGTGCTGGGCGCCCTGAGCAACGAAGAAAAGCAGCGCTTGCTCGACGGCATTTCGCTCGACGACGGCCGCGCCCAGTTCGGCTCCATTGAAGACGGGGGCGGCGAGGGCGCCAACACCTGGTACCGCGTCACCATCTCCGAAGGCCGCAACCGCGAGGTGCGGCGCCTGTTCGAGGC
The DNA here is from genome assembly GCA_947463025.1 of Comamonadaceae bacterium. GTDB lineage: Bacteria > Pseudomonadota > Gammaproteobacteria > Burkholderiales > Burkholderiaceae_C > Ramlibacter. Next base: position 5,926 of record CANHSE010000006.1, read on the forward strand.
GGTGGGCCACGCCGTCAGCCGCCTGATTCGCATCCGTTATGGCGCGATGGTGCTGCCGCGCGGCCTCAAGCGCGGCGCCTGGATGGAGCTGGACGAGCGCGACATCCGCAGCCTGGTGCAGGCCGTGGGCGGCCAGGGCGCGGACCGCGCAGCGCCACACGGCGAGGGCGGCCGCAACAACAACGCGCCCCGACGCGGCCGACCCAACGGCGCGCCGGGTGGCGGGGGCGGTGGTGGACGCAACAAGGGCGGCCCGCGCGGCAAGGACCGCAACGCGGGTGGGGGTGGCGGTGGCCAGCCCGATCCAATGAAGACCTCCTTGGGCTACATCGGGGCCGATAGCTTCACCCGACAGCGCCAGGGCCAGGGCCCTGGCGGCGGCCCCCGGCGTGGAAACGGCGGTTCGCGGCGCGGCGGGCGCTGAAACGCTGTCCCATAGGTTAAAATCCGAGGCTTTGCTGTACTTTCGGGTGCGCTGCGGGCCCTGTCCTGCGGCGGCGGCCCGAGACCTTTTGTCCTGCTCCCGGAAATCATCCAAGAAAGAATCGCTATGGCCATCGAACGCACCCTGTCCATCATCAAGCCCGACGCTGTCGCCAAAAACGTGATCGGCCAGATCTACTCGCGCTTCGAAGGTGCCGGTCTGAAAGTGATCGCCGCCAAGATGGCCCACCTCTCGCGTGGCGAGGCCGAGCAGTTCTACGCCGTGCACAAGGCCCGTCCCTTCTTTAAGGACCTGGTGGACTTCATGGTCTCGGGCCCCGTCATGATTCAAGCGCTCGAAGGCGAAAACGCCATCGCCAAGAACCGTGAGTTGATGGGCGCTACGGATCCGAAGAAGGCCGACAAGGGCACCATCCGCGCCGACTTCGCCGACAGCATCGACGCCAACGCCGTGCACGGCTCCGACGCGCCCGAGACCGCCGCCGTCGAGATCGCCTTCTTCTTCGCCGGCATGAACGTCCACGCCCGCTGAAACGGGACGGCGCATGCCATGACGGCCAACCTTCTCGACTTCGATCTCGAGGGTCTGGCCGCCTTTTGCGAGGGCCTGGGTGAGAAGCGCTTTCGCGCCACCCAGTTGTTTCGCTGGATTCATCAGCGTGGCGCCTCGGACTTCAGCCAGATGTCCGATCTGGCCAAGTCCCTGCGGGCCAAGCTCGAGTCGTCCGCCCGGATCGAGGGCTTGCGCCTCCTCTCTCAGCACGAATCCGCCGACGGCACCATCAAGTGGCTGTTTGACGTCGGTGCCGGCAATGCCGTCGAGGCCGTCTTCATCCCCGAAGAAGACCGCGGCACCTTGTGCGTCTCGTCTCAGGCGGGCTGCGCGGTCGGCTGTCGGTTTTGCTCCACCGGCCACCAGGGCTTTGCTCGCAACCTCACAACGGGCGAGATCGTCGCCCAGCTGTGGTTTGCCGAGCACTTCCTGCGCCAGCACCTGGCCACGTCTGAGCGCGTCATCTCCAATGTGGTGATGATGGGCATGGGCGAGCCCTTGCAAAACTACAGCGCCCTGATCCCCGCGCTGCGCACGATGCTCGATGACCATGGTTACGGTCTGTCGCGCCGGCGGGTCACCGTGTCCACCTCGGGGGTGGTGCCCATGATGGACCGGCTCGGCCAGGACTGCCCGGTGGCGCTGGCCGTGTCCCTGCACGCGCCCACCGACGTCTTGCGCGACCCCCTGGTTCCCCTGAACCGCAAATACCCGCTGGTCGAGTTGATGCAGGCCTGCAAGCGCTACTTGGCGCACGCGCCGCGCGACTTCATTACCTTCGAGTACTGCATGCTCGACGGCGTCAACGACCAGCCCGAGCATGCCCGCGCCCTGGTCGCTCTGGTGCGCGATCAGGCCGTGTCCTGCAAGCTCAACCTGATTCCCTTCAATCCCTTCCCGGCCTCTGGGCTCACGCGCTCTCCGTCCTCGCGGGTGCAGGCCTTCGCCAAGCTGCTCAGCGATGCTGGTATCGTCACGACCATCCGCAAGACCCGCGGCGACGACATCGACGCGGCTTGCGGTCAGTTGGCAGGCGATGTGCGCGATCGAACGCGTGTCGGCGAGCGCATCGCCGCGCAACGCACGGTCATGCTCACCCCGGTGCCGGCCGATCCGGTGGCCAAGGAGGGTCTCGCATGAGAGGGGCGTCAGGGCTAGGTGTTGCGGCCGTCTTGCGCGGTTTGGTCTGCCTGGGCCTGGTGGCTGCGCTGTTGGCCCTCGCGGGCTGCGCGACGCCCGCGGGCACTTCTGCGACCGGCGCGGACCCCATCACCGAATCCGACGAATCGCCCGCGCGCAAACGTGCGCGCATCCGAACCGAGCTGGCGGTGGGGTACTTCGAGGAGGGGCGTACCGAGGTGGCCCTGGACGAGGTCAAGCAGGCCCTGGGCCATGACCCGCTGTACGCGCCGGCCTACAACCTGCGCGGCCTCATTTACCTGCGCCTGAGCGACCCGCGCCAGGCCGAGGACAGTTTCCGGCGGGCCCTGGCGCTCAACCCGCGCGATCCCGACACCCTGCACAACTACGCCTGGATGATGTGCGGCCAGGGCCGCCACGACGAAGCCGAGCGTGCCTTCGGTCAAGCGCTGGCCAGCCCGGTCTACCCGGCGCGCGCCCGTACCTACCTGGCCCAGGGCGTGTGCCAGGCCCGGGCGGGTCGCCTGACCCAGGCCCAGGACAGCCTGACTCGCGCCTACGAACTTGACGCCTCCAATCCGCTGACCGGCTACAACCTGGCCCAGCTTCTTTACCGCCAGGGTGAGCTGCCACGCGCTCGCTTCTACATCCGGCGTCTGAACAACAGCGACAGCGCCAATGCCGAATCGCTGTGGCTGGGGATCCGCGTCGAGCGGCGTCTGAGTGATACGGTCGCCATGCAGCAACTCGCGGACCAGCTGCGCAAACGCTACCCGCAATCGCGGGAGCTCACCGCCTATGACAAGGGAATCTTTGATGAGTGAGACAGTCGACCCCGTACCGCAGCCGCAGGGCGGGGGTGCCTTGCTGCGTCAGGCGCGCGAGCAGGCCGGTGTGCACGTCGCGGCGCTGGCCGTGGCCCTGAAGGTGCCGGTGCGTCAGCTCGAGGCCCTCGAACAGGGGCGTTTTGATCTGCTGCCTGACCACACCTTCGCCCGGGCGCTGGCGGGTAGCGTCTGCCGCCAACTCAAGATCGATCCCATGCCCATCCTGGCGGCGCTACCCCAGGGCACGCCCCGCGCGGTCTCGGTCAACGTCGGCATCAATGAGCCTTTTCGCAACTCCACCCCCGTGGGCGGTCTGACCTGGCGCGAGCGCCTGCTGCGGCCGCCGGTGCTGGTCGCCGTCGTGTTGCTGCTCGCCGCGTTGGCGCTCATCGTCGTGCCCGAGATTCAGGAGGAGCGTGCACCCGCCTCGGACCCCGCACAGCCGGCTGCCGCTCCGTCGGCGCCCACGGCCTCTGACAAGATCGTGGTCGAGTCGGTCACGCCCTTGATGGTGCCCTTGACGCCGGCCCCCTCGGCGCCTGCGGCCTCCGTGGCCTTTGCGGCCCCGGTCTCGATTCCGACTCCCGTCCGTCCCGCTGCCTCGCAACCTGCGGCCTCCGCCGCCCGCCAGCCATGACCTCTACCTCATTGCCCATTCCCGGCGCCGCACCCCTGCCGCGCCGTTCGCGCCAGGCCCGCGTGGTCTGGGGCTCGCGTGTTGTCACCGTGGGGGGCGACGCGCCGGTGCGTGTGCAGTCCATGACCAACACCGACACCGCTGACGCGATTGCCACCGCCATTCAGGTCAAGGAGCTGGCGGTGGCCGGTTCTGAGGTGGTGCGCATCACCGTCAACACCCCCGAGGCCGCGCAGCAGGTGCCCTACATCCGCGAGCAGCTCGATCGCATGGGCATCGACGTGCCCCTGGTGGGCGACTTTCATTACAACGGCCATCGCCTGCTCACCGAGTTCCCCGCTTGCGCCGAGACCCTGTCCAAGTACCGCATCAACCCCGGCAACGTGGGCAAGGGCGATAAGCACGACAAGCAATTCGCGCAGATGGTCGACGCGGCCATGCGCTGGAACAAGCCGGTGCGCATCGGCGTCAACTGGGGCAGTCTGGACCAAGAGCTGCTCGCGCAGCTCATGGACGAGAACGGTCGCCGCCCCCAACCCTGGGATGCGAAGTCGGTGATGTACGAGGCGCTCATCACCTCGGCCATCGACTCGGCCGCCCGCGCGGTCGCATTGGGCATGGACCCCAACCAGATCCTGTTGTCTTGCAAGGTCAGTGGCGTGCAGGATTTGGTCGCTGTTTACCGCGAGCTGGCCCGTCGCTGCGACTACGCCCTGCACCTGGGCCTGACCGAAGCCGGCATGGGCACCAAGGGCACGGTGGCCTCCAGCGTGGCTCTGGGCTTGCTGCTGCAAGAGGGCATCGGCGACACCATCCGCGTGTCGCTCACGCCGCAGCCGGGTGAATCGCGCACGCAAGAAGTGGTGATCGCCTCCGAAATCCTGCAGGCCCTGGGCCTGCGCAATTTCGTTCCCAGCGTCACCGCCTGCCCGGGGTGTGGCCGCACGACCAGCACCACGTTCCAGGAGCTGGCCAAGCAGATCGACGATTTCCTGCGCGCGCAGATGCCGGTGTGGCGTAAGCGCTATCCGGGCGTCGAGAACCTGAAAGTGGCCGTCATGGGCTGCATCGTCAACGGCCCTGGCGAGAGCAAGCATGCCGACATCGGCATCAGCCTGCCCGGCACCGGCGAAGCGCCCGCGGCGCCGGTCTACATCGACGGCGAGAAGGCCACCACGCTGCGCGGCGACACCATCGTCACCGACTTTCACCAACTCGTCGAGACCTACATCGAAAAGCGCTTTGGCCAGACCGAGGCCGCCTGAGTTTTCTTCCTGCATGACCGACACGCACAAAGCCGCCAAGGCCCAGCCCCTGACCGCCGTCAAGGGCATGAACGACATCCTGCCCCCCGTCTCGGGCCAGTGGGAGTGGTTCGAGGAGGCCGTGCGCGCCCTGATGGCGCGCTATGCCTACCGCAACATCCGCACGCCCATCGTCGAGCCCACCGCGCTGTTCGTGCGGGGCCTGGGCGAAGTGACCGACATCGTCGAGAAGGAGATGTACTCCTTCGAAGATCGCTTGAATGGCGAGCACCTCACCCTGCGTCCCGAGAACACCGCCGGCGTGGTGCGCGCGGTCGCCGAACACTCGCTGCTGTATGACGGTGGCAAGCGCCTGTACTACATGGGCCCGATGTTTCGCCACGAGCGTCCGCAACGTGGGCGCTATCGTCAGTTCCACCAGATCGGTGCCGAGGCCCTGGGCTTTGCCGGGCCCGATGTCGACGCCGAGATCATCTTGCTGGCCGACGCCCTGTGGCGCGAGTTGGGCCTGTCGAACATCCGCCTGGAGATCAACAGCCTGGGCCAGCCCGCCGAGCGCCGCCAGCACCGCGCCGAACTGATCGCCTACTTCGAACGCCATGCCGACGTGCTCGACGACGAGGCGCGCCGTCGCTTGCACACCAACCCTTTGCGGATCCTGGACACCAAAAATCCCGCGATGCAGCCCATGGTGCAGGGAGCCCCGCGCCTGATCGACTTTCTGGGCGCTCAATCGCTGGCGCACTTCAACGGCGTCAAGGCCATGCTCGATGCCAACGGCATCGCGTACACGATCAACCCGCGCCTGGTGCGCGGCATGGACTACTACAACCTCACGGTCTTCGAGTTCGTCACCGACAGCCTGGGTGCGCAAGGCACCATCTGCGCCGGTGGCCGCTACGACGACCTGATCGCCCAGATCGGTGGCAAGCCCGCGCCGGCGGTGGGCTGGGCGCTAGGCGTCGAGCGCGTGCTCGAACTGGTGCGCGAGCAGGGTGCCCCCATTCCCGAGCCGTTGCCCGATGCCTATGCCATCGTCCCCGACGCGGCGGCCATGCCGGTGGTCTTGCGCACGCTGCAAACCTTGCGCGGCGCCGGCCTGAAGGTACAGATGCATGCGGCGTCGGCCGAAGGCCTGGGCAGCATGAAGTCGCAGTTCAAGAAAGCGGACGCCAGCGGCGCCCGCCATGCCCTGATCTTTGGCGCCGACGAACTGGCCGCCGGCGAAGTGACGGTCAAGTCCCTGCGCGATGGTGCTGGCGCGCAGGCGCGCCATCCCCTGGCCGCTGCCGCCGAGTGGGGCGCTGGCCTGAAGGCTTAAGCCTGGCGCGTCCTGGGCGGCCTGGCCGCCCTCACTACAATCGAACGCTTACCGCGGACACCTCATGGCCCAACACCTCGACCTCGAAGAACAGGAGCAGCTTGCCCAGGTCAAGCACTTCTGGAACAAATACGGCAACCTCATCTCCTGGGCGCTGTTCATCGTCCTGGGCGGCTTCGCGGGCTACAACGGCTGGAACCTCTGGCAGACCCGCCAGGCCGGCCAGGCCTCTGCGCTGTATGCCGAGGTCGAGCGCGCGGCCGCCACCGGCGACCAGGCCCGCGTGCAGCGCGCCTTTGACGACATCCGCGATAAATTCGCCGGCACCACCTACGCGCACCAGGCGGCGCTGCTGGCGGCCCGCTCGATGCAGGAAAGCGGCAAGTCCGATGACGCCAAGGCGGCCTTGGTCTGGGTGTCCGAGAAGTCTTCCGACGCCGGCTATCAGTCCATCGCCCGCCTGCGCCTGGCCGGCCTGCTGGCCGATGCCAAGGCCTATGACGAGGCCCTGTCGCAGCTGGCCAAGCCCATGGCCCCTGAGTTCGAGCCTTTGGCGGCGGATCGCCGGGGCGACATCCTGCAGCTGCAAGGCAAACCTGCGCAGGCCAAGGCCGAATACCTCAAGGCCTTGCCGGGCCTGGATGCCCGCGCCGATTACCGCCGCTTGGTCGAGGTCAAGCTGGCCGCTCTGGGCGTAGACCCGAAAAAGGCGGTGCCGGCTGCCGGGGCGAGCAAGCCATGAGCGTGGGCGTTGCCTTGCGCGGGCTGCACGCGCACGGGGTGCGTACAGCCATCTGCCTGGCGCTGGCCTTCACGCTGGGCGGCTGTGCGATGCTGCCGACCTTCCTGGGCGGCAGCCCCCCGCCGGCCAAGCCCGCCGAGCTGCCGCCCAACCCCAATCTGCTGGGCGTGCGGCAGGCCTGGACCGTGCGCCTGGGCCCGGTGCAGATACCGCTGTCGGTGCAGGTCCATGGCACGGAGGTGACCGTGGCCTCCAGCGACGGTAAGGTGGCGCTGCTCGATGCGGCCAGCGGCGCGCAGCGCTGGCGTACCAGTGTCGAGGCGCCCTTGAGCGCCGGGGTGGGTAGCGATGGACGTACCGCCGCCGTGATCACCCGAAGCAACGAACTCGTGGCCCTGAGCGGCGGTCAGATTCTGTGGCGCGAGAAGCTGCCGGCGCAAAGCCACACCGCGCCCTTGGTCGCCGGCGGGCGTGTGTTTGTGCTGGCAGGGGACCGCTCGGTCGCGGCCCACGACGGCGCCACCGGCCGCAAGCTCTGGACCCAGCAACGCCCCGGCGAGCCGCTGGTGCTGCGCCAAAACGGAGTGCTCTTGGCTGTCGGCGACACGCTGGTGGTGGGGCAGGGCGGACGTCTGGCCGGTCTGAACCCGGCCAACGGCAGCATCCGCTGGGAGGCCCCGATCGGCGTCACCCGCGGCACCAACGACGTCGAGCGCCTGATCGATCTGGTCGGCCCGGTCAGCCGCGTGGGCGCCAGCGTCTGCGCGCGCGCCTTCCAGGCCGCCGTCGGCTGTATCGACACCGCGCGCGGCACCGCCACCTGGACGCGTCCCGCCAAAGGCGCGGAGGGGGTGCATGGCGACGATCAGCAGTTGTTCGGCACCGAATCCAACGGCACCGTCATGGCCTGGCGTCGCAGCGACGGCGAGCGCGTCTGGAGCACCGACCGCCTGGCGCTGCGTGGTCTCTCGGCTCCGCTGTCCGCCGGCCGCTCTCTCATCATTGGCGACAGCTTCGGCTTCGTGCACGTACTCTCCCGCGAGGACGGTAGCTTGCTCACCCGCCTGACCACCGATGGCTCGGCCATCGCCGCGGCGCCTGTGCTGGCGGGCAACACCGTCGTGGTGGTGACCCGCACCGGCGGCGTGTTCGGCTTCGTGCCGCAGTAAGCCTGTCTCGTCGATGAAACCCGTTGTCGCCCTGGTGGGGCGCCCCAATGTCGGCAAGTCCACGCTGTTTAACCGCCTGACCAAGTCGCGCGACGCCATCGTTGCCGACTTCGCTGGCCTCACCCGCGACCGCCACTACGGCAACGCGCGCCAGGGTGGGCATGAATTCATCGTCATCGACACCGGCGGCTTCGAGCCCACCGCCGAGAGTGGCATCTACGTCGAAATGGCCAAGCAGACCCGCCAGGCTGTGGCCGAGGCCGACGTCGTGGTGTTTGTCGTCGACGCGCGCGGCGGCTTGTCCGCCCAAGACCACGACATCGCCAGCTACCTGCGCAAGCTGGGCAAGCCCACCGTGCTGGCGGCCAACAAGGCCGAAGGCATGACCGAAGGCACCCAGTTGGCCGAGTTCTACGAGCTGGGCTTGGGCGAGGTGATGGCGGTGTCTGCCGCCCATGGTCAGGGCATCCGCAGCCTGGTCGAGCAGGCCCTCGAGACCCTGAACCTGCCTGAGCCCGACGAAGAGGGCGAGGCCACTGACAGCGGTGCCATCAAGCTGGCCGTGGCCGGCCGCCCCAATGTGGGCAAGTCCACCTTGATCAACACCTGGCTGGGTGAAGAGCGCCTGGTAGCCTTTGACATGCCGGGCACCACGCGCGACGCAATCTCCGTTCCCTTCGAGCGCAAGGGCCAGCTTTACGAGCTGATCGACACGGCCGGCCTGCGCCGCAAGGGCCGGGTGTTCGAGGCCATTGAGAAGTTCTCGGTGGTCAAGACCCTGCAGGCCATCGAGTCTGCCCACGTCGTGCTGCTGCTGCTCGATGCCACCCAGGGCGTGACCGACCAGGACGCCCACATTGCCGGCTACATCCTCGAGAGCGGGCGTGCGGTGGTGATTGCGGTCAATAAATGGGACGCGGTCGACGACTACCAGCGCGAGCAGCTGCAGCGCCAGATCGAGTCGCGCCTGGCCTTCCTGAAGTTCGCGGCCATCCACTTCATCTCGGCCAAAAAGCGTCAGGGCCTGGGCCCGGTGTGGGACTCGATTGCCCTGGCCCACAAGTCGGCCATGGTCAAGATGCCCACGCCGGTCCTGACCCGGCTGCTGCTGGAGGCCGTGCAGTTTCAGTCGCCCAAGCGGGCCGGCATGTTCCGCCCCAAGCTGCGTTATGCCCACCAGGGGGGCATGAACCCCCCGGTGATCGTGGTCCATGGCAACTCCCTGGAGCATGTCACCGACGCCTACAAGCGCTTCCTGGAGGGTCGGTTTCGCAAAGAGTTCAAGCTGATTGGCACGCCTTTGCGCATCGAGATGAAGACTTCGACCAACCCGTACGCCGACAAGGACTGAGTCTGGACCACGCTGCGGACAGGGCCGTTGGCGTGAACCTACTTGCACAATAGGCCCGCTGTGGTAAGGTGCAAGTTCCAACAAAACGACTCAACACGGAGAATATCGTGAGCAATAAAGGGCAGCTCCTGCAAGACCCGTTCCTGAACACCCTGCGTCGGGAACATGTGCCGGTCTCCATCTACCTCGTCAACGGCATCAAGCTGCAAGGTCAGATCGAGTCCTTCGACCAGTACGTTGTGCTGCTGCGCAACACGGTCACCCAAATGGTGTACAAGCACGCGATTTCCACCATCGTGCCGGGTCGCGCTGTCAACTTCTCCGCGGCAGACGGCCAGGAATCGCCCCCGGCCTGACCTGCGCGGACAGGGTCGACCCCCTCCACTTGCAAGACCTCGCACCCACCGCCTCCCCCTCGGTCATCCTGGTCGGGGTGGATTTCGGAGCCCCCCATTTCGACGCCCAGCTCGAGGAACTCGGTCTGCTGGCGCAGACCGCCGGCCTGGCGCCTGTGGCCCGCGTTACCTGCAAGCGGCGCGCCCCCGATGCCGCGCTTTTCATCGGCAGCGGCAAGGCCGACGAGATCAAGGCCCTGGCGGCCGATGTCGGGGCCACCGAGGTACTGTTTGACCAGTCCCTCAGCCCGGCTCAGCAGCGCAACCTCGAGCGCCACCTTCAGCTGCCGGTCAATGACCGCACCTTGCTGATCCTCGAAATCTTCGCCCAGCGGGCCCGCAGCCACGAGGGCAAGCTGCAGGTCGAGCTCGCCCGGCTGCAGTACGTCAGTACCCGGCTGGTGCGGCGCTGGTCGCACCTGGAGCGCCAGACGGGTGGCGCCGGCGTCCGCGGCGGCCCTGGCGAAAAGCAGATCGAGCTGGACCGCCGCATGATCGGCGACGCCATCAAGCGCACCCGGGAGCGCCTCGAAAAGGTGAAGAAGCAGCGCAATACCCAGCGACGCCAGCGCGAACGCCAGGGGGCCTTCAGCATCTCGCTGGTGGGCTACACCAACGCCGGCAAGTCCACCCTGTTCAATGCCCTGGTCAAGGCGCGTGCCTATGCGGCCGACCAGCTCTTTGCCACCCTGGACACCACCACCCGCCAGTTGTACCTGGCCGCACAAGATCCCGAGGCCGCGGGCGTTGGGCGCTCTGTGTCGCTGTCGGACACCGTGGGGTTCATCCGTGACCTGCCGCACGGCCTGATCGATGCCTTCCAGGCCACCCTGCGCGAGGCGGCCGACGCCGACTTGTTGCTGCACGTGGTGGATGCTGCCAACCCGGGATTCCCGGAGCAGATCGCGCAGGTGCAGGCCGTGCTGCACGAGATCGGCGCGGGTCAGGTGCCCCAGGTACTGGTTTTCAACAAGCTCGACGCCCTGGCGCCCAGCCAGCGACCGCGCCACATGCAAGACCGGTTCGATCTGGAGGGCCGCTCGGTCCCCCGGGTGTTCCTCAGCGCCCGCACAGGCGAGGGACTGCCGCAGCTGCGCCAGACCCTGGCCGCCCAGGCCCAAACCGCGCACCGGCCGGGCACCGACGCCGCCCCTCAATCCCCCGACACGCAGGAGGCACAAGCCTGATTAGGCACAATGCTCCCTGAAGCCATGAGACCCATGCGAATGAACTTTTCCTTTCCCAGCCTGCGCGAACGCCTGCGGGGCATGTTCAACCTGAACGATCCCCGCTGGGGCCGCGGCGGTGACGACGCCCGTGCCGAGAACAACCGCCCCGAGCCGCCCCGGCCCGACCCCGGTCGCCCCGAGGGCGAGCGCCCGGACGGCAGCGGCTCACGCGGCCCCAATCCCGGCCCGCCGGATCTCGATGAACTCTGGCGCGATTTCAACCGCAAGCTCGGCGGCCTGTTTGGTGGCCGTGGCCGCCCCGGCGGCGGCAAGGGCGGTGGCACCGGTGGGGGCGGCGGTGGCTTCCAACCCGACATGAAGAGCGCCGGCATCGGCGCCGGCCTGGTGGCCGCCGTGGTCGCCCTGATCTGGCTGGGCACCGGCTTTTTCATCGTGCAGGAGGGCCAGCAGGCCGTCATCACTCAGTTCGGACGCTATCAGTCCACCGTTGGCGCGGGCTTTAACTGGCGCCTGCCGTATCCCATTCAGCGCCACGAGGTCGTGACCGTCACCCAGATTCGCTCGGTGGACATCGGACGCGACACCGTGATTCGCGCCACCGGCTTGCGCGAGTCGGCCATGCTTACGCAAGACGAGAACATCGTTGAGATCAAGTTCGCCGTGCAGTACCGCCTGAAGGATGCGCGCGCCTGGCTCTTCGAGAGCCGTAACCCCGGCGAAGCCGTGGTGCACGCCGCCGAGACCGCCGTGCGCGAAGTGGTCGGCAAGATGCGCATGGACTCTGCCCTGGCCGAGGAGCGCGACCAGATCGGTCCGCGCGTGCGCGACCTCATGCAGATCATTCTCGATCGCTACAAGTTGGGCGTTGAGGTGGTGGCCGTCAACCTGCAGCAGGGCGGCGTGCGTCCGCCCGAGCAGGTGCAGGCCTCTTTTGACGACGTGCTCAAGGCAGGTCAAGAACGCGAGCGCGCCAAGAACGAGGCCCAGGCGTATGCCAACGACGTGATCCCGCGTGCCGTGGGTTCTGCTTCGCGCCTGAAGGAAGAAGCCGATGCCTACAAGGCACGGATCGTGGCGCAGGCGCAGGGTGATGCCCAGCGTTTCCGCTCGGTGCTCACCGAGTACCAGCGGGCGCCCCAGGTCACGCGTGACCGCATGTACCTGGACGCGATGCAGCAGATCTATGCCAACGTGAACAAGGTCATGATCGACTCCCGCCAGGGGTCCAACCTCCTGTACCTGCCGCTGGACAAGCTGATGCAGCAAGTGGCTAGCGGGGAGGGCGCACCGGCCGCCGTCGCGCCGCCCGCGCCGGCCCCCGCGGCGCCGCCCGCTGCAGCCGACCCGCGCGCGCGAGACGCCACCAACACCCGCGGCCGTGAACGCGAATCGCGCTGAACGGGGAGCCACACCATGAACCGAATCGGACTCTGGATTTCCACCGCCCTGGTAGCCCTCGTGCTGCTCACCTCCACCCTGTTCGTCGTGGATCAGCGCCAGTTCGGCGTGGTCTACGCCCTGGGCCAGATCAAGGAAGTGATCACCGAACCGGGCCTGCACTTCAAGCTGCCGCCCCCGTTTCAGAACGTCAGCTACATCGACAAGCGCCTGCTCACCCTGGACAGCAGTGACACCGAACCCATGCTCACGGCTGAAAAGCAGCGCGTGGTGATCGATTGGTTCGTGCGCTGGCGTATCAGCGATCCCTCGCAATACATCCGCAATGTCGGCCTGGACGAGGCCGCGGGTGCCAACCAGCTCAATCGCGTGGTGCGCAACGCCTTCCAGGAGGAGATCAACCGCCGCACCGTGCGCGAGCTGCTCTCCACCAGCCGCGAGCAGCTGATGGCGGACGTCAAGCGCGAGGTGCAGGAAGTGGTCAAGGGCACTAAGCCTTGGGGCGTGGATGTGGTGGACGTGCGGATCACGCGCGCCGACTACGTCGAGGCCATCACCGAATCGGTTTATCGCCGTATGGAGGCCGAGCGCAAGCGTGTGGCCAACGAGCTGCGCTCCACCGGCGCCGCCGAAGGTGAGAAGATTCGCGCCGACGCCGACCGCCAGCGCGAGGTCGCCATCGCCAATGCCTACCGTGACGCCCAGAAGATCAAGGGTGAGGGCGATGCCGAAGCCGCGCGCATCTACAACGAGGCCTTCGGTCGCGATCCGCAGTTCGCCCAGTTCTATCGCAGCCTGGATGCCTACAAGGCCAGCTTCGGCCGCAAGGGGGATGTGATGGTGCTGGATCCGTCCTCCAGCGAGTTTTTCCGTAACTTCCGCGGAGCCGGTGCCGGCACCGCTGCTACCGCTGCTACCGCTGCTCCTGCGCGCAAATAAGGCGCGGCGTGTCGTCTGAGGTGTTCTGGGCGGCGCTGGCCCTGGTGCTGGTGTTCGAGGGCTTGCTGCCGCTGCTGGCCCCCGGGCGCTGGCGCAGCACCTTCGAGCGCCTGGTGCTCCTGCGTGATGGCCAGCTGCGTTTCTTTGGCCTCCTGAGCGTCGTCCTGGGGCTGGCGCTGCTGGCATGGGTCACGGCGGCTTGACCCGCTCCGGGAGCGCCTTGAGCAGACCGGTAAACTACCGGTTTTAACAGCCTGCCATTTTCATGTCCGCCTGGGTCCTGCCGGATCACATCGCCGATGTATTGCCCTCCGAGGCCCGGCACATCGAAGAGCTTCGCCGCGAACTGCTCGACACCGCCCGTGGCTATGGCTACGAGCTGGTCATGCCGCCCCTGCTGGAGCACCTGGAGTCGCTCCTGAGTGGCACGGGCGAGGCCCTGGACCTGCAGACCTTCAAGCTGGTCGACCAGCTGTCGGGCCGCATGATGGGCCTTCGCGCCGACACCACCCCCCAGGTCGCTCGTATCGACGCTCACCTGCTCAATCGCGTCGGCGTGACCCGTCTGTGCTACTGCGGCCCGGTGCTGCACACCCGACCGGGCCGGCCGCACGCCACCCGCGAGCCCCTTCAATTTGGCGCCGAGATCTACGGCCACGCCGGCCTGGAGGCTGATCTTGAGGCCCTCACCCTCGCCCTGGACTGCCTGCGCGCCACCCAGGTGGGCGAGCTGACCGTCGATATGGCCGATGCCCGCCTGGTGCGGGCGCTGCTGGCCGGGCTGCCGGTGGACGCCGCGGTCTTGGCCCAGGTCCATGCCGCCCTGGCAGCCAAGGACGCCAGCGAACTGGCCAGCCTGACCCGCGAGTTTCCCGCGGCCTCTCGCGAGGGCCTGGCGGCGCTCGTCACCCTCTACGGCGACGCCTCGGTGCTAGACGAGGCCGAGCGCCGCTTGCCGTCCTCGCCCCTGGTGCGCGATGCCCTGGCCCATCTGCGCTGGTTGGCCGGCCACCTGGATGGCGCGCGCGTGAGCTTTGACCTGGCCGACTTGCGCGGCTATGCCTACTACACCGGCACCCGCTTTGCGATCTACGCCCCCGGCGGCAGCGACGCTTTGGTGCGCGGTGGTCGCTATGACGAAGTCGGCGCTGTGTTCGGTCGCAATCGGCCGGCTGCGGGCTTCAGCCTGGACCTGCGCGAGCTGGTGGCGGTGGCCGCCCGCCGGCCCCTGCGTGCCGCCATCCGCGCGCCTTGGGGTGAGGAGCCCGCCCTGCGTGCCGCGATCGCCAGTCTGCGTGCCCAGGGCGAGACTGTGGTCTGCGTCCTGCCTGGCCACGAGAGCGAGGTCGATGAGTTTCACTGTGACCGCGAGCTGGCGCGACAGGGCGCGGTCTGGACCGTGCGCAGCCTGTGAGCGCGCAGTCCATCCCTTTTCCAACGAGTGATTCGATGAACAAGACAACTGGTCGTAACGTGGTCGTGGTCGGCACCCAGTGGGGCGACGAGGGCAAGGGCAAGCTGGTCGACTGGCTGACCGAGATGGCCCAAGGCGTGGTGCGTTTTCAAGGTGGACACAACGCGGGTCACACCCTGGTGATCAACGGCGTGAAGACCGCGCTGCACCTGATTCCCTCGGGCATCATGCGCCCGGGCGTGAGGTGCTACATCGGCAACGGTGTGGTGCTGTCGCCGGCCAAGCTGTTCGAAGAAATTGCGGGTCTTGAGAAGGCGGGCGTTGAGGTGCGTTCGCGTCTGCGTATCTCCGAGGCCTGCCCGCTGATCCTGCCGTTTCATGCAGCCCTGGACATCGCACGCGAGGCCCTGCGCGAGAAGGGTGGCACCGAGAAGATTGGCACCACCGGCCGCGGTATCGGCCCCGCCTACGAAGACAAGATCGCGCGCCGCGCGCTGCGCGTACAGGACCTCAAGCACCCCGAGCGCTTTGCCGAAAAACTCAAGGTGGTGTTGGAGCTGCATAACCACGTGCTCACCACCTTCCTGAACGCGCCAGCCATCGACTACCAGCAGACGCTGGACGAGGCCCTGCGCCTGGGCGAGCAGCTGCGCCCCATGATGGCCGACGTCTCGCGCGAGCTCAACGAGGCCCATCGCAATGGCGCCAACCTGCTGTTCGAAGGCGCACAGGGCACGCTGCTCGATGTCGACCACGGCACCTATCCTTACGTCACCTCCAGCAACTGCGTGGCGGGCAATGCGGCGGCCGGCTCGGGGGTGGGCCCGGGCATGCTGCACTACATCCTGGGCATCACCAAGGCTTACTGCACGCGGGTGGGCGGCGGGCCGTTCCCCACCGAGCTCGATTGGGAAAAACCGGGCACTGTCGGTTACCACCTCTCCACCGTTGGCGCCGAAAAGGGCGTCACGACCGGCCGCTCGCGCCGCTGTGGTTGGTTTGATGCGGCCTTGCTCAAACGAAGTGCGCAGGTGAACGGCCTGTCGGGCCTGTGCATCACCAAGCTGGACGTGCTCGATGGCATCGAGCACTTGCAACTGTGCACCGGCTACGAGCTCGATGGCGAGACCATCGACATCCTGCCTCTGGGCGCTGACGAGATCTCTCGCTGCAAGCCGATCTACGAGACGATGGAAGGCTGGAGCGATAGTACGGTGGGCGTGACCGACTACGACAAGCTGCCGGTGAATGCGCGCCTGTATCTGCAGCGAATCGAGCAGGTCACTGGCGTGCCGATCGCGATGATCTCGACCAGCCCGGACCGCGACCATACGATCATGATGCGACACCCTTACCTTGCGGAGTGAGGTCCACCCCCGAAGCGCCTGTGGCGCATGAGGTCCGCCCCCGAAGCGCCTTTGGCGCTTCCCCCTCAAGGGGGCGCCTCCGGCGGACTGGCGGAGCCAGATCCGCGGTGGCCCTGGAAGGGCTTCCCCTCTGAGCGCGGACTGAGCGTGTGCTCGGCGCTGTGAAAGAATAGAACGAAGGAGACTGAAGCGATGTTGACCGAAGACGGCAAGCACCTGTATGTGAGCTACGACGAATACCACAACCTGATCGAGAAGCTCGCGATCCGCGTGCATCAGTCGGGGTGGGAGTTCGACACCATCCTGTGTCTGGCCCGAGGCGGCATGCGCCCCGGCGACATCCTCAGTCGCATCTTCGACAAGCCGCTGGCCATCATGTCCACCAGCTCCTACCGCGCCGAAGCCGGCACGGTGCAGGGCAACCTGGACATCGCCCGCTACATCACCACGCCCAAGGGCGAGATCGCGGGCCGCGTGCTGTTGGTGGACGATCTGGCCGACTCGGGCCACACCCTGCACAAGGTGGTGGATCTTCTGAAGAACAACTACAAGCCTATCTCCGAGCTGCGCAGCGCCGTGATCTGGACCAAAGGGCTGTCGACCTTCACGCCCGATTACTCGGTGGAATTCCTGCCGACCAACCCCTGGATCCACCAGCCCTTCGAGAGCTATGACGCACTCGGGCCGCAGCGCCTGCTGGAGAAGTGGAAGATCTGATCCGATCGCTGCCGCTACAGTCGCACGATGCCTGATCGCATCACCGACCTGATCCATCACCCCTATGCCCCGCCTGAGGGCTTCGTAGCGCCGCAGCCCGGGGTCTTCAAGGCGTCGACCGTCATTTTTCCCAACGTCGCCGCGATGCGCGCGCGCGACTGGCGCGACAAGGCCGGCTACACCTACGGCCTGCACGGCACGCCCACCACTTTTTTGCTCGAAGCGCGCATCGCGTCGCTGGAGTGCGGATCGCAGTGCGTGCTGGTGCCCAGCGGCCTGGCCGCGATCGCCAACGTGAATCTCGCGCTACTGGCCGCCGGCGGCGAGGTCTTGCTCCCGGACAACGCCTACGGCCCTTCGCTGGCGATGGCGCAGGGCGAATTGGCGCGGTGGGGCATCACCCACCAGCGCTATGACCCCCTGAACCCCGAGGACCTGCGCGCGCGACTGTCGCCGCGTACGCAGCTGGTGTGGCTAGAGGCCCCGGGCTCGGTCACGATGGAGTTTCCGCCGCTTCAGGCGCTGGCCGCGATCTGCCGTCAGCGCGGCGTGCTGACCGCCCTGGACAACACCTGGGGGGCTGGCCTGGCTTTCAATGGGTTCGATCTGGCGGGCGCGCCGGGTGAGGGCGGTGGGGCCGACATCGTGGTCCAGGCCCTGACCAAGTACCCCAGCGGGGGCGGTGACGTTCTCATGGGCAGCATCGTCACCCGCGACGAGGCCCTGCACCTGCGCATCAAGGGGGCACACATGCGCCTGGGCTTGGGGGTCGCCGCCAACGACGCCGAGGCGGTGCTGCGCTCGCTGGCCAGCATCGATTTGCGTTACCGCGCCCACGACCGTGCGGCGCGCGAACTGGCGCGGTGGCTGCAGGCGCGGCCTGAGATCGCCCAAGTGCTGCACCCCGCCCTGGACGGTGCGCCTGGCCATGTGCATTGGCAGGCCTTGTGCGGGCCCCGTGACCTGGCGGCCGGCCTGTTCTCGGTGGTGTTTGATCCCCGCTATGCCCCGGCGCAGGTCGACGCCTTTTGCGACGGTCTGCGGCTGTTCAAGCTGGGGTATTCGTGGGGAGGGCCGATGAGCCTGGTTGTGCCCTACGACGTACCGTCGATGCGCAGCGCCGATCTGCGTACCTGGACGCAGCCGGGTGTGCTGGTGAGGTTCTCCATCGGCCTGGAGGCGGTGGCCGATTTGCAGGCCGATCTGGCGCAGGCGATGGCCCTGCTGAATTGACGGACGCGCCGCGTCCGCGTTGTCGCCGGTACGCCGGATCGCTTACATTGGCGCTATTGCACTGACGAAACGGAACACCTGTGGCCACACCCAATTACGGATACGAAAAGCGGCAACGCGAGCTGGCCAAGAAGAAAAAGAAGGAAGAAAAGCTGCGCGCCAAGTCTGAACGCAAGACCGGCGAAGGCGAGCCCCAGGGTGAGACGACGGAGGACGCCGAGGACGCTGGGGGCGCCCCCCCCGCGCCCGCGCAGCAGCAACCCGCGGCCTGAGCCCGGCGCGCGTCGATCCTCAGAGCGGCAGGCCGACGTAGTTTTCGGCCAATGAGGTCGACAGCGCCCGCGAGTTCACCAGGTAATCCAGCTCCGCTTCTTGCACCTTCTGGCCGAAGCCCTCGCTGTCTGGGAAGCGGTGCATCAGCGTTGTGAGCCACCACGAAAAGCGCTCCGCCTTCCAGATACGTCGCAGGCTGCGCTGAGAGTAGGTGTCGATGCCCGCCGCGCTGCGGTCGCGGAAATACTCGATGAAGGCACCCGAGAGGTATTTCACATCGGTGGCCGCCAGGTTCAGCCCCTTGGCGCCCGTGGGCGGCACGATGTGCGCCGCATCGCCGGCCAGGAACAAGCGACCAAAGCGCATGGGTTCAGCCACGAAGCTGCGTAGCGGCGCAATGCTTTTTTCAATGCTGGGACCGGTCACGATGCGCTCGGCCAACTCCGGATCCAGGCGGCTGCGCAGTTCGTCCCAGAAGCGCGTGTCGCTCCAACTCTCCACCTTGTCGTCCAGCGGGCACTGCACGTAGTAGCGGCTGCGGGTCATGCTGCGCATGGAGCACAGCGAAAAACCGCGCTCGCTGTTGCCATAGACGATGGCGTGGGGGGATACCGGCGGCACATCGGCCAGCACGCCCAGCCAGCCGAAGGGGTAGACCTTTTCGTATTCGGTCACGCGGTCCTTCACGCTGGCGCGACTTACGCCATGAAAGCCGTCGCAGCCAGCGATGAAGTCGCAGGCCAGGGTGTGGGTTTGGCCGTCCTTGCGGTAGCTCACGGTGGGGGTGCTGCCATCGAAGTCATGCAGCGTGACTTCGCCTGCGTCATAAACCGTGGTCAGGCCCGCGGCGGCGCGGGCGTCCATCAGGTCGCGAGTCAGCTCGGTCTGGCCATAGGCCGTCACCACCTTGCCCCCGGTCAGGCCGTGCACGTCGATCGGATGGCGCTGGCCGGCGAAGACCAGCTCGATGCTGTGGTGGACGATGCCTTCGCGGTCCAGACGCTGCGCCACGCCAGCCTCGCGCATCAAGTCCACCGTGACCTGTTCCAGGATGCCCGCGCGGATGCGACTGAGCACGTAATCGCCGCTCTGGCGCTCCAGGATGATGTTGTCGATGCCGGCCTTGTGCAGCAATTGACCGAGCAGCAGGCCGGAAGGGCCGGCGCCGATGATGGCGACTTGGGTTCTCATGATGGGGTGTCTCCTGAGGCGCGAGCTTAGGCGCTCATCAGTTGCCGCGCCGGCGGGAGGGCTTCGGTTTGACCGATGATCGCCCCAGTTGTGCGATCATCGCGCACCATGACGATAGCCAAGGCCGATTACATCGAGGGCATGGCCCGGGGGCTGGCAGTTCTGGAGTGTTTTGACACCGAACGCCAGCGCCTGAACGCCACCCTGGCCGCAGAGCGCGCGGGCTTGCCGCGCGCGGCCGCGCGCCGACACCTGCTCACGCTGGCGCACCTGGGGTATCTGGAGACCGATGGACGCCATTTCTGGCTGTCTCCCAAGGTGCTACGCTTTTCGGGCAGCTACCTGGCCTCGGCCCGGCTGCCGCGGGCGCTGCAGCCCACCCTGAACCGGCTGGCGGCCCAAACGGGCGACTCCTACGCGGCGGCGCTGCTGGACGAAGACGAGGTGGTGATCGTGGCCCGCAGCGGGTCCACCCGGGTGCTGGCCTACGGGGTGCATTTGGGGGCGCGCCTGCCGGCGCATGCCACTTCCACCGGCCAGGTGCTGCTGGCGGCCTTGCCCAAGGGCCTGTTGACGGCGTGGCTCAAGGGCCGCACGCTGGCGCGCTTCACGGCGCACACCACGGTGGATCCTCGCGAATTTCGCGCGCGGATCGACCAAACACGCAGCCTGGACTTTTGCGAGGCCGCCCAGGTCCATGAGCTGGGCGTGCATGCCCTGGCGGTGCCACTTCGCGACACGCGCGGGCGCACGGTGGCGGCACTGAATGTGGTGGTGGGCTCGGCCCGCGCCCAGGGCGGCACGCTGCAGCGCGAGCTCCTGCCCCTGCTGCAGGACGCCGCGCGCGAGTTGCGCGCGCTGCTCTGATCCGGGCTCGGTGCGAGCGCCGGCGGGGCGCGGGGTCGCGCCTTATACGTGGCGCGAGATATGTAAACAACAAGATGTTCGTTGTCGTTTTATAACCAGAAACAGAGAATTCAGGCCGTCGTTATACGTAAGCCTGAAAATGAAGTCCGCACTCAAGACCCTCATCGCCTCTCTCGCCTTGGCCGCCAGTGGCCTGACCAGCGCCCAGCAAACCCTGCTAAATGTCTCTTACGACGTGGCGCGCGAGTTCTACAAAGACATCAACGCGGCCTTTGTGCCCGCGTACAAAAAGGCCACGGGCCGCGACGTCAAGATCGATCAGGCCCATGGCGGCTCCTCGGCCCAGGCGCGTGCAGTGGCCGACGGCCTGGATGCCGATGTGGTGACTTTCAACACCACTACCGACATCGAGTTCCTGGCCGAAAAAGGCGTGGTGGCCAAGGACTGGGCGCGGCGGTTCCCGAATCAGGCGGCGCCGACCACGTCGACCATGCTGTTTCTCACCCGCAATGGCAACCCCAAGAACATCAAGGACTGGGACGACCTGATTCGCCCCGACGTGAAGGTCGTGGTGGTCAACCCCAAGACCGGCGGTAATGGCCGCTACGCCTACCTGGCCGCCTGGGGCTACATCAAGAAAAAGGGCGGCACCGACGCCCAGGCCGCCGAGTTCGTGGCCAAGTTGTTCAAGAACGTGCCAGTCCTGGCGCGCGGCGGGCGTGATGCCACCACCGCCTTCTTGCAACGCAATATCGGCGATGCGCTGATCACCTTCGAATCCGAGGTGGTGTCGGTCGACAGGGAATTTGGCGCGAACAAGGTGGACATCGTGTATCCGTCCATCAGCATCGTGGCCGAGAACCCGGTGGCCATCGTCGAGCGCACCGTGGCCAAGAAGGGGACGGGCGAGTTGGCCAAGGCCTACCTGGACTTCTTGTATTCGGAAGAAGGCCAGGAGATCGCGGCCAAGCACAACATCCGCCCGCGCAACCCAGCGGTCCTGAGGAAATACGCCAGCGCCTTCAAGCCGATTCCGCTGTTCACCGTGCAGGAACTGTTTGGTTCGCTGTCTGAAGCCCAGAAGGTTCACTTCAACGACGGCGGGCAGTTCGACAAGATCTATACGGTCAAGTGAATCCCCCCCGACGCGCCTTCGGCGCCTCCCCCCAAGGGGGGCGCCAGCAGCGGACCGGCAAAGCCGGATCCGCGCTGGCTCTGGAAAACACCCCATGACTGCTGTTGCGACTGCGCCTAGCCCCCTCACTCGTTCTGCCGGAGGCCTGCGGGGGCGGCGAGTGCTCCCCGGATTCAACCTCACGCTGGGGTACACGCTGGTGTACCTCAGTCTCATCGTGCTCATTCCGCTGTCGGCGCTGGTTCTCAAGAGCCTCACGCTGACCTGGGATCAGTTCTGGGCCGCTATCAGCTCGCCACGGGTGTTGGCGTCTTACCGCCTGACCTTTGGTGCGTCTTTGATCGCGGCGCTGGTCAATGTGTTCGCAGGGCTGCTCGTGGCCTGGGTGTTGGTGCGCTATCGCTTTCCGGGCAAGCGCATCGTCGACGCGCTGGTGGACCTGCCGTTTGCGCTGCCCACGGCGGTGGCTGGGATTTCGCTGACCGCGCTGCTGGCGGGCAATGGCTGGATCGGTCAGTACCTGGAGCCTCTGGGGATCCAACTGGCGTTTAACCCCAACGGCGTGGTGATTGCCCTGATCTTCATTGGTTTGCCCTTCGTGGTGCGTACCGTCCAGCCGGTACTGGAAGACACCGAGCGCGAGCTGGAAGAGGCGGCCATGTCGCTGGGCGCCACACGCTGGCAAACCTTTGCGCATGTGATCTTTCCGGCCATCGCGCCGGCGCTTCTCACGGGCTTTGCGATGGCGTTTGCGCGGGCGATCGGCGAGTACGGGTCGGTGATCTTCATCGCAGGCAATATGCCCATGGTCTCCGAGATCACGCCGCTGATCATCATCGGCAAGCTCGAACAGTACGACGTCGCTGGCGCCACCGCCGTGGCGGTGGTGATGCTGGTGATGTCCTTTTTCATGCTGCTGGTGATCAACTCGCTGCAGTCCTGGCAACGCAAACGATCGGGGGCGGCATGAGCGGCGCGACGTCTTCGGTGCGCCGTCTCTCCACCACCGAGGCGCCGTGGGTGCGCTGGACGCTGATTGGCCTGGCGCTGGTGTTTCTGCTGCTGTTTCTGGTGCTGCCGCTGGCGGCGGTGTTTGCCGAAGCCCTGCGCAAGGGCGTGGGCGCCTACCTGGACGGTCTGCGCGAGCCGGATGCCTGGTCCGCGATCCGTCTCACGCTGATCACCGCCGCCATCGCCGTGCCCCTGAACCTGGTGTTCGGTGTGTCAGCGGCTTGGTGCATCGCCAAGTACGAGTTTCGCGGCAAGGCTTTCCTCACCACCTTGGTGGACCTGCCGTTCTCGATCTCGCCGGTGGTGGCGGGGCTGATGTATGTGCTGGTGTTCGGCGCGCAGGGCTGGCTGGGCCCCTGGCTCGAATCGCATGACATCAAGATCGTCTTCGCCGTGCCTGGCATCGTGTTGGCCACGGTGTTCGTGACCTTTCCCTTTATCGCGCGCGAGCTGATTCCGCTGATGCAGGCCCAGGGCAACGAGGAAGAACAGGCGGCCATCGTGCTGGGTGCGAGCGGCTGGCAAACCTTCTGGTACGTGACGCTGCCCAATATCAAATGGGGCCTGATCTATGGCGTCATCCTGTGCAACGCCCGGGCCATGGGCGAGTTCGGTGCGGTGTCGGTGGTGTCGGGGCATATCCGGGGGCAGACCAACACCATGCCGCTGCACGTCGAGATTCTTTACAACGAGTATCAATCGGTGGCGGCCTTCGCGGTGGCCTCGCTGCTGGCGTTACTGGCGCTGGTCACGCTGGTGATCAAGTCCGTGGCCGAGTGGAAACACGAGCGGGAGATGAAGGCTGCGTCGGCCCTGCCGCCCGAGCAACCCGCGTCATGGGCGCCCCCGGGCGCCATCAAGGAAGCATCATGAGCATCGAAATTCGCAACGTCAGCAAGAACTTCGGCGATTTCCAGGCCCTGCGCGATGTGTCGCTGCAGATTGAATCAGGCGAGCTGATCGCCTTGCTGGGGCCGTCGGGCTGCGGCAAGACCACGCTGCTTCGCATCATCGCCGGCCTGGAGTCATCGGATGCCGGGAGCATCTATTTCAGCGGTGAAGACACCACCGACGTGCATGTGCGCGAACGCGGCGTGGGCTTTGTGTTTCAGCACTACGCGCTGTTTCGACACATGACCGTGTTCGAGAACGTGGCCTTTGGCCTGCGCATGAAGCCGCGCGCGCAGCGGCCCTCGGAGGCGCAGATCAAGTCCAAGGTGCACGAGCTGCTCGGGCTGGTGCAGCTCGATTGGCTGGCCGATCGCTTTCCCTCGCAGCTCTCGGGAGGCCAGCGTCAGCGCATCGCCTTGGCGCGGGCGCTGGCGGTGGAGCCCAAGGTGCTGCTGCTGGACGAACCCTTTGGCGCGCTCGATGCGAAGGTGCGCAAGGAACTGCGTCGCTGGCTGCGTCGCCTGCATGACGAACTGCACGTCACCAGTATCTTCGTCACCCACGATCAGGAAGAAGCCCTGGAAGTGGCTGATCGGGTGGTCTTGATGAACGGGGGCGTGGTCGAACAGGTCGGTTCGCCCCAGGACGTGTGGGACCACCCGGCCAGTCCCTTTGTTTATGGATTTTTGGGCGATGTGAACCTCTTTCACGGGCGCGCTCACCAGGGCGAGGTGCACCTGGAAGGTCTGCGCCTGCAGGCGCCTGAGCATGCCGACGCCCAGGATGCCAAGGCCTATGCCTATGTGCGCCCACACGATCTGGAGGTGGCGCGCTACCAGCCGGGGCAGTCCGCCGGGCGTGATGGGGGTATCGTGGCGCGATTGGCGCGGGCCATCGTGGTCGGCCCGATCGCCCGCCTGGAATTGGTCACAGTGGACGATTCCCGTCGATCGGATAAGGGTGGAGCCGATTCCGTGCTTGAAGCCCAGATTCCCGCGCAACAATACAGGGATGCCGGCTTTCGGGAAGGCGACACCCTCCTGGTGACGCCCCGCAAGGCCCGGGTTTTCGTGGAGGACTGATGTGACTGCATGGCTGGATGTGGCGCCGCGCCGTGTGCTGGCAGGGGTGGCCGCCGGGTGCGTGGCCATGCTGGCGTTCGGCCTTTACCTGCAGCACGTCGTGGGCTTGAACCCGTGCCCCATGTGCATCGTTCAGCGCTATGCCCTGATCGGGGTGGCAGTGGTCAGTGCGCTGGGGGCGCTGACCTCACGGCGCGGTGGCTGGTGGGCAGGCAGTGCGTTGGGCGTTGCGCTGGCGGTGTTCGGTGCTTTTGTCGCGGCGCGCCAGACCTGGTTGCAGTGGCATCCCCCCGAGGTCGTGTCCTGCGGCCGCGATTTCTACGGAATGATTGCGACCTTTCCGTTGGAGCGGGCGATCCCCATGATCTTTCGGGGTGGCGGCGATTGCGCCGCGGTCGATTGGACGTTTCTGGGCGGCTCGATCGCCAATTGGTCCTTCCTGTGCTTCGTGGTGATCGCCCTCGTCTTGTCGGCCCTGGCCTGGCGTCAGTTTCGCCAGGCGCCCGACACGGCCTCACAGACCTGACGGAAACGTCTCCGCAGGCTCTTCCTGCGCCAGCCAATCGGGTTCGATCTCCAGGGGCTCCAAGGCACGCGTCGAGTCGATGTGGACCATGGCGTCAAATTGGGCGGGCAAATGGGCGTGCACATAGTGGCTGGCGCGCTCGGTCTGCGGCTGGTAGATCACCCCAATCGCCCTTTGCAGCCGATGCTGGGCCAGTACCGACGAAAGCGCCTCGTTGCCCCGCAGGGCTAGCCAGAAATGTGGATGCCCCGTGCGATGGAACAGGGCTTCATGGCTGCCAGGCAGGCCGTTGCGCACCCGACGCTTTTGGGCGCGAGCATCCCAAGCCGGTGCGGCCGTGACCGTGCCGTGGTAGGTGGAAAAGCCCATGAGCCGTACCGCGTCGCCCCAGTGCTCACGCGCGAGCTGGCCCACATTCCATTCGCCCTGTTGATGCAGGGAGGTTGCGCGGGCATCGCCCAGGTGCGAGTTGTGGGCCCACACCACCATCCGCGGCGGTGCACCGGCCTCGCTGGCCAGGTGGTGTTCGAGTGCCTCCAGGGTCTCGAGCATGTGTCGATCACGCAGATTCCATGACGACACCCGTCGGTAGAACATGGTGCGGTAGTACGCCTCGGCGTTGCGCACCAGCCGCGCGTTCTGGACGGCGTTGAAGGCCTCCTCACGAGCGAAGCCGCCGGCCTGGGTCAGGCTGGCGTGACGCCTCACCATCTCGCG
The DNA here is from genome assembly GCA_947463025.1 of Comamonadaceae bacterium. GTDB lineage: Bacteria > Pseudomonadota > Gammaproteobacteria > Burkholderiales > Burkholderiaceae_C > Ramlibacter. The sequence continues at coordinate 31,721 of CANHSE010000006.1, forward strand.
CAGTTGGGCCGCCACCTCGTCCTCGCAGTGCGGCCGCAAGCCCAAGTGGGTGACATAGCCATACGCATGGCTGTCCTTGGCGAAGTGATCGAAACAGGCATAGCGCGCGCGGGCGCGGCGTGCCGCGTCGGGATCGGCGTCTTCCAGATACGCAAGCACCACCTCCATCGAGGCGTACAAGCTGTACAGGTCCATTCCGTAGAAGCCCGTGCCTTGGCGGTGAGGGCGGGCGCCATTGTGCAGGCGCAGCCACTCGACGAACTCACGTACCACGGTGTTGCGCCACATCCAGGTGGGAAAACGCCGAAAGCCCGCCAAGGCGGCGTCGGCATGGGCATCGTGATCCCCGCCGCGCACGTAGCGGTTCACGCGCCAGGCATCGGGCCAATCTCCCTCGATCACGACAGCACCAAAGCCATGTTCGACGATGAGACGGCGGGTGAGGTTGGCGCGCAACGCATAAAACTCGTGGGTGCCATGGGTGGCCTCGCCGAGCATCACGATCCGCCCCTGGGCCAGGAAGTGCAGCAAGGCGTCTTCGTCGGCCGGGTGCTCCAGCGGCTGAATGTGAGGAGCCAGGGCGTGTGCCAACGAGGCTTCGTCGTGCGCGGGTAGGGCCAGGGTCGAGGGCATGGGGGCGACCCGGTCTCAGGCGGTGGCGTCATCGCGCGAGGCTTGGAGCAGATTGCAGACCTCGTGGTCGGTGCACTGCGCAAAGCGCTGGTAACAGGGGCTGACTGCGTAGAACGGCTCGGGTACCGCGCCCACCACCAGATGGTCTACCCAGGGCGCCAGGCGCCGCGCTGCCGAGGCCGAGGCCACCGGGGCTGCAGCCACCAGCAGGGCCGGTTGCTGGCGCCGGATCGCGCGCACGGCCGCTTCCATCGTGGCGCCCGTGGCCAAGCCGTCATCCACCACGATCACGGTCTTGGCGCGCAGGTCGGGCGCCGGGCGGGTGCCGCGATAGGCTTGCTCGCGCCGTGCCAGCTCGCGGGTTTCTTGGCGAATCACATCCTGCAGGCGCAGGCGTTCCTCTGCGTTGCCCGGGGTGATATCCATCACCTGGATATCGCCGCTGGCGATCGCGCCGGCGGCGTATTCAGGGTGGTCGGGCATGCCGATCTTGCGCACCAGGAAGACATCCAGCGGCGCGTTCAGGGCCTGGGCGACCTCGAAGGCCACCGGGACGCCGCCGCGGGGCAGGGCCAGCACCAGCAGGTTGGGGCTGTCCCTGAGAAAGGCGAGTTCGGCGGCAAGCAGGTGGCCGGCCTCGCGCCGATCGGCCAGGGGAAGTCGATGTTCAAAGGACATGGGAGCGTCGATCCAAAGACCGCAGGATGCGCCCCGAGGGTGGCCCGCATATGTCGGCGGGTAGGTCGTGCCGCTGCGCGCGGCGTCCGACCTCAGGTCAGCTTCTTGACGAAGACCATGCTGCGACGGTCCCAGCTGTATTTGCGCTTGCGCGCCTCGGGCAGCCAGTCGGGGTCGACC
>CANHSE010000007.1 GCA_947463025.1 Comamonadaceae bacterium
ATGAGCAAGACCCTGGTCATCGCCGAAAAACCATCCGTCGCGCAGGACATCGTCCGCGCGCTCACGCCTGTGGCGGGCAAATTCGAGAAGCACGACGAGTACTTCGAGAACGAGCGCTACGTGGTCACCAGCGCCGTGGGCCACCTGGTCGAGATCCAGGCGCCGGAGCAGTACGACGTCAAGCGGGGCAAGTGGAGCTTCACGCACCTGCCGGTGATCCCGCCGCATTTCGACCTCAAGCCGGTGGACAAAACCAAGACCCGCCTGAACGCGGTGGTCAAACAGGCCAAGCGCAAGGACGTTGCCGCCCTGATCAATGCCTGCGACGCGGGCCGTGAGGGCGAATTGATCTTTCGCCTGATTGAGCAATACGCCGGCGGCAGCAAACCCCTGGGCAAGCCGGTGCAGCGCCTGTGGCTGCAGTCCATGACGCCCGACGCCATCCGCCAGGGCTTCGAGCAGCTGCGCTCGGACCAGCAAATGGCCGGCCTGGCCGATGCCGCCCGTTCGCGCTCCGAAGCCGACTGGCTGGTGGGCATCAACGGCACGCGTGCCTTCACCGCCTTCAACTCGCGTGACGGCGGCTTCTTCCTCACCACCGTAGGCCGGGTGCAGACACCGACGCTGGCGGTGGTGGTCGAGCGCGAAGAGCAGATTCGCAAGTTCATCAGCCGCGACTACTGGGAGGTGCATGCCAGCTTCGCCGCCGAGGCCGGCAGCTACCCGGGCAAGTGGTTCGACCCCGCCTGGAAAAAAGACGAGGCCGATGCCGAGCGCAAGGCTGACCGCGTCTGGTCGCAGCAAGAGGCCCAGACCATCGCCAACGCGGTGCGCGGGCGCCCCGCTGAGGTCAGCGAAGAGTCCAAACCGAGCAACCAGGCCTCGCCCGGCCTGTTCGATCTGACCACCCTGCAGCGCGAGGCCAATGGCCGCTTCGGTTTTTCCGCCAAGACCACGCTGGCCCTGGCGCAGACGCTCTATGAGCGGCATCAGGCACTGACCTATCCGCGTACCGATTCGAAATACCTGCCTTTGGAATACGTGAAGGTGGTCAAGGGCACGCTGGGTTCGCTGGCCGACAGCGGCCTGGGCCATCTGGCGCCTTTTGCGCGTGAGGCCCTGGACAAGGACTACATCAAGCCCACCAAGAAAGTGTTCGACGACACCAAGGTCAGCGATCACTTTGCCATCATCCCCACCGGCAAGATCCCCACCGGCCTGTCCGAGGCCGAACAAAAGCTGTTCGATCTGGTGGTGCGTCGCTTTATCGCGGCCTTCTTCCCCTCGGCCGAACACATGGTCACGACCCGCATCTCGCGCGTGGCGGGCCACCACTTCAAGTCCGAGGGCAAGGTGCTGGTCAAGCCGGGCTGGCTGGCCATCTACGGCAAGGAGGCCACGCTCGATGTGGCGCCTGGCGAAGAAGGCAGCGGCAAGACCCTCGTGCCCGTGCGCGCGGGCGAGGCCGTCACCAACGAGCAAGCCGACGCCAAGGGCCTGAAGACCCGCCCCCCTGCGCGCTATAACGAAGCCACCTTGCTGCGCGCGATGGAAACCGCCGGCAAGGAAATCGAGGAAGAGGAACTGCGCGAGGCCATGCACGAAAAAGGCCTGGGCACACCGGCCACGCGCGCGGCCACGATCGAAGGCCTGATCAACGAAAAGTACATGCTGCGCGAGGGCCGCGACCTGATCCCGACGGCCAAGGCCTTCCAGCTGATGACGCTACTGCGCGGACTGGGCGTGGAAGAACTCTCGCGGCCGGAGCTTACGGGCGAATGGGAGTACCGACTCGCCCAGATGGAAAAAGGCCAGCTCTCGCGCGATGCCTTCATGCAGCAGATCGCCGAGATGACGCAGCGCATCGTCAAAAAGGCCAAGGAGTACGACCGCGACACCGTGCCCGGCGACTACGCCACGCTGTCGACACCCTGCCCCAATTGCGGCGGCGTCGTGAAGGAAAACTACCGTCGCTACACCTGCGCCGGCAAATCGAGCTCGGGGGATGACGCCTGCGGCTTCTCGTTCACCAAGATCCCGGCAGGCCGCGCCTTCGAGTTGGTCGAGGTCGAACAGTTCTTGCGTGACAAGAAGATCGGGCCGCTGGAGGGCTTCCGCTCCAAGGCGGGCTGGCCTTTCGTCGCCGAAATGGCGCTGACCTACAGCGAAGAAGACAAGAACTGGAAGCTCGAATTCGATTTCGGCGACGAAGCCGACCCGGCGCAAACCGGCGAGTTGATCGATTTTGGCGCGCAGGAGCCGCTGGGGCCTTGCCCCAAGTGCGCAGCGCGCGTGTTCGAGTTCGGCAAGAACTATGTCTGCGAAAAGAGCGTGCCCACACCCACTCAGGCCACGCCCAGCTGCCACTTCAAGAGCGGCCAGATCATCTTGCAGCAGCCGATCGAGCGCGAGCAGATGCAAAAGTTGCTGGCCACCGGCAAGACCGACCTGCTGGACAAGTTTGTGTCGATGCGCACGCGTCGCGCGTTCAAGGCCTTCCTGGCCTGGGACGCGGAGGCAGGCAAGGTGAACTTCGCCTTCGAGCCGCGCGAGAGCAAGTACCCGCCACGCAAAACCTCGGGCGCACCGACGCGTACGCCGTTTGGCAAGGTGGCCGCCAAGAAAGCGGCGCCAGCGAAAAAAGCGGCCGCTAAAAAGGCGCCCGCTGCGAAGAAGGCCGCCACCCCGAAAGCGCCGCGCAAGCCGAGTGCCGGCCTCAAGCCCAGCGCCGCGCTGGCCGCGGTAATCGGCCCCGAAGCCGTGGCCCGCACCGAAGTGATCAAGAAGCTGTGGGACTACATCAAGGCCAACGGCTTGCAGGACGCCACCAACAAGCGTGCGATCAACGCCGATGACAAGCTGCGCGCGGTGTTCGGCAAGCCCCAGGTGACGATGTTCGAGCTGGCCGGGATCGTGGGCAAACACTTGGAAAGCGGCGGCTAAAGGCGCGCGCGGGCTTAGGGCCGCGTCCTACCTCGGGCGCGCACGCGCGGGCTCACGCTGGCGCGATGGTCAAGGACTCTCGACGCCCCCCTGCGCCCACCCGATCCGGCCCCGCGGCCCTCAAGGGAAAACCATCGCCTTCGCGCCCCCGCAAGACGCAGCAGCAGCCACCCGCACGCTCGGCTGCCCAAGCCCCCGGCATTGAGCGCACGCACGCTCAATTCCCCGATCCCGAGCCGCCCCCGGATCGGGTCTGGGAAGACCGCGCTGGATGAGGCCCTGCAGCACCACCCGGGCCGCCGCCTTCAGGTCCCGATCAGACCGCCGTCGTTCTTGTGAATCACCACCGTGGCCGAGCGGGGGCGTCCGTTGGCGCGAAAGTCGGGCCAATTGGACAGGCGCCGTGGGTTGTCGGTGTCGCTCACATCGCTGCGGTCCTCGCCAGGGTGCTGGATGTTCACGAACATCGTGCGGCCGTCGGGCGCCATGGTGGCACCGGTGATCTCGGCGTTGACGGGCCCCACCAGGAAGCGGCGGATCTCGCCCGTGCGGGTGTCCGCGGCCAGCATCGCGTTGTTGCCCACGCGCTCCAGCGGCGGGCGGCCGATGCCCGAGGCCGACAGGTCGGTCTGGATCCAGAGCACGCCGCGCGTATCGGCCATCAGACCGTCCGGACAACCGAAGCTGTCGCCGCTGCGGTTGGTCGGGTCGCCGGCCAGTACGAAGTGGTTCCAGGTGAAGGAGGTGGCGTCAAAGTCGCCGTCCTCCTTCCAACGAATGATGTGACCCGCCGCATTGCGCGCGCGCGGGTTGGCCGCGTCCACGCCGGGGCGACCGGGCTCGCCGCGCTGGGTGTTGTTGGTCAGGGTGCAATAGACCCAGCCATCGGGATGCACCGCGGTCCACTCGGGCCGGTCCATGCGGGTGCCGCCCAACGCGTCGCAAGCCTCACGCGTCCTCACCAGCACCTGGCCCGGGTCGGCAAAGCCGCCCTGCGGGGTCAGAGGCCCCTGTCCGTGCACCAGCGGCAGCCAGTGGCCGCGGCCGTCGGCGTCGAAGCGGGCCACGTACAGCGTGCCGTGATCGAGCAAATCTGCATTGGCGCGCGCGCCGCCCGGGCGCATCGCGTCGCGGCTGACAAACTTGTAGATGTATTCGAAGCGCGCGTCCTCGCCCGAGTAGACGACGGCGCGTCCATCCTTCGTGAGTGTCACCGTCGCGCCCTCGCGCGCGACGCGGCCCAGCGCGGTGCGCTTGACGGGTACCGAGGTTGGGTCATAGGGGTCGATCTCGACCACCCAGCCAAAACGATGCGGCTCGTTCGGATGGCGCGTCGCATCAAAGCGCTCATCGTGTTCGTGCCAACGCAGACCATAACCACCTGGCTGTAAGCCATAACGGCGCTGGTGCGCATCGGGCTGCTGCGGTCCGCGGAAATAGCCGATGAAGTTTTCTTCGCAGGTCAGGTAGGTGCCCCAGGGCGTCTTGCCGCTGGCGCAATTGGCCAGCGTACCCACAGGGCTCAGGCCCTGCGGGTCGGCCGCGGTGCGCAAAAGAGGATGGCCGGCGGCCGGACCCGAAAAATACATGGGTGTGCGCGCAGTGATCCGACGTGCGCGGGGTGAGGGCCGCACCATCATCCAACCCGGGCCACTGCGCACGATCTCGATCACCGACACGCCCACCGCCGCCTGCGCCTTGCGCACCTTTTCAGCGCTCCAGGTGCGTTGGCCGTCGGGGTGCAGCAGGCCATCGTCGTGGTACTCGTGATTCACGGCCAAGAGGCCACGACCCTCGCCAGGCAGGGCGTAGAACTGCATGCCGTCGTGATGCATGCCCATTTGGGCTTCCTGGTCCTGCGAGGTGTTGGAGGCGTCGAAACGGAAGGCGGGCGCGCGATCGGGCAGACCCACCGGATCGCCCCAGGCCGCCAAGACCTGCGCGGTGTAACCCGGGGGCACGATCAATCGGTCCGCAAAGCTCGGCGCGATGCCCTGGAATCCGAGCAAGGGGCCATCGCTTGCCCCGCTACCCGTGGCACAACCCGCGATCGGCAAGCCCGCCAGAGGCGCGAGCAGGGCGGCCACGCCGCCGCGCAGCACAGTGCGGCGACCGAGATCATGGATGCTGGGATGGCTGGAGGGGTTGCTGTCCTCCATCGTGGAAAAGTCTTTGGGCATGGGATCTTTGGAAAGCAGCCGCAGCCGCGGGTAAGGCCTCAGGGCGAGACGGATGCCGCCCCGGCGGTTTCACGGGCCAGGGCATCGCGCACCAGCGCCACGTCCAGGCCGTACATCTCGGCAAACGCCTCGAGCGACTGCCCGCTGGCGCGGTAGGCGCGCAAGAGCGCCTCGCGCCGAGCCGCCTGGTCAGCCAACTGGGCCCACGCCTCGTCGACCAAGACCAAGGCGGTAGCGTCCTGCGTGTGCACCCGCTCCAGGTAGGCGTCGCGATCGAGCCCGCTGGCGTCAATGGCCTGCACCAGGCGGGCGCGGGCCCAGGTGCGCGCCGCCTCGGCGTCACGGCCCTGGCGGCGGCGGAACACCTCCAAGATCGCATGCTGCACATGCTCGGGCGCGACGGGTTCGACGGCGTTGCCATCGAGGTCGTGGCGCAGGTCGCCGCTGGCTACCGCCTCCAGATAACGGGTGGAGCGCACGTGCTGACCCAGGGCCTGCTTGAGGTCTTCTTTCTGAAAAGCGCCTGGGTGGCGCGCCATCAAATCTTCAAAGATCCCGAGCTTGAGGGGGCGAAAACGTGCGCCAAACAGGCGCGGGTGCAGCTCCCACAGGCGCTGCAGCAGCGGGTGGACGGGGCGCGGGGCGCGCGGCCCCTGGCCTTGGGGACCCCGGGCGCCGGGCTTACCAGCGCGGGGCGCACGGCGCTTGGGCTCAGACGATGGCGTCGGGCCCGCTTCGGTCGGCGGGGTGTTCGGGGGCGTGGTCTCACTCATGGATCCGTGACTGTAGCCGGGCACGGGCACAATCTCGACCATGAAGATTGAAAAAGACACCGTGGTGACGATGCGTTGTCGCATCGCCGACGACAAGGGCCAGCTGATTCAGGACGGCAAGCAGCCGATGTCCTACCTGCATGGCGGACATGGCAACACCCTGCCCAAGATCGAAGAGGCCCTGGAGGGCAAGGCCGTGGGCGAGCAGCTGTCGCTGGTGCTAGCGCCCGCCGATGCCTTTGGCGAGCCCGACCCCGAGTTGCTACGCACCATCGCCAAGCGCGATTTCCCGCCGGGAGTCAAGGTGGGCGGACAGCTCGAGCTGCCCGGGCCACAAGGCGAGCCGTACCGCTTCACGGTGATGAAAATCAAGGGCGACAACGTGCTCCTGGACGGCAACCACCCGCTGGCGGGTCGCACATTGACGCTATCCATCACGGTCTCCGAGGTGCGGGCGGCCAGCGCCGAGGAAGTGGCGCACGGCCATGCGCATGGGGCGCACGGGCATCACCATTGAGCCTGCGCAGGCCTTGCAAATAAAAACGCGCCCGAGGGCGCGTTTTCTTCTTGGCATGGAGCCGTGGCTCGATCAGCGGCCCGCCACCACGCGGACCATCTCCAGCACCTTGTTGGAGTAGCCCCACTCGTTGTCGTACCAGGACACGAGCTTGACGAAAGTGCTATCGAGGGCGATGCCCGCCTCGGCGTCAAAGATAGAGGTGCGAGCGTCGCCGCGGAAGTCGGTGGCTACCACCTTGTCCTCGGTGTAGCCCAGCACACCTTTGAGCGCGCCCTGCGACTGCGCTTTCATCTCGGCGCAGATTTCTTCGTATGTCGCGGGCTTGTTCAATTCGACGGTGAGGTCGACGACCGACACGTCGGAGGTCGGCACGCGAAACGCCATGCCGGTGAGCTTCTTGTTCAACTCGGGGATCACCACGCCCACTGCCTTGGCTGCGCCGGTGCTAGAGGGAATGATGTTCTCCAGGATGCCGCGGCCGCCGCGCCAATCTTTGTTGGAGGGGCCGTCCACCGTCTTCTGGGTGGCGGTGGCGGCGTGCACCGTGGTCATGAGACCGCGCTTGATGCCCCACTTGTCATTCACCACCTTGGCCAGCGGGGCCAGGCAGTTGGTGGTGCACGAAGCGTTGGAGATGATGGCCTCGCCCTTGTAGGTCTTGTCGTTCACGCCGAAGACGAACATGGGCGTGTCGTCCTTGGACGGGGCGGACATGATCACCTTCTTGGCGCCTGCGTCCAGGTGCTTTTGGCCGCCTTCTTTCGTGAGGAAAATACCGGTGGCTTCGACCACGATGTCGGCGCCGACCTCAGCCCACTTCAATTCCGCCGGGTCCTTCACCGCAGTCAGGCGGATCTTCTTGCCATTGACCACCAGGGTGTTGCCCTCGACGCTCACCTCGCCTTCGAAGCGACCATGCACGCTGTCGTACTTGAGCATGTAGGCCAGGTAATCGGGCTCGAGCAGGTCGTTGATCGCGACGACTTCGATGTCCTTGAAGTTTTGCACCGCGGCGCGAAACACCATGCGGCCGATGCGGCCGAAGCCGTTGATACCGATCTTGAGAGCCATGTGATGGGTCCTGTGAGGAGTTGAAGAATCAGTGGCCGAGAACCGCGCGGACCGTGTCCGCCACGTTCTCGGGCGTGAAGCCGAAATGCTTGAACAGAACCGGCGCGGGCGCCGATTCGCCGTAGGTGTCGATGCCGACCACCGCGGCGCAGCCGTACTTCCACCAGAAGTCCGTCACACCCATTTCGACCGCGATGCGCGGCACGCCACGGGGCAGCACCTGCTCCTTGTAGGCGCGGTCCTGGCGATCGAACGTGGTGGTCGAGGGCATGGACACCACGCGCACCGCGACGCCCTTCGCAGCGAGTTGTTCCTGCGCCTTGAGCGCGAGTTGCACCTCGGAGCCAGTGGCGATGATCACCGCCTGCGCCTTGCGCTTCATGCCCACCTCAGAGGGCTCGGCCAGCACGTAGGCGCCGCGGCTGATTTCATCGAGGCCTGCCTTGGGCGCATAGGGCAGGTTCTGGCGCGAGAGCAGCAGCGCGGTCGGGCGCGTGGCGTTTTGCAGGGCGACCGCCCAGGCCACCGCGGTCTCGGCGGTATCGCCGGGGCGCCAGACGTCCAGATTCGGAATGAGGCGCAGGCTGGCCGCGTGCTCGATCGACTGGTGGGTGGGGCCGTCTTCGCCCAGGCCGATGGAGTCGTGCGTGAACACATGCACCACGCGCTGCTTCATCAGGGCCGCCATGCGGATTGCGTTGCGGCTGTAGTCGCTGAAGGTCAGGAAGGTGCCGCCGTAGGGGATGTAGCCGCCATGCAGGGCCACACCGTTCATGATGGCGGCCATGCCGAACTCGCGCACGCCGTAGTTGATGTGGCGACCGATCTGGCCGGCTTCGTCGCGCTTGACGGCGCCATCGGCGGCGATGCGCAGGGCCGGCGTGCTCTTGGTGTTCGTGAGGTTGGAGCCGGTCAGGTCGGCCGAGCCTCCGAGCAGCTCGGGCAGGGCGGCGGTGTAGGCCTCCAGCGCAATCTGCGAGGCCTTGCGCGAGGCCACGGTCTCGGCCTTGGTATGCGCCCCGATGGCGGCGTCCACGGCCACCTGCGCGAAGTTCTTGGGCAGCTCGCCCTTCATGCGGCGGGTGAACTCGGCGGCCTGCGCGGGGTAGGCCTTCTTGTAGGCTGCGAAGCGCTCATTCCATTCAGCCTGGACCTTCTTGCCCTGGGCCTTGGCGTCCCAGTCGGCATAGACCTCACGCGGAATCTCAAAGGGCGCGTGCGACCAACCGATGGCCTCGCGCGTGAGCTTGATCTCGTCGGCGCCCAGGGGCTCGCCGTGGGCCTTGGCGGTGTTGCCGCGGTTGGGGCTGCCCTTGCCGATGTGGGTCTTGGCGACGATCAGCGTGGGCTTGTCGGTGCTGCGACGGGCCTGGGTGATGGCGGCGTCGACCGCATCGACATCATGGCCATCGACCGGGCCGATCACGTTCCAGCCGTAGGCACGGAAACGCGCGGGCGTGTCATCGACAAACCAGGGCGCGACCTGGCCGTCAATCGAGATGCCGTTGTCGTCGTAGACCGCGATCAGCTTGTTCAACTTCCAGGCGCCGGCCAGGGCGCAGGCCTCGTGGCTGATGCCTTCCATCAGGCAGCCGTCGCCCAGGAACACATAGGTGCGGTGGTCGACGATGGCATGGCCGTCGCGGTTGAATTCGGCCGCCAGCAGCTTCTCGGCCAGCGCCATGCCCACCGCGTTGGTGATGCCCTGGCCCAGCGGGCCGGTGGTGGTCTCGACGCCGGGGGTGATACCGACCTCGGGGTGGCCGGCGGTTTTGCTATGCAACTGGCGGAAGTTCTTCAACTCCTGCATCGGCAAGTTGTAGCCCGTGAGGTGCAGGAGCGAATAAATCAGCATGGACCCGTGGCCGTTGGACAGCACGAAGCGGTCGCGGTCGGCCCAGTGCGGGTCGGTGGGGTTATGTTGGAGGTGGCGGGCCCACAGGGCCACGGCGATATCGGCCATGCCCATGGGCGCACCCGGGTGTCCCGAATTGGCTTGTTGCACGGCATCCATGGACAAGGCGCGGATGGCGCTTGCCATCATCTGGGGGTTGGCCATCGGGGGAGAGCTCCGGGAAAAGGGCGGAAAAAACGGCGCCGACAGGCGCCTAGGAACAGCCTCCGATTTTAGCCGCCACGCCGCCCGCGATGGCCCGTCGTTTCTGGCGTGAACCATCGACTACAGTGCCCGGATGCACGGAGAACCTCTCGCAGCGGCCATGGTGCTGGCCGCCGGCCGCGGCGAGCGCATGCGGCCCCTGACCGACACCTGCCCCAAGCCCCTCTTGCCCGTCAAAGGCCAGCCCCTGATGCAATGGCATCTGCAGGCGTTGGCGCGGGCCGGGTTTGCAAAGGTCGTGGTCAATACCGCCTGGCTGGGCGAGCAGATCGAGCAGGCTTTCGGCGCGGTCACGCCCTGGGGCTCGCGCATCGCCTACTCCCACGAAGGCCGCGACTTCGGCGGCGCGCTGGAGACGGCGGGCGGCATCGTGCGCGCGCTGCCGCACCTGGCCGACGCGTTCTGGGTGGTGGCCGGCGATGTCCACCTGCCGGGCTTCGCCTTCGAACGCGCCGCTTACGAGCGCTTCGTGGCGGGCGATGCGTTGGCGCACCTGTATCTCGTCCCCAATCCGCCGCACAACCCGCGTGGCGACTTCGGCCTGTCGGTTCAGGGCCTGGCCCTGAACCTGCCCAAAGACGGCCCCGGCGAGCGCTACACCTATTCGACGGTGGGCCTGTACCGAAAATCCTTCTTCGACGACCTGCCGGCCGGCAATCCGCAGGGCCTGAAGGCCCCCCTGGCACCGATGTTGCGCGCCGCGATGGACAATGGCCGCATCACCGCCGAACTCTGGCGCGGCCCCTGGACCGATGTGGGCACGCCGGAGCGGCTGGCCGAACTGAACTCGGGATGATGAACGCAGCATGACCACCCCCTCCCCCTACGCCGCGCGCCGCGCACGCGTCGCCCAGGCCCTTGGGCCCAACGGCATTGCCCTCGTGCCCACCGCGCCCGAGCGCGCCCGCAACCGCGACACCGATTTCCTGTACCGGCACGACAGCTACTTTTATTACCTCACCGGCTTCACCGAACCCAACGCACTGCTCGTGATCACGGGCGACGGACGCAGCACGCTGTTTTGCGCGCCCAAAGACCTCGAACGCGAGATCTGGGACGGCTACCGCCTGGGCCCCGAGGCCGCGCCCGCCGCACTGGGCGTCGATGCCGCCATACCAATGAATGATCTGGACGCGCAGCTGCCCCGCCTGCTCGAGAACCGCGACGCGGTGTGGTTTCCGTTCGCAAGCCATGAGGGGCTGGAGGCGCGCGTAGCCGGCTGGCTGTCCAAGGTGCGCGCGCGCGTGCGCTTTGGCGCGCAGTGCCCGCAGCAGCAGCATGACCTGTGCGGCGTGCTCGACGAGATGCGCCTGGTCAAGGACGCCCACGAGCAGGACATCATGCGCCGCGCCGCCGCCATCAGTGCGCGCGCCCACATCCGCGCCATGCAGACCAGCGCGCGCATGCTGCGTGCGGGCCAGGATGTGCGCGAGCACCACCTGGACGCCGAGCTGCTGCATGAATTTCGCATGGGTGGCTCCCAATATCCGGCCTACGGCTCCATCGTGGCAGCGGGCGCCAATGCCTGCGTGCTGCATTACCGCGCCGATGCCGCGCCGGTACGCGCGGGCGAGCTGGTGCTGATTGATGCGGGCTGCGAGCTCGATGGCTATGCCAGCGACATCACCCGCACCTTCCCCGCCAACGGCACCTACACCGGCCCGCAGCGCGCCTTGTATGACCTGGTGCTCGCGTCACAAGAGGCTGCCGTCGCCGCGACGCGCGCGGGCGCGCGTTTCACCGACCCGCACGATGCATCCGTCAAGGTGCTGGCGCAAGGCATGCTCGATGTCGGTCTGCTCGATCGCAACAAAGTGGGCCATGTGGACGACGTGATCGCGCAGCGCGCCTACTTTCGCTTTTACATGCACCGCACTGGCCATTGGCTGGGGATGGACGTGCACGATTGCGGCAGCTATGTCGAACCCTCTGAAGTCGGCACGGTCAGCGAGCGCCAGGACCCGCTCTCGGGCGAAACCATCAAGGACCGCCCCAGCCGCATCCTGCGGCCCGGGATGGTGCTCACGATCGAACCCGGGATCTACGTGCGCCCTGCGTCCGACGTGCCCACGCAGTTTCATGACATCGGTATCCGCATCGAGGACGACGCCATCGTCACCGCAGCCGGCTGCGAGTTGATCTCCCGCGGCGTGCCGGTCAAGGCCGATGAAATCGAGGCGCTGATGCGCGGCTGAGCGCCAAGCTCAGGTCTACAATCGCACACCCCAAATGAGCCCGGCTGCACACGCCGAGGCCGCCCCGAGAGAGAGACACAGTTCATGCCCTCCGATCAGCCGGCGAAACCCGAAAACAAGCGCGCCCTGCTGCGCCAGGCCGCCCTCGAGTACCACCAGTTCCCCACCCCGGGCAAGATCGCGATCCAGCCGACCAAGCAGCTGTCCAACCAGCATGACCTGGCGCTGGCCTACTCGCCCGGCGTGGCCGCCCCGTGTGAAGAGATCGTCAAGGACCCGGCCAACGCCTTCAAGTACACCAGCCGCGGCAACCTGGTGGCCGTGATCACCAACGGCACGGCCGTCCTGGGTCTGGGCGACATCGGCCCGCTAGCGGCCAAGCCGGTGATGGAAGGCAAGGCCGTCCTATTCAAGAAATTCGCGGGGATCGATGTGTTTGACATCGAGATCAACGAAAAAGACAACCTGGACAAGCTGGTCGACATCATCGCGGCGCTCGAGCCCACCTTCGGCGGCGTCAACCTCGAAGACATCAAGGCCCCTGACTGCTTCTACGTCGAGCGCAAGCTGCGCGAGCGCATGAAGATCCCGGTCTTCCATGACGACCAGCACGGCACCGCCATCGTGGTGGGCGCGGCCATCCTCAACGGCCTGAAGGTCGTCGGCAAGGACCTCAAGAAGGTCAAGCTGGTCACCTCCGGCGCAGGTGCCGCCGCTCTGGCCTGCCTGCAGCTGCTGGTCAAGATCGGCCTGCCGCGCGAGAACATTTTCGCCACCGACCTTGCGGGCGTGGTCTACGAGGGCCGCACCGAACTGATGGACGAGGACAAGATCCAGTTCGCCCAGAAGACCTCCGCGCGCACGCTGGCGGATGTGATCCAGGGCGCCGACATCTTCCTGGGCCTGTCCGCCGGCGGCGTCCTCAAGCCCGAAATGGTCAAGGCCATGGCCCCCCAGCCGCTGATCCTGGCGCTGGCCAACCCCAACCCCGAGATCCAACCGGCCGAAGCGCGTGCCGTGCGCCCCGACGCCATCCTGGCCACCGGTCGCAGCGACTTCCCCAACCAGGTCAACAACGTCCTGTGCTTCCCCTACATCTTCCGCGGCGCGCTGGATTCGGGAGCCACCACCATCACCGATGCGATGGAGATCGCCGCGGTGCACGCCATCGCCGAGTTGGCCCAGGCCGAACAAAGCGAAGTGGTGGCCGCCGCCTATGTCGGCGAGCAGCTGGCCTTTGGCCCCGAGTACCTGATTCCCAAGCCCTTTGACCCGCGGCTGATGATGAAGATCGCGCCGGCCGTGGCCCAGGCCGCCGCCGACAGCGGCGTGGCGCTGCGCCCCATCGCCGACATGGATGCCTACTGCGAGCGGCTGCAAAGCTTTGTCTATGCCTCCGGCACCACCATGAAACCCATCATGGCCGCCGCCAAGCGGGCTGCGAAAAAGCGCGTCGCCTACAGCGAGGGCGAGGAAGAGCGCGTGCTGCGCGCCGCCCAGATCGTGGTGGACGAAAGCATTGCCCGACCCACCCTGATCGGACGCCCGGCCGTCATCGCCCAGCGCATCGAACAATTCGGTCTGCGCCTGCGCGAGAAGATCGACTACGACGTGGTCAATGTGGAACAGGACGATCGCTACCGCGACTTCTGGCAGACCTACCACCGGATGACCGAGCGCAAAGGCATCACCGAGCAGGTCGCCAAGATTGAGATGCGGCGGCGCCTATCGCTGATCGGCGCGATGCTGCTGCACAAAGACCAGGTCGACGGCCTGATCTGCGGCACCTGGGGCCAGACCTCCATGCATCTGGTCTACGTCGATCAGGTGATCGGCCGTCGGCCGGGCGTGCACACCTACGCATGCATGAACGGCCTGCTGCTGCCCGGCCGGCAGGTGTTCCTGGTGGACACGCACGTCAATTACGACCCGAGCGCCGAGCAGTTGGCCGAGATCACGGTCATGGCCGCCGAGGAAATGGTGCGATTTGGCCTCAAGCCCAAGGCCGCCCTGCTCTCGCACTCCAACTTTGGCTCGAGCAGCCAGCCCAGCGCCGTCAAGATGCGTCAAGTGCTGGACCTGCTGCGCGTGCGGGCGCCCTGGCTGGAAGTGGATGGCGAGATGCACGGCGACGTGGCCCTGGACGGCGCCGCGCGCATGCAGCTGATGCCCCGCAGCACGCTGGTCGGCGACGCCAACCTGCTGGTGTTGCCCAACATCGACGCCGCCAACATCTCCTACAACCTGCTCAAGACGGCAGCCGGCGGCAACATCGCCATCGGCCCCGTTCTGCTGGGCGCGGCCAAGCCCGTGCATATCCTGACTGCGAGCACGACCGTGCGGCGCGTCGTCAACATGACCGCCCTCACGGTCGCCGACGCCAACGCATCCCGCTGAGATTCAATCGGCGCGCGCCGATGCCGAAGTGTTAGCGCCCACTCTCCCGCGGCTTTTGCGCAAGAGGGTCGGCCCCATACCTTGCTCAATTTTTGAGCATTGACTTGCCTTTTGGGTTCGGATCGGTCACACTCCTGTCTTGAAATTTCGGGTTAACCCGAACGCCGGCCCACCGCCTTCAAGTTTGCGCTCACTCGCGCATCCCTGATTCAAGCCCTGAGCGTCGGCACTGACGCGAAAGCCTGATGGAGTACGCCCCATGAAGCGGGACCTGTTTTTGAACATGGAAAGAGACGCGGAGATGGATAAAGTCCTTCGCCCCGATATCAGCGAGACGCCCCTCAAAGGCGTTCGCACCAACATCGTGCAGTCGATCCGCGCGCACCGCGTGCAGGACCTGCAGGATGCCGCCAGCGCGCTGGGCCATCACTTCTTGTACGCCAACCTGGCGACCGCCCAGAGCAAGCCCGAGGTGCTCGACATGATTGCCCAGCAGTTCATTCTGCCGGCGCACTTTGGCAAGAACTTCGACGCGCTGTACGACTGCATGACTGACCCGGTCCACAAGTCGGGCCCTCAGCCGGGCTTCATCGTCGTGCTCGAGCAGGTCCCGGCCAACGCCAAGTTCGACAAGGAAGCGCGCGAGCAGCTGCTGGACATCTTCCGCGACACGGCGGATTACTGGTCCGATCGGAAGGTCCCCTTCCGATGTTTCTATTCTTTTCTGTAGCCCGTTCTGCACACACCAGCCAAGCAGAACGGGCGAAAGAGGCTAACAGCGAGACCGCGGCAGTGGCCGCCCCCGTCACCGACAACGGCGAGAAGATGCCCACCGACAAACTGGTCGACGTGTCGCCCCTCGCACTGCGCATGAGCAGCCCCTTCAACGCGGGGTATTGGCTCGCAGCGGCCTGAGCGCCGCAGGACCCTTCGCGGTCTGCCATCAGAAAAGCCCGGCAGTGCCGGGCTTTTTCTTGGGGCGTTTGAACGCTCAGGCGGATACGCCCGGCCCCGCCGCCTGCGCCAGCGCCACATACTCCGCCACCGGCACTTCTTCCGCGCGTCGCTGGGTGTCAAACAACCCGGCAAACCCACGCGCCTCGAGCCAGCGCCCCAGGGTGTGCCGCAGCAATTTGCGACGCTGACTGAAGGCCACCTGGACCAGCTCAGACAGGAGATCAGCATCCACGGCCGGCGGCGTGGCGTGCGGCACCATGCGCACCACCGCACTGTCCACGCGCGGCGGCGGATCGAAGGCCTCGGGCGGCACGAAGAGCACATCCTCCATCGCGTAACGCCACTGCAGCATCACCGACAAGCGCCCATAGGCGGCCGTCGCCGGCTGCGCCACCATCCGGTCGATCACTTCCTTTTGCAGCATGAAGTGCTGGTCCTGGACGATCGCGGCGTAGGGCAGCAGGTGAAACAAGATGGGCGAGGAGATGTTGTAGGGCAGGTTGCCCACCACTCGCAGGCGGGTCGGCGCATGCGGGGCCTGCAGCTGCGCGAAGTCGACCTTCAGGACATCCGATTCGATGACGGTGAGCTGCGCGTGCGCACGCAGACGAGCGGCGAGATCGCGATCGAGCTCGATCACCGAGAGATGTCCGAGGCGCTCGACCAAGGGCTGCGTGAGCGCGGCCAGACCCGGCCCGATCTCGATCATCGGATCCCCGGGGCGCGGGTCGATGGCGCGCACGATCGAATCGATGATGCCGCTGTCAGCCAGGAAATGCTGGCCAAAGCGCTTGCGGGCGATGTGCTTCACCCGGCGCAGCCCCTGACGGCGGGCGAATGTGCGGTCACTGCGGCGGCTCGCGCAGGTCGACGAAGGCCCGAGCGCGCACGTCCTGCGCCCATTTGACATACGCCTCTTCGCCCTTTTTGCGGCGCAGCTGGTTGCGCGCCACCTCACGCTGCTCGCGCGGCGACAGAGCCGTTCGGCGCCGCTCGAGTACCTGCAACAGATGCACGCCAAAACGCGACACGAAGGGCTCTGCGATCTGCCCGGGGGCCAGATCGTCCATCACCTCCTCGAACTCGGGCACAAACATGCCGGGGTTGACCCAGCCCAGGTCACCACCGCCTGGCGCACTGCCGTCTTGCGAGTGCTCGCGCGCGAGCGCGGCGAAGTCGGCTTGCCCGGACTGGATACGCTGACGGTACTCGGCCAGGCGCTGACGCGCAGTGGCCTCGGGCAGCTGGGCGCTCGGGCGCAACAGGATGTGGCGGGAGCGCGTCTGCACCACGGTCATGCCGCCACTCTGGCGCTTTTCCAACACCTTGAGCACATGAAAGCCCGCGCCCGAGCGCACGACCTCGCTCACGCCGCCCACGGGCAAGGCGGCTGTCGCCTCCACGAACAGCGAGGGATAACGATCGACCGGTCGCAGGCCGAAAGCCCCGCCATTGCCCGAGCCACCCGGGGCCAGGCCTGTCGCATCCGAGGCCTGACGCGCCAGCGCGGCGAAGTCTTCGCCCGCTCGGGCCTGGGCCTGCAAGCGGCGCGCCTTGGCGGTCAGGGCTTCGAGCTGGGCAGCGCTCACAGACTCCGGAATGGCCACCAGGATCTGCGCCAGGTTCAGTTCGGCCTCTTCACTGGCCGCGGCCTGAACTTCGCGCAGGAACTGGTCGATCTCCGCTTCCGTGACCCGAACCCGGCTGTCTGTCTCGCGTTCGCGCACACGGGACAAGAAAATCTGGTTGCGCAAGTCCTCGCGGAACACGCCCTGCGAGATGCCATCGGCGGCCAACCGCCGGCGAAACTCCGCGACCTCAACGCCGTTCTGGCGCGCCACATTGCGCTCGGCTTCGTCGACCGCCGACTCGTCCACCTTGATACCAGCCTGGCGAGCCGCCTGGACCTGCACGCGCTCCGCGATCAGGCGCTCGAGCACCTGGCGCGTCAGTTCGGCGCGTGGGGGCGCTGCCGTGCGCTCACGAGCCAGCTGCTGCTCGACGCGGGCCAGGCGAGCGCGCACCTCGCTGTTGGTGATGGGCTCGGAGTTGACCACCGCGACGATGTAGTCGGCCGAGCGGGCGGGCTGCGCCTGCGTGCGCTCGGGCAGGCCGAGGCAGGTGACGATCGCCAGGCTCAGCAGCCAGGGCGTGCGCACGCGCGTGAAGGGAAAGAGGCAAGAGATCATGGCGGCTCGTCAGTCGTATTGTGTGAAGCGGCTGGGAGCCGCAACCTGTTCGCGCAGAAGTTGGTAGCGCGGAATGTTGGCTCTGAGCGGTGTCATGGCATTGGTACCCAGACGGGCAAAGCCCACGAACTCGATTTGGAACAGCAGGCGCACGTTGGCAGGACCGGCGCCCCTCTGCAGGCGCTCGAGCACGGCGCGGCCGATCCAGCAGCAGCCGTCGTACTCGAAGCCCACGATGGCATCGACCACGCGGCCCTCCTTCAGGCTGGTGTTGATGCGGCCGACGCTGTACCAGCGGCCACCGCCCTGACCACGGCCTGGCCCCAGGTCCCGGCCACGGTCGCCCCACAGATCATTGATCGGCCATTGCCAGCCGATGTCCAGCTGCTCGCTCTGGTCACGCTGGAAGCGATAAGCTGCCGTGATCAGGCGGTAGGGCGAGGGGTTGTAGCGCCCGCCCAGGGTCGAGCGCACCGATTGGCCCAGCTTCGGGTTGTATTGGACGGTGGCATCGGTGGTCCATTTCGGCGTCCAGTTGACCGCGCCGCCCAGCAGGATGTCCGACAAACGTTCGTTCAGGGGCACCTCGCCGGGCAGAGTCACCAGCTGGTCGGTCAGTCGCAGGCGCTGGGCCATACCCACCCGCGCGAGTTCGGCGCCATTAGCCGCATCCTGCAAGCGACTGGTCATGCCCAGCGTGAGCAGCTTGTTGTTGGCGATCCGGTCATAGCCCCCGTAGGGGTTGTCGCTGAAGATGGTGGCGAAGTTGAAGTCGTTGGCGCCCGAGTCGTAGTTGGGCAGGAAGTTCTGCGCGCGGAAAGGCGTGTAGACGAAATAGGCGCGCGGCTCCAGGGTCTGCATCAGGTCGCGGCCGAACAGACCGAGCGCGCGCTCGAACACCAGGCCACTGTCCAGGCTGACGGTGGGCACCGTGACCTGAGCGCTGCTCTGACCCTCGGTCAGCGGCGCATCGAACTGGTACTGGCGGGCATGCAGCTGCAGGCGCGGCACGAAGAAAAAGCCCGGCGCGCGCCAGGGCCGCGAGAGCTGGGTCACCATCACGCTGCGATGCGCATCGGGCCCGGGCATGGACTGGCCTGACAGCAGATTGCCCGCCCGGAAATGCGTGTAATCGCCCTCGACGCTCAGACGCAGGCCACCCGGCAAGCGGTCCAGGGTGTAGCGAGCCACGATCTGGGGCAGCCGGTCATACGGGGGCGTGATCGGCGCAGACACATCTTGCAAGGTCTGCCACTTCTGCGTCCGCACGCGCAGCGAGAGCGGCCCCTGGGCCCATGACAGCGCGGCATCGTTATTGAGCAGGCGCTGGGTCAGGACGGCGCCTGTGCGGTTGGTGAAGTCGCGCCAGTAATCGTTGTCGCTGACGCGGTTCAACTCCAGGTTCAGACCCACGCCGCCAGGCAGCTGCGACTGCAGCAGGCGGTCGGTGTGGCGCACGCTGTACGACCAGCGATCGATTCCGCGCAGGTTGTCACTGGGCAGGTAGTTCAAGCGCAGGCTGCCGCGGTAGCCTGGCTCGAGGTAGCGGAACTCGGCCCCGAGATCGACGCCGCGCTTGCTCATGAAGGTGGGGGACACCGTCAGGTCGCGATTGGGGGCGATGTTCCAGTAATAGGGCTGCACGAGCGTGATGCCGCTGACGTTGTCCACCACGAAGGTGGGCGGCAAGAAGCCGGATTTGCGCTTGTCCGACAGCGGAAAGCTCATGGCCGGCACCGCCAGCAGCGGCACGCCCTTGAAACGCAGCACCGCGCCGGTGGCATAGCCGGTTTCCTCCTGCTGGTCGATACGCAGGGTGTCGGCGGTCATGTGCCAATCGGGCATCCAGCTGGGGCCGGGCTCGCGCTGGCAGGTGGTGTAAGTGGCCTTGCGGATGATCGCGTTTTGATCATCCAGAAAGTCGATGCGGGACGCCTGCCCGTGCGCGTCGTTGCGCAGGAAGCGAAAGCGTGGCTCGGTGAAAAAGCCCTGGAAGGCATCGACCTTGAGTTCGAGCTGCGAGCCCTCGTAGCGGTCGCCTGCGCGGTTGATGCGCACACGGCCGCTGGCGCGCGCCTGATCATCGGGCTGGTAGTAATCAATGCGGTCCGCACGGATCACGGTGTCGCCGCGTCGCAGCATCGCATCGCCTTCGATCCGGACATCGAGCTCGGTGCGGCCGCTGATGTTCGCGCCCTCGACGAACGTCGGCATCTGGCGACGCAGCGGATCGGGCAGGGCTTCGCGCAGCAAAGGCGTGGTGGCCAGGCGCGCGGGCGGCATGGGCGTGTCCTGTGCGCTCGCCCCGGCTGCATGCCAGACCCCGGCCACGCACAGCGCCAGCGGGGTCAGGGCAAAGCGCGGGCGCCGGGCCAGGTGGAAGGACAAAGGCATCAGGTGAAGAAAACGGACTGCCGCGACGCCGACATCTCAAGGCCGGCACGCACAGAGGGGTTTGTAGAATCGATTATCCATGAGCGACCACGCGCCCACCCCCGACTCGCCCCGCGCCACCCCCGCATCCGCCTCCCCTGCCGTGACCTGGGCTGATCCCGCGCGGCATGCGGCATTCGAGCGGTGGCTCGGGCCCCTGGCCTCGGCCCAGGGGCTGCTGGCGCCGACCCTGCGGCCGGCCTCCGCCGACGCGAGCTTTCGGCGCTATCTGCGCATCGACACCGCCGATGGCCGCAGCCGCATCATCATGGACGCGCCCCCCGACAAGGAAGACTGCCGCGCCTTCGTGCACGTGGCCGACCTGATGGCGCAGGCCGGCCTGTATGTGCCGGCCATCCTGGCCTGGGACGAGCCGCAAGGCTTCATGCTGCTCGAGGACGTCGGCCGCCACACCATGATGGACGTCATCCAGCGCGAGGACCCCCAGGCCAACCAAGGCCTGTACCTGCGCGCGGTCGATGCGCTGATCGCCTGGCAACTCGCCTCCAAGCCTGCGGTGCTACCCGCCTACGATCCGGCGCTGCTGGCGCGCGAGCTGCAGCTGTTCCCCGACTGGTACCTGGCCCGCCACCGCGGGGTGACGGTCGACGGCGCGATGCGTGACACGCTGGACGCGCAGTTTCGTCTCCTCATCGAGCGCAACCTGGCCTCGCCCTCGGTGTATGTGCACCGCGACTTCATGCCGCGCAACCTCATGATGCCCGCGGGCGGCGAAGAACGATTGGCGGTGCTCGATTTTCAAGATGCCGTGTACGGCCCCATCACCTACGACATCGCCAGCCTGATGCGCGATGCCTTTCTCTCGTGGGACGAAGAATTCGTGCTGGACATCACCGTGCGCTATTGGCAAAAGGCGTTGAAGGCCGGCCTGCCCGTCGACCCCGACTTCGGCGAGTTCTGGCGCAGCGTCGAGTGGATGGGGCTGCAGCGACACCTGAAGGTGGCTGGCATCTTCGCGCGGCTGACGCTGCGTGACGGCAAACCCAAGTACCTGGCCGACGCGCCGCGCTTCATCGGCTACATCCGTGCCACCGCCGCGCGCTATCGCGAACTCACGCCCCTGCTGCGGCTGGTCGATCAGGTTGAAGGCACCACGGCCGCCAGCGGCTACGCCTTCGGCCGCGTCTGACGCCCGGCCCACGGCGCCCACCCCGCATGCCGCGCCTGCATTGCCCCGCGCCCCTGTCGCCCGAGCGGGTGATCAACCTGCCCCCGGGGCCGGCGCGCCATGTGCAGGTGCTTCGGCTGCAGCCCGGCGCAGCGGTGACGCTGTTCAACGGCGAGGGCGGCGAGTGGGACGCGACCATCGAGCGCATGGGGCGCAGCGAGGTGCAGGTGCGAGTGGGGGCCCACCATCCGATCGAGCGCGAGGCGGGGCGCGCCGTCCATCTGGCGTTGGGCATGCCGGCCAATGAGCGCATGGATTGGCTGGTCGAAAAAGCCACCGAGCTGGGCGCGGCCAGCTTGCACCCCCTGATGTGCGAGCGCAGCGTGCTGCGCCTGGCCGGTGAGCGTGCCGACAAGAAACAAGCGCATTGGCAGGCCATCGCGGTGTCGGCCTGCGAACAGTCCGGTCGCAACCGCGTGCCGATGATCGCGCGTCCACACGACTTCGGCCGTTGGTGCGAAGCGCCCGAAAGTGCCGATACAGGCGCGGGGACAGGTCCGATGCTGCGGCTCGTGCTCTCACTGCAAGCCGACGCACGCCCGCTGCCCGACGTGGTGGCGGGCCGCGGCACCGACCCTGTGCTGCTGCTTTCTGGCCCCGAGGGCGGCCTGAGCCCGCAGGAATTAGACAAGGCACAAACGCGCGGCTTCATGCCCGTGACCCTGGGCCCGCGCGTGCTGCGCGCCGAAACCGCGCCGCTGGCGGCGCTGGCTTATCTCAGCCTTGGGGCATGATGCGGGCATGAACCGCTCACTGGGGCTGCTGGCCATCTGCCAGGGACTCTTTCTCACCAACAACGTCGTCTTCATTGCGATCAACGGCCTGGTGGGCTTGTCGCTGGCCCCGCACAGCTGGATGGCGACACTGCCGGTCATGGGCTATGTGGTGGGGGGCGCACTGGCCACCGGCGTGGTGGCACGCACGCAGCAGCGCCTGGGCCGGCAACGCGCTTTTCAGATCGGGCTGGTCGTGGCGCTGGCTTCGGCCCTGCTGTGTGCCTATGCCGCGGTTTCGCGCAACTTCTGGCTGCTGTGCCTGGCCACGCTGGTAGCCGGCTACTACAACGCCAACGCGGGCCTGTACCGCTTCGCCGCTGCCGAACTCACAGGCCCGGAGGGCCGCGAGAAGGCGGTGTCGTGGGTGATGGCGGGCGGCCTGATCGGGGCGATCGTCGGGCCCAATCTGGCGGCGCGCACGCGCGACCTGACCGAGGTGCCGTTCGCAGGGGCCTACCTGGCCTTGGCGGGTGTCGCGGTGCTGGGCATGGGGCTCATGTCCTTGCTGAAATTCCCGCCGGTGCCTGCCCCTGTGGCCGGCGACGTGGGCCGACCGCTGTCGCAGATCGTGCGCCAGCCGGTGTTCATCGTGGCGGCTCTGGCCGGGGCGCTCAGTTACGGCGTGATGAACCTGCTGATGGCGGCCACACCACTGGCCATGGACCAATGCCGGTTGCCGTTTTCCGATGCGGCCCTCGTGCTGGAGTGGCATGTGATCGGCATGTTCGCGCCGGGTTTTTTCACCGGCAGTCTGATCAAGCGCTGGGGCGCGCTCAAGGTGATGGGGCTGGGGGTGGTGCTCAACGTCGCTTGCATTGCCATCGCGCTATCGGGTGTGCAGCTGCATCAGTTCTTGGTGGCCTTGTTCCTGCTCGGCGTCGGCTGGAATTTTCTGTTCACCGGCAGCACCACGCTGTCGCTGTCGGCGTATTCGCCGCAGGAGCGTGATCGCGCGCAAGGCGCCCTGAACTTTTTGGTCTTTGCGGTCATGGCCATGAGCTCGCTGTTCTCCGGCGTGCTGGTGACCACGCGCGGCTGGAGCCAATTGAACTGGGGGTCGCTGCTGCCGGTGGCGGTGTGCGCCGCGGCGCTGTTGTGGCTGGCGGCGCGCCAGCGCGCGCAGGCCCGCGCGGCCTCGACCGCCACACCGTGACCCGCGCCGCGCGCGCTCAGGGCATGCGCGCGATGACCTCGGCCACAGCCGCTGTGAGCCGCTTGGCGTAGGGCACGTGCAAGAACTCATTGGGGCCATGCGCATTGCTGCGCGGACCGAGCACACCACACACCATCATCTGCGCTGTCGGAAATCCCGCGCTGAGCATGTTCATCAGCGGGATCGTGCCGCCTTGGCCGATGTAGCCGCAGGGCGCGCCAAAGTGCGCCTGCGAAGCGTGCTGCAAGGCCTGCTCGAACCACGGCGTGGTGGCTGGCGCGTTCCAGCCGGTGGCCACGCCGCCGGGCTCGAAGGTGACGCGTGCTTGATAGGGCGCGTTGTCTTCGAGCAGCGTCTTGAGCTGCTGCACGGCCTGGGCGGCATCGACCAAGGGCGGCAAGCGCAGCGACAACTTGAAGGCGGTGTAGGGCCGCAGCACATTGCCCGCATCTTGCAGCGAGGGCAGGCCCTCGGCGCCGGTCACCGACAGCGTGGGGATCCAGGTGCGATTGAGCAGCGCCTGCAGCGGGTCGGTGGTGGTGGGCAGGGTGAAGACCGTCGAACCCTCGCAGTCGGCGCGGGCCCAGGGAAAGCGCTTGTACAACGCGTCGCCGAGGATGTCGGCGGTAGCACGCGCCTGCGCCAGACGATCGGGCGGCACCTCGCAATGAAAACTGGCGGGCAACAGGCGGCCGGTGGCGCTGTCTTCGAGGCGATCGAGCACCTGCCGCATGATGCGAAAGCTCGAGGGCACCAGGCCCGAGGCGTCGCCCGAGTGCACGCCCTCGGTCAGTACCTGCACCTTGAGCGTGCCGCCGGCCATGCCGCGCAGCGAGGTGGTGAGCCACAGCTGGTCGTAATTGCCCGCACCTGAATCGAGGCAGATCACCAAACCCACATCGCCCAGGCGCGTGCGCAGCGCATCGACATAGGGCAGCAGGTCGTAGGAGCCCGATTCTTCGCAGGTCTCGATCAGGCCGACGATGCGCGGATGCGGCACCTTCTGCGCCTGCAGGGCCTGCACCGCCGCGATGCTGGCGTAGACCGCATAGCCGTCATCGGCGCCGCCGCGGCCATAGAGCTTGCCGTCCTCGTACTTGGGCGTCCAGGGGCCCAGGTCATTGCGCCAGCCACTGAACTCGGGTTGCTTGTCCAGGTGACCGTACATCAACACGGTCTGGGCGCTGCGGGCGCTGGCCGCGCGCGTGGCCGCCACTTCGAAAAACAACACCGGTGTGCGACCGGGAATGCGCACGATCTCCAGCATCAGGCCCTGGACCTTTTGCGCTTCCACCCAGGCCGCGGCGTTGCGCAGCACGGTGTCGATGTGGCCGTGCGCGGACCAGTCGGGGTCAAAGCCTGGCGATTTGGCGGGGATCGCGATGTAGTCGGTCAGTTGGCGGACGATGTCGGCGTCCCACTGGCGACTGACTTGATCCAGCGCCTGGGCAGCGTCAAGGGCGGTGGCAGGGAGTTCTCGGTGCAGGGGGGCGTTCATGCCCGCCACTGTACGCTCCCCGCAGGCGGCGCGCCGCTCAGTCGTCTTCGACCAGGAAGGTGTGCTGCGACTTCAGTTGCCGCACCAGAGCGGCGAGCATCTGCACGGCGTTGAGGCAGACATCGTCATCGGCGAACAGCATCATGTGCATGGCGCTGGTAGCGACCAGGCGGCCCGACTCGGGGTGCAGGCCGAAGGTGACGCCGGGGTGGGTGCGACACAGGTTCATCTGCAAGGCGGTGCGGTAGTTCGCCTCGGCCGAGTGCGCCTGGGGTTGGCCGATGTCGCAGAAGAACTCCAGCATCGAGGTGTCGGGGTTCAGGCGCATGACGATGACCGCGTCGTCCAGCACGAAGCCGCCACTCTCCAGGGCCTGGCGTGCGTCTTCGCCGTCGCCGACCATGCGCCGCACCACTCGCGGCAGCAGGGCCTGGAATCGCTGGGCCGCCTCGGCCGCCATGGCCTGGGCCGATTGCTGGGCGTCTGTGAGCAGGGGCTCGGTCAAGACCGAGGCGCGCGGGGTGGCGTCGGGATTCATGCGCATCGGGCGCCCCTCAGACCCATCCAGGCACCAGGCGACTCATTCGATCTGGCGGCCGGGTGGCGTCGACCTGGTCGAGGGTCGCGGCGGTTGCCACCGGCACAGCCACACGCTCCGTGACCGGCGACCAGCCCGCCACAGACAGGTCCGCAGCGGCCAAGACGCGCCCCGCGAACTGCTCCCCCGCCGCCACCGGCAAGCGCATGGCCAGCGGGATCAACGACTGCGTGCGAGAGGCATCCTGCACAACCCCCGTCGGTGCGCTGGGCACCGGCGCCGGCGAGGGCGCGCCCGCGAGCACCGCCGCAAACGACCGGGCAGACACGGGCGGGGAAGTGCCCGCGCCGTACGCAGGGGCAGAAAAGGGCCGGGGGGAGTTGGCGCCGATGGGCAGGTTGCTGCTCATGACCTTCCTTGAACTTCAATAGATCAGGAAAGTATACGAAAGAACTATTTTTGCGCAACCATTGACAAGCGCCGGGCGAGACTGCGGGCGTCAAACCAGGCCGGTCAGACGCAGGCCCAAGCCGATCGCGCCGCCAGCGGCGATGACAGTCACCACATTCCATGCGCGCCCGGCCAGCGCCCACAGGGCCAGCGCGGTCAGCGCCAGGGCGACGAGGTCGGGCCCTGCCGCCCCCCACCCGACATGCACGAGGAACACCAGGCCCAAGCTGGCGATCACGCCCACGACCGCCGCCGTGATGGCGGTCAGCGGCGCAGTGAACCGCAACTGGCCCCGCGTGGACTCGACCAGCGGCCCGCCCGCCAGGATGAAGATGAACGAGGGCAGGAAGGTGAACCAGGTGACCACGCAGGCCGCCAACGCGGCCCCGAGAAACAAGGCGTCCGGCCCCAGCACCTGGCGGGCCCAGCCACCCAGGAAACCGACAAAGGCCACCACCATGATCAGGGGGCCGGGCGTGGTCTCGCCCAGCGCCAGGCCGTCCATCATCTGCGCGCCGGACAACCATTGGTGGTGTTCGACCGCGCCCTGGTACACATAGGGCAGCACGGCATAGGCCCCGCCGAAGGTGAGCATCGCGGCCTTGCTGAAAAACCAGGCCATCTGGGTGAGCGTGCCCTGCCAGCCCTGGGCCATCACCAGCAGGGCCATCGGAAGCAACCACAGCGCCAAACCCACCGCCACCACGATCGCCAGGCGTCGGCGCGAGAAGCGCGCGTGATCGGGCGCAGGGGTGTCGTCATCGATCAGGGCGGGGCCCTGCGCCGTGGCGGCCGCGGCATGACCGCCGCCAGACATCGCAAACTGCCCGGGGGCCCAGCGCGCCCCGAACACACCGGCCAAGGCCGCCGAGGCGATCACCCAGGGAAAGGGTATCGCCAACACCGCGAGCGCCACGAAGCTGGCCACGGCGATGACCCATAAGGCGGGGGCCTGCCGCGGATGCCGCAAGGTGCGCGAGCCGATACGCCACACCGCGTGCAAGACGATAGCCGCCACCGCGGGCTTGATGCCGTAGAACAAACCGGCCACGACAGGCGAGTGACCATAGGCCACATACACAGCGCTCAGTCCGATCATGATCACCAGCGAAGGCAGCACGAACAGCACGCCCGCCAGGATGCCGCCCCAGGTGCGGTGCATCAGCCAGCCCAGGTAGGTAGCCAGCTGCTGGGCCTCGGGGCCGGGCAGCAGCATGCAGTAATTGAGCGCATGCAGAAAGCGTCGCTCAGAGATCCAGCGCCGGCGATCGACCAGCTCGCGGTGCATAAGGGCAATCTGCCCCGCCGGCCCGCCGAAACTGATGAAGCCCAGCTTCAACCAGAACTTCAAGGCCTCGAGCACGGGGATGCTGCTCACAGGGCCTCGGGCTCAGCCCCGCTCGAAACGAAACACCGCGGTGGCGGCGCGCGCATTGGGCAAAAAGCGCACCTCGCGACCGTCTTGCAAGCCGAAGGCATCGAGCAGGGACAGCTTGTTCTTGGTGGCCAGAACTTCAAAGTCCTTGAAGGTGCCCACGCGGATGTTGGGCGTGTCGTACCACTGATAGGGCAGGCGGCGCGTGACGGGCATGCGCCCGCGCAGCACGGCCAGACGATTGGGCCAGTGCGCGAAGTTAGGGAAGGCGACGATGCCCACACGGCCCACGCGCGCGGTCTCGACCAGCATGGTCTCGGTGTTGCGCAGGTGCTGCAAGGTGTCGATCTGCAAGACGACATCGAAGCTGTTGTCGTCAAACAGGGCCAGGCCCTCGTCAAGGTTCAACTGAATCACATCGACGCCGCGCTTCACACAGGCCAGCACATTGGCGTCGGCAATCTCCACACCGTAGCCCGTGCATCCGCGTTCGCGTTTGAGCAGATCGAGCAGGGCGCCATCGCCGCAGCCCAGATCGAGCACGCGCGAGCCCACCGGGACCAAGCGGGCGATCGACTGCATCAGCCTCTGATCGCTCATGGCGCGGCTACAGGCTCGGACTCGCTATCTGCGGCGATGCGCGCGAACCAAGCGCGCACCACCGCGAGGTAGCGCGGGTCGTCTAGCAGGAAGGCGTCGTGGCCGTGCGGGGCATCGACCTCGGCGTAGCTCACATGGCGGCCGTTATCGAGCAGCGCCTTGACCATCTCGCGGCTGCGGGCGGGCGAGAAGCGCCAGTCGGTGGTGAAGCTCACGAGCAAAAACTTGGCGGTGGCCGCCGCCAAGGCCTGCGCCAGGTTGCCGCCGTGTTCGCGTGCCGGGTCGAAGTAATCGAGGGCGCGGGTGATCAGGAGATAGGTGTTGGCGTCGAAGTATTCGCTGAACTTGTCGCCCTGGTAACGCAGATAGCTCTCGATCTGGAATTCGACGTCCTGGGTGGAATAGCGGTAGTCGTCTTGCGCGACCTCGCCGACCGAGCGACGCAGGTCGCGACCGAACTTGGCGTTCATCACGTCGTCGGACAAATACGTGATGTGGCCGATCATGCGCGCGATGCGCAGGCCTCGTTTGGGCACCACGTCGTGCTGATAAAAATGACCGCCATGAAAGTCGGGGTCGGTGACGATGGCGCGGCGGGCCACTTCGTTGAAAGCGATGTTCTCGGCGTTCAGGTTGGGGGCGCTGGCGATCACCGCCGCATGGCGCACCCGCTCGGGATAACGCAGCGACCACGACAGCGCCTGCATGCCGCCCAGGCTGCCGCCCATCACCGCGGCGAGCGTGCGGATACCGAGGGCGTCGAGCAATCGGGCCTGGGCATCGACCCAGTCTTCCACCGTGACCACCGGGAAGTCGGCGCCGTACACGCGCCCGGTGTCCGGGTTCAGGTGCATGGGGCCGGTGGAGCCAAAGCACGAGCCCAGGTTGTTCACGCCGATCACGAAAAAGCGATCGGTGTCCACCGGCTTGCCCGGGCCGATCATGGTGTCCCACCAGCCCTCGGACTTGTCCTGGCCGGCGTAGACGCCGGCCACGTGGTGCGAGGCATTCAAGGCATGACAAATCAGCACTGCGTTGCTGCGGTCGGCGTTGAGCGTGCCGTAGGTCTCGTAGGCCAGGTCGTAGGCGCGCACCGAGGCGCCGCACTGCAGGGGCAGCGGGGTCTCGAAATGCATGGACTGCGCGTGGGCGACCAGGGTCATGGGCGAAAAAAACCGGCATCGCTGCACACGAGGCCGGTGATCCGGGCTTCGTCTTTAGCGGTATTTGTTAAAAGCGCCCGCAATCGGAAGCAAATCGGCGCTGGAAGCGGCCAGTATAGCGTCCGCCCCGCGCAGGGCCCGGCCTCACGCCGCCCCGAACAGGATCGCCAGGCCCAGGCCCAGGAAGATCAGCGCGGACACGACGTGCACCGCGCGCACCGGCACACGACGCATCACCCGCTCGCCAAACCAGACCACCGGCGCATTGGCCAGCATCATGCCCAGGGTGGTGCCGGCCACGACGGCGAACCAGGTCTGGTACTGGGCGGCCAGCATGACGGTGGCGACCTGGGTCTTGTCGCCCATTTCGGCGAGGAAGAAGGCAATGATCGTGGTGACCAGCACGCTGTGGCGCGGCGCCTCGGGGGTGTCGTCGTCATCGAGCTTGTCGGGGACCAGCATCCAAGCGGCCATGGCGATGAAGGAGCCCGCCAGGATC
Organism: Comamonadaceae bacterium; assembly: GCA_947463025.1. Taxonomy (GTDB): domain Bacteria; phylum Pseudomonadota; class Gammaproteobacteria; order Burkholderiales; family Burkholderiaceae_C; genus Ramlibacter. Next base: position 29,019 of record CANHSE010000007.1, read on the forward strand.
CACCGCAGCCACTGCGGCCCGAGCCAGGCGGTGACCGACGCGCCCACGGCGCCCGCGAGCGCGTGATTAGCCAGGGTGGCGATCAGGATGCCCCAGAGAATGGGCCAAGGCCGACGAAAGCGCGCGGCCAGCACGAGAGACAGCAACTGGGTTTTGTCGCCCATTTCGGCCAGGGCCACGATGCCGGTGGACAGGAGGAAGGCTTCCATGCAGAGGGCATGGTACCCGGCGAGGCAACGGGGTCGCTGCGTCAGTCCTTCAGCGCGAACTGGCCGCTCTCGCGAATCTCGCACGCGCAGCGTGCGAGAAGGTCCAGGGCCGCCATGCAGAGATCTTCGTGGTCCACCATCAGGCCGTTGAGGGCGAGGGTGGCAACCAAGCGACCTGACTCAGGATGGAGGCCCAGCGTGACGCCTGGAAACCGTCGACACAGATTGGCCTCCAGGGCATGGCGGTACACGGCCTCGAGGCGGTCGTCCGCGGGCTGGCCGATGTCGCAGAACAACTCGGCGAAGTCGGTCTGCGGATTCAGGCGCATCACCACGGTGCGGCCCTGAATCACGAGGGCGCCGTCGGCCAAGGCCCGATCGGCCTCGGGGCCATCGCCCATCGTTCGCAGCACGATGCGTCTCAGGGTCTCCGCGTAGGCGTCGGCAACGAGCCGGGAAATGTCTTCGCAGGCTTCGCTCAGTTCCAGAAAGGCGTGAAGCTGGACGTCCAGCGGGGTCTCGGCGGGCGCGGGCTGGTGCTGGGCGAGGATCATGACTGCGGCGCCACATCACGCGCGCGGCGGGCCAGGGCCATCGTTTGGCGAGTGGCGCGGGCTGCATTTTCCGCTTGGAGCGATTTTGCGGGATTGACCGCACCCTCCCCCGGCGCGTCCGTGGCAATCAGGCGCTCCTGCCGGGCCATTCCATAGCCCCACGCGCCAATCAGAAATGCGTCGTTGGCCACGTTGATCAGGTTGCTGTGGCTTGGCGCGGAGGCGGTGAAGCGGCGCGCGGTGCTGAAAAGACCCATAGGGGCCAGGAGCAGGAACGCGCGCGTCGCCGAGACCCCTTTCTTTTGAAGGTAGCCCGAGATGCTGACGCTTTTCGTTCCGGCGGCTAGGCTTGGGTCCTTGCAGTCAATACCCCGCAGCGATTCCGACGCTTTGTTGATGACGGGGTGTGCATCCCGGCCGAACAGGCCCGCGATACCTGCCAAGGGCCTGACCACCATGTATTTACCGAGGGAGGTCAGGGTTTCGAACGGGCTCGTCAATTCCTGGATAGCACCCAACATCGCCAAGCGCTTGGGTTCGGTGCGGGCATCCAGCCAAACATGCTCGCGATCGAAGGCGCCGATCCGGTGCAACGCGACCCCCGCGCTCGCCAAAAATCCCCAGTCCCGTCGAAACTCCACGCGCGCGGCGCTGCGATCGCGTTTTTCGGTGCTGTCCGAGGTGTCAGCTGGATCGGGCAGAGCCAGACTGGCCCAAAGCAGAGGCGCGAAGAAGGGCCAGTACTGGGCCACGGTCTTGGCAAATCCGGGCTTGGTCAGGATGGCCGCCGATGCGGCGCCCTTCGAGTCGGCTTCAACCGCGCGCGTCCATCCAGGGCCCATCTCCGCCGCGCGCAGAAAGCGAGCGACCAGCAGGCTGGCCGCCGTGTGTGCCAGCGGCGGCACCATGAGTTGAGTCGGGTCATCGAATTGTTTACGGATCAAAAACGACGACAGGGCGTTCAAGGTGTAGAAGGAGCCGGTGTAGGCAGCGGTGGAAGCCGTCAATTGCGCACCGACATCTCGGACAAGGCTCATGAAGCAGGCCTGATGGAGCTTCTCGGGGGTGATGCCCGCCTTCAGGAGCGCTTCGAGGGTTGTGGCGGTTCGCAAAGCGCCGCCGCGGCGGATGACGGACGGGGTGTGTTCCTTGTAGGCTTCGAACAGCGCTTCGAAACGAGCCGCGGCCGGGGCGGGCTGCGACTTTTGATTCTGGGCCTTCAGAGACTCGCCAAGGCGTTTCAATGCCTGCAATTCATCTTGTGTGCTCGGCTGTGTGTCGGCGTCTTGGAGAAACGAGGTTTCAAGGGGGAAGCCATGGGTGTCATGGCTTTCGAGAACCTTCAGCCACTCCATACGAATGCGGTTTTGCTCCGATTGGTTCGCCAGGGCCGCCCTCACGCCCGTTCCCCACGCGAGGTTTGACTTCACGTCGAGCTGGACTTCCTGTTCTGCCTCTATGGGTTGAGGTTGTTTGCGCGGACTCCACGTCACCACGGCCGCCGGGTTACCCCGAACCGACTCCGCACCTTTGCGGTCCTCGCGGACAGGAGAAGCGTGGATGACGGTACTTGACCCCTTGCCGCCGTCATGAGATTGGGGTGCGTGAGCCTTCGAGGGGCTGTCTTCTAGACTAGATTGGAAATCGTTTGAATTAAGTGGGGGGGTAACGTTTCCAGCAGGAATGCTCGACGGCGAACTGCCAGCGCCCATACTCTGGTCGGGCGGGCTCCCTGATGTTGAACCTGCCGCGTACACGTTCCCCTTCGAATTGGCGCCGTTCATGTCCCCTCCGACAAGTCATTGATGAGGAGACCAGTATTGAACCCTTAAGCACTACAAACAAGCGTCGCGTCCGAAAACGGTCAGAAAAGCAGCCCGCGCGCTAAGAAAGGGCGTATTGGCCCCATAATGACCGCTGCGCCGTTTTCAAGCGGTGCATCACTGCGGTGTATGGTCAGTTTCGCGTCTTGAAAGCAGCTCCTGAGTTTGTGATTGCGTGCCCGGCTCCATCGCGTTTTTGCGTTCTTCTATAGGAGCCTTTCATGGGCAACAAACTCTACGTGG
>CANHSE010000008.1 GCA_947463025.1 Comamonadaceae bacterium
GAGCCTCGCACTCCCGCGTCAACAGGGCGATCCAGTAGTTTCGCTGTGCGAAATAGGTTCTTGCGTCTCAGGGAGGCCTCTGGCACAAAAGGTGTTCTCACACCCCCCCAGACCGCCATGCACACCGACGCCGCCTCCCCTGCCCCCGCCCGTGGCCCACTGGCAGGCGTGCGCATCCTGGACATGGCCACCGTGCTGGCGGCCCCGATGGGAGCGACGCTGTGCGCCGACCAAGGTGCCGAGGTGGTCAAGCTCGAACTGCCCGATGGCAGCGACGCGCTGCGCGGGCTGCAGCCGGTGAAAGACGGCATGGCCTTGTGGTGGAAGGTCGCTAACCGGGGCAAGCGCGGGATCACGCTGGACGTGCGCCAGGCCGAGGGCCGTGCGTTGCTGCTGAAGATGCTGCCGTCCTTTGACGTGCTGTTGGAGAACTTTCGTACGGGCACCCTGGACAAGTGGGGGCTAGACCTGGCCACCTTGCACCGCGTCAACCCGCGCCTGGTGGTGGTGAGGCTCACCGGCTTTGGCCAGACCGGGCCTTACCGCGCGCGTCCAGGCTACGCGCGCATCTTCGAGGCGATGAGTGGCTTTACCAACCTCACGGGCGAAGCAGGCGGCTCGCCCCTGCATAGCAATTTCCCGGTGGGTGACGCGGTCGCGGGCCTGTTTTGCGCGTTCGCGATTGCATCCGAGATGGTGCGCCTGCGCGCCGACCCGCAGGCGCTGGGGGTGGAAGTGGATCTGGCGGCCACCGAGGCCCTGTTTCGTCTGCTCGATCCGCTGCCGGTGGAACACGAGCAGCTCGGACAGGTGCGCAAGCCCGAAGGCAACCGCGCCAGCTACACGGCCCCATCCAATATGTACCGCAGCCGTGATGGTGTGTATTTCTCGCTGGTGGCGTCGTCCAACGCGATCTTCGCGCGCGTGTGCGAGGTGGTGGGTCGCCCCGAGTGGGCTACCGATCCCCGGTTTGCCAGCAACCCGGCGCGCGTGCGCCATCTGGAGGTCCTCGATGAAGGCCTGAGCGCTTGGTTCGCGGCGCAAAGTTATGAAGCGATCGCCACGCAGCTTGAGGCGGGCGGTATTCCGTTTAGCAAGGTCTACTCGATCGAGGACATCGAACGCGACCCCCATTACCAAGCGCGCGAGGCCATCATCCGCCTGCCCGATCCGGATTACGGCAGCTTGCCTGCGCCCTGCATCGTGCCGCGTGTGCCCGGGCGGGCGCTGCCGATCCCGCGCACCGGCCCCGCCGTGGGCGAGCACAACGCGCAGGTCTACGCCGACTTCGATGTGGACGCTACCGAGCTGGCGCGCCTGAAGCAAGCGGGGGTGATCTGATGACGAACCGTTTCCCCGCACTGCGCACCCGACAGACCGAGGCCGGCGTGATCAGCCAGATCGAGCCGGTGGCGGTGGACGACCTGAGCGCTGGCGACGTGGTGGTCAAGACCCGCTATGCCGGCGTCAACTACAAAGACTGCCTATCAATCCACGGACAGGCCAAGATCATCGCCAGCTTCCCGCGCATCGCCGGCATCGAGCTGGTGGGCGAGGTGCTCGAGTCGGCCTCACCCGAATTTCAGCGCGGGCAGTGGGTGCTGGTGCATGGCTTTCAGACCGGCATCGCCTTTGACGGTGGCTTCGCGGCCTGCGCCCGCGTGCCAGCGGCGCATGTGCATGCCTTGCCCGAGGGACTCACGCCCCACGAGGTGGCGATCCTGGGCGTACCCGGCTTCACGGCGGCCATGGCGCTAGAGCGCTTCGAAGCCTTGGGATTGACGCCCTCGGACGGGCCTGTGGCCATCAGCGGCGCCGCAGGCGCTGTGGGCCTCATGGCCGTGGCCCTGTTCGCGCGGGCGGGTTGGCCCAGCGCCGCGATCACTCGGCGCATGGAACATGCGCCGACGCTACAAGCCGTGGGCGCGGGCGAGGTGATCGATGCGGCCGTCCTGCAACAGCCCCAACGCCCACTGGAGAAGGCGCGCTTCGCAGCGGCGATCGACAACGTGGGCGGACCCATGCTGTCGTGGCTGCTGCGGTCGCTGCAAGACGGGGGTTGCCTGGCCAGCGTCGGCAATGCGGCGGGTAATACCTATGAGGGCAGCGTCCTGCCTTTCATCATGCGCCGCGTGCAAGTGTTCGGCATCATGGCCAACGCACCCTGGGAACAGCGGCACCGCCTTTGGACCCGGCTGGCAAGCGACCTCAAGCCCGATTTCGATCGCCTGCTGCCGCACGTGCGGCACATCCGGCTCGAGCAGCTGATGGATCACGCGCGCCAGCAACTCGATGGCCAAACGTCGGGGCGGGTGCTGGTGGCCTTTGAGGATTGAGGCTGGCCCATGCGGATCACCTCGGACGCACGCGCCTAACGTACGAACTGGTCCACGTAGTCGCTGCCCAGTCCAACCGCCTCGTAATGAGCGCGGCACATGGCGATCTTGGTGAAGACGTCCTCGTAGCCGGTCTGGCGCCCCTGCTCGTCGACATAGACCATGGCGCCATGGATGTTGAACTGCGTGATCATCTCGGGTGTGCCGGCCACTTCATCGACCACCAAGGTGTGGATCTCGCCGGGGGGCTCGTAGACAAAAGAGCCCTCGGTGGCCACCCAGTCATGTTCGAGGTAGCGCCAGGAACCGCGAATCACATAGCCCGTGACCCACGAAGGATGAATATGTCGCGAGAGAACACCACTTTTACGCACCCGCAGCAGATTGCACCAGCTGCCGGTCACCGTGTTGAAAAGCAGCGGCCGAAACCAGACGTTGGGCGCCTGGGGCACCCAGACGCGTTCGTCGGACGGGATGGCAAGGACAGCGATCTCGCGCTGAATGCCAGGATGCTGAACGATCTGGGTCATGGCAAATCCTGCGATCAGGCGATGAGGTAGCCGCCATCGACCGGCAACACCGCGCCGGTGATGAAAGCCGCGGCCGAACTGGCCAGAAACAAGACCGGACCGGCCACATCCGCCGGTGTGCCCCAGCGCCCCAGCGGCGTGCGCGCGAGAATGGGGCCTGAGCGCTGCGGGTCGTCCTGCAAGGCCTGGGTCAAGGGCGTGGCAATCCAGCCTGGCGCTACGGCATTGACGCGGATGCCGTCCACCGCGTAAGCGATGGCCAGACTCTTGGTCAGTTGCGCCACGCCGCCCTTGCTAGCGCTATACCCCGGCACCAGACCGCCGCCGAAGAAACTGAGCATCGATGCCGTATTGACGATGCAACCCCGTCGGGTCTTCAGGCCCTCACGAGCGGCTGCGCAGACCCGCATGGAGCCGGTGAGATTGATGTCGATGACCTGCGCGAACACGTCAGGATCATGCTCCTGGCCTCGGCGGATGGTGCCGGCGCAATTGACGACGACATCCAGTGGCCCCAGACCCGAAACCCATGAGGACACGGTCGCGGCGTCGCGTACATCCAAGCAGGAAAACCCGAGGGTCTCGTCGGTAGCTGCGGCGGAGGCGACCTCCGCCTCGGTGGCGCCCGTGGCATACACCTGGGCCCCGTCCGCCGCGAAGGCGCGGGCAATACCCAGGCCTATGCCGCTGGTGGCCCCCGTGACCAGAACGCGGCGTTGCGCGCGGGTATCCGATCCACCGGGCGCAAGCGTCATGCGATGGCCTCCATCACCTGTGCGGCAGTGGGAATAGGCGCCACCGCGCCATAGCCCTGGGTCGACAGGGCGGCGGCGGCCGCTGCATAGCGACCGGCCTGCGCCAGGCTGTCGCCTTGCAAGAATCGGTGCACGAAGGCGCCCCCAAAAGCATCGCCCGCGCCGGTGGCATCCACTGGCCGGCAGGGGTGGGGGGCAATGCGGTGTCGTTGGTGGGCATCGGCAACCAGTGCACCCTGATCCCCCATCTTGAGCGCCACCACCCGCGCCCCCAGACGCAGGCAATGATCGACCAAGGCATCGGGATCGGTCAGACCGGTGATAGCAGCCACATCCTCGAGACTGGGCAGACAGATATCGCAATGGGCGATGACGTCGTTCATCACGGCGCGCGCGCGGTCGATGGACCACAGCTTTAGGCGCAGGTTGGTGTCGAAGGTGACCAGCCGACCTGCCTCGCGCGCCACGGCGATGGCCGCGTAGCAGGTGTCACAGGCCGAGGGCGAGATCGCCAGCGAAATGCCCGATAGATGCAGAGCCCGCGCGTCGCGGATCCTTTGGGCCGGCAAGGTGTCGGGCGTCATGCGGCTGGCTGCCGATCCCGCGCGGAAAAAGCTGAAGTGGTGGCCCTGTGCGTTGTGGCTGACGAAGTAGATCGCGGTGTAGGCGTCGGGCCGACTGGCGACGTCGGCGTGGTCGACGCCCTCGGCATCCCACAGCTGGCGCAGCATCTGCCCATAGGGGTCGACGCCCAACGCACTGAGGTAGCCCACGCGCGCGCCCTGGCGGGCGGCGGCGATCGCGAAGTTGGAGGTGTCACCGCCAAAGCCTTGCAGGTACATGCGCCCGCGGTGGGCACCCTGGCCTTCATCGGTCTGATTGAATTCGACCATCGCCTCGCCCAAGGCGAGGATGTCCAGCGAGGCGGGCGACGACATCAGATCCGTCCGTACTTGGCCAGTCCCTTACGCAAGGACTTCTCGGCGATGATCAACTTGGCTTGTTCCAGCTCACGCCGGTCAATGTCCTGGGCCATGGCCAGCACCTGCTCCGCCTTCTCGCGGGGAACGACCACCACGCCATCGACATCGCCAACAATGATGTCGCCCGGATTGACCACCACGTCGCCCACGCGCACCGGCACCTGCGAGGCCACCGTGCGGTAGCGACCCAGGGTGGTGCCGGGGCTCACATCACGCGCATAGACCGGGAAGCCGTAATCGCGGCGGATCTCAGTGAGGTCACGCACCGCGCCATCAAGCACTGCGCCGGCATGGCCGTTGGCAACAGCGCCAGCTGTCATGAGGCCGCCCCACACCGCGACGTCTGGCTGGCCCCCTTCGATGGAGATCACAATGACGCTGCCGCGCGGCGCCTCGTCGATCAGGTCCAGTGCGTGCTGCGGCGGAACAAATTCCTCAGTGGCGGACTCCAGCACCGTGGCGGCGGGACCGCAAATTCGCTTGTCGTTGATGCGGGGTTTGATCACGCTGCTCATGTAGCCGCGTTTGCCGCACACCTTGTCGACGGCATCGGCGATGGAGGCGATCGCTACCTCGTTGAAGGCTTTTATCAGGTCAGTCATGGGTCTTGAGAGGGTTCAGAAAATTCAGAAAAAGGGTCACCAGCGATTGAGCCAATGCAGAGGCGCCTCGCCGCGCAGCACCCGCACCGCCTCCTCGGCGGCCTTGCGTTGCAGATCGCGCATGGACTCCTGGCTGTACCAGCCGATGTGATTGGTCACCACCACATTGTCCAGGCCGAACAGGGGATGCGTCGGGTCCGGCGGCTCGGGCTCAAACACGTCCAGCCCGGCGCCCAGGATGCGCCGCTCGCGCAAGGCGTCGGTCAATGCGTCCAGATCGATCAGGCCACCGCGGGCCGTGTTCACCACAAGGGCGGTAGGCCGCATCAGACTCAGACGGCGCGCATCGATCAGGCGACGGGTCGTGTCATTCAGCGGCGCGTGCAAAGAAATCAGATCGGCCTCGCGGCAGATCGCATCGACGCTGGCGGCCTCAACCCCCGCGGGCAGCTCGGCACGCGGATCGTTCACTAGCACGCGCGCGAAGCCGAAGGCCGCGAGCTTTTCGTGGGTCATGCGCGCGATCCGCCCATAGCCCACCAGGCCCAGGGTGCGTCCGCGCCAGCGGTACATGGGCTGCAGCACGCCGGTGCTCCAACGGCCTGCGCGCACCTCGCCATCGTGCAGGCGAATGCGGCGCGCCACGGCCAGCGCGAGGGCCACGGCCTGCGAGCTGACTTCGTCGGTGCCGTAGTCCGGCACATTGGCGACCATGATGCGGCGCTCGCGCGCCGCCGCTTGGTCAATGTTGTCCACACCGATGCCGTAGCGAATGATGGCGCGGCATCGCTGCATGGCCGCAATCACCGACGCAGAGACGGGCGACTCGCGCACCAGCACCACGTCGGCGTCAACCACCGCACGCGCCGCAGCCGCCGCGTCGCCGCGGCAGGGGCGCAGATCGAACTGCGCCCCCTGCTGCGCCAGCAGCGCGGTTTCCTGGTCGTAGGCTTCGTAGCCGTCGTCCAGCGCCACGACGCGCATGGGCGCCGACCTTACTTACGCGCCGCGTTGGCGGCGGTCAGGAGCTTGTCGGCCCACTCCTTGCTGACCTCGGCGTCCAGGTAGGCCTTCACGGCGGGCTGGGCCTGGCGGCGGAAGCGGTCGACCTCGGCGGCGGTCAACTCGGTGACAGTCATCCCCTTCTCGGACAACACCTTCTTGGCCGAGAGGTCCTGCTCGCGGGTCATGTCACGGTGGATCTTTTGTGCCTTGGTCACGCCCTCGTCCACGGCCTTGCGCTCGGCAGCCGAGAGACCGTTGTAGAAGCGGTCATTGATCAAGTAGGCATGCAGGCTATAGACGTGGCCGCCGATCGACACGTGCTTTTGATGCTGAAACAGGCTACCCGCCAAGATGTTGGTCACGCCGTTTTCCTGGCCGTCGGCAGTACCCTGAGCCAGCGCGGCGGGCAACTCGCCCCAGTCGATCGCGGTGGGACTGCCGCCGAGCGACTCGACCAGCTTGACGAACACCGGGCTGGGCTGCACGCGCATCTTCAGGCCCTTCATGTCGTCAGGCGTGCGGATCGGGCGCTTGTTGTTGGTGAAGTGACGGATACCGTTGTCCGCATAAGCGGCCAGTCGAATGCCCGTGCGCTTGCGCATGTCTTCGGCCAACTCCTTGCCAAACTGGCCATCGAGTACCGCGTAGGCGTGAGCATGATCGTTGAACACATAGGGCAGACCAAAGATGTTGAAGGTCTTGTAGACGCCAGGAATTCCGCCGTCATGCACCACGGCCATCTCGACGGTCCCCATGCGCAGGCCTTCCATCACCTGCTGCGCGGGTCCGAGTTGACCCGCGGGATAGATCTCGACCTTGAGCGACCCGTTGCTCGCCTTCTCCACATGCTCCTTGAAGGCCAGGGCCGCTAGGTGCTTGGGCTGGTCGTTCTTGCCCGGCTGGTAGTGACCGTACTTGATCACCTTTTGCGCCATGGCGGGCATGGCCAGGGTCGCAGCGGCCGCCGCGATGGCGGCCAGGAATGGCAGTCGACGAATCTTCATGGTTATCTCCTCGTGGTGGTGAAAAAAGCGGAAGAAAAAATGGGGGCTCAATTGCGATAACCCAGCACACCGGGTAGCCAGGTGGACAAGGCAGGCACATAGGTCAGGAGCAGCAACACCAGCAGCAAAGCCACCAGCATGGGCCGGGCCTCGCGCATCATCGGACCCATGCGCACGCCCGAGACCACCGAAGTCACGAATAGCAAACCACCCACGGGGGGCGTGACCATACCCAGGGTCAGATTGAAGATGACCACGATGGCGAAATGCAGGGGGTTCAGGCCGGCCGCATCGGCCAGCGGCGCCAGAATCGGAACCATGATCATCACGCCGGGCAAGGGCTCGATGAAGATACCCACCAGCAGCAGCAAGACGTTGATCGCCATCAGCAGCGCGATCGGCGACAGCTCCATGGCCGCAATCCAGCCCGCCACCTGCTGCGGGATCTGCCCCACCGTCAGCACCCACGCAAACACGGCGGACGTGGCCACGATGAACAAGATGGACGCACTCATGAGGGCCGTGCGATACAAGATGGCCGGCAGCATGTCCCACCGCAAGGTGCGATAGACGAAGCGTCCGACAAGGACGGCATACAAGACTGCCGCGGCTGAGGCCTCAGTGGGCGTGAACACACCGAAGTGAATGCCGCCCAAGATGATCAGCGGGAGCATCAGCGCCGGCAGTGCGCGGACAAACAGCGGCAGGATCGCCGTCTGATCCAACATGTGCGGCGGGGAGCGATAACCTCGGCGTACGCTCACCAGGTGGTTCACGCAAGCCAGGGCCAGCGCGATCAACAGGCCCGGCACCACGCCGGCCAGAAACAGGCCGGTGACGGTCACGCTGTTGTCGGTCAGCGCATACACGATCATGATGATCGAGGGCGGGATGATGGGCCCGACGATGGCGGTGCACGCGGTCAAGGCGGCGGCATACGAGTCGGCATAGCCGGCCTTCTTCATCATGCGGATCATCATCGAGCCGGGGCCGGCGGCATCGGCTAGCGCGGAGCCGCTGATGCCTGAGAAGAAGGTCAGGGTCAGGATGTTGGCGTGCCCCAAGCCACCGCGTCGTGCGCCCACCAGGCGCGCAGCAAACTTCAGCAGCACCTCGGTCAGCGCGCCCCCAGACATCAGTTCGGCGGCGAGGATGAAGAAAGGAATCGCCAGCAGCGGAAAGCTGTCCAGGCCGCTAAACAGGTTCTGCATCACCACCAGCGCGGGCAGCCCCTTCATCCAGACCGCCACCAGGCCGGCCACCACCATTGCAAAGGCGATGGGCAGGCCCAGCGCCATGGCGGAAAGGAAGGTCAGTCCGAGGATAGCGGTCATCGTCGTGTGCAGGTCATAGCGCCTGCGGATCGAATCCGTCGGCGCGCTCGAATTCGCCGGACAGGATCCAAGCGCGGGCCACGGCGGCCAGGTGGGCCAGGGTCAGGGCCAGACCGATTGGCAAGGCGAGATAGACCTTGCCCAGCGACCAACTCAGGACCGGCGACTCCTGATACCAGGCGAAGTCCGCGTAGTCGATCCCCAGCCAGATCAGAACCACCAGGATGACGGCGATGAGCGCGACGATCAGGGCGCGCAGGGCGCGGGCGGCCGGCGGCGGCAGTGACTGGCCCAGGGACTCGATGGCGATGTGCCCACCCACCCGCAGCGCGGGGCCGGCGCCCAAGAAGGCCGCCCAGATCATCATGTAGCGGGTCGCCTCCTCCACCCAGGGGAAGGAATGGCTGAAGACGTAACGCGCAAAGACGTTGACGATCACAAGCACCGACATCACCGCCAGCAAAACGATCAGCGCCCAGCGATTCACGAAGACCAGCGTGTCGTCGCAACGCTTGAAAATGGTACGCGGCGGGGAGTCACTCATGGCTCTGGGTCGGTACTGCGTTGGACTGCGATCGTATCTGAGATATTAGATATTTGATGCAGGGAAACCCTATACTTGCCGCATGAACACCGAGGCCCTTCCGCTGGAACGCCCCCAGTTGCTCACCGACATCGTGTGCGACCGGCTGCGGCAGGCCATCGTGGACGGCGAGCTCAAGCTCGGTGAGCAGGTCTCGGAGGTACAACTGGCCAACTGGCTGGGCGTGAGCAAGACCCCCGTACGTGAATCACTGCTACGACTCAAGGCCGAAGGCCTGGTCGATATCCAGCCGCAGCGCGGCACGATCGTGTTCCAGCTGGACGCGCGGCAGGTTGCCCAGTTGTGCCAATACCGCGCAATGGTCGAGACCGCAGCGCTGCGCTCGGCGATGGCCCACCACCGCAAGGCCTTGCTCGCGGGCATGCAGGCCTGCGTCGAGGCGATGCGCGAGGCCGAACAGGCCAGTGATCTGGCGGCGCTCTCACGCATCGACATGGATTTTCATCACCAGTTCTTTCTGCATTGCGACGATCCTTATTTGCATGCGGGATACGCGGTGATCCGCTCGCAGCTGGTGGCCCTGCGACACCGCGCCCCCATCGCCAATGCGGTCAGCAGCCACCAGGTGCTGGTGACCGCCGTGCGGGCCAACGCCGTCGAGAAAGCCTGTGCCTTGCTGCGTGAGCACGTGCTCGAAAACGAGGCGCGTTATCGCGCCGCGTGCGCCGTCAATTAGGGGGTGCAGCGCCATCAGCCGCGCGTGGACTTCAGGTTCATTGCCGAAGCGCCAGCACCCGATCTGCTTGACAGATTCCGTTAAACAGAACACAATTGCTTGATGATCCACTCGTTCAGGTGCTCAGACACGGACGCACTGTTTCAAAGCAAGGCAGTGCGTCGGTTCGCGAACATCGAAAGAATGGTCAGGCGCCAGCTGTTGCAACTACAGGCCTCGACCCGATTGAAAAACCTGAGGATCCCCCCAGGCAACCAGCTCGAGGCATTGAAGGGTGACCGCAAGGGTCAATACAGCATCCGCATCAACGCTCAGTGGCGGATCTGCTTTACCTGGCATGACGAAGGGGCTCACGATGTCGAAATCGTGGACTACCACTAGGAGTTGAACATGGCCGCACTGCTTGAGGAAATTCATCCTGGCGAGATCCTCCTGGAGGACTTCATGAAGCCGCTGGGTATTTCGGCGCGCCAGCTGGCGGCCGACATCGATGTCTCACCGAGTCGCATCAGTGAGCTCGTGCATGGCAATCGTCCCATCACTGCAGATACGGCCTTACGCCTGGGGCTGTTCTTCAACATGGATCCGCGCTTTTGGTTGAACCTGCAAACAGAGTACGACATGCGCGTGGCCTCCAGGACCACGCAGGCCCAGATCGCTCCACGGGTGCGCGTTTTTCAGGCACAGGCCAGCGCCTGATTTCCCTTCCGGCCGCCCCGCCCCCATGTCGACACCGCCCGCCCCCACCGCCCAAGACCTCATCGCCCAGGGCCACACGCCCATGATGGTGCAGTACCTGGCCATCAAGGCCGACTACCCCGAGACGCTGGTGTTCTATCGCATGGGGGATTTCTACGAGCTCTTTTACGCCGACGCTGAGAAGGCCGCCCGCCTCATGGACGTCACCCTCACCCGCCGCGGCCAGTCGGCCGGCGAGCCCGTGGTGATGGCCGGCGTGCCGTTCCACTCGGTGGACACCTACCTGGCCCGCCTGATCAAGCTGGGCGAGTCGGTGGCGATCTGCGAACAAGTGGGTGAAGTCGGCGCCAGCAAGGGGCCAGTGGAACGCAAGGTGGTGCGCGTAGTCACGCCCGGCACCCTGACCGACACCGCGCTCCTGAATGACAAGTCCGAGGCGCTCTTGCTGTCCGTGCACCAGGGCGCCCGCCATCGCCTGGGCCTGGCCTGGCTGTCCGTCACGCAAGGCGCGCTGCAACTGGCCGAGTGCGACGCGGGCGAGCTGGAAGCCTGGGTCGCACGCGTCGCCCCCACCGAGCTGGTGTACAGCGCAGACGCCACGCCCGCCTTCGAGCAGCGCTTGAAGGACCTGCGCGTGGCCGCGGGCGCCTTGTCCCTGACGCTGCGTCCCGCCTTCCAGTTCGACGCGGGCCTGGGACAACGCAAGCTGCAAGAGCAGCTGCAAGCCGCGAGCCTGGACGCCTGGAGCGCGAACGACCTGCCCGAGGCTCATGCCGCCGCCTCGGCCCTGCTGGCCTATGCCGAACACACCCAGGGCCGCGCCCTCACCCATGTGCGCAGCCTGCAGGTGCAGCGCGGTGACGACCTGATCGACCTGCCCCTGGCCACGCGCCGCAACCTCGAGCTGGTTCAGACCCTGCGCGGCGAAGACGCGCCCACCGTGTTCTCGCTGCTCGACACCTGCATGACCGGCATGGGAAGTCGCCTGCTCAAACACTGGCTGCTCACGCCGCGTCGCGAACGCAGCCAGGCGCTGGCTCGCCATGACGCCATCGCTGCCCTGCGTGAAGGCCCCTGGCAGGCGCTGCGCGATCACCTCAAGGGCAGCAGCGACGTCGAGCGCATCACTGCCCGCATCGCGCTGCGCCAGGTGCGACCGCGCGAGCTGGTGGGCCTGCGTCACTCACTGGCCAAGGCCGCGGCCCTGGCACCGGCCCTGATCGGCCAGCCCGGCCTGCTCGCGCGCATCGGCGCCGACCTCGTGCCGCCGCCGGGCTGCGACGCGCTGCTGGCGCGCGCCCTGATGGAGGAGCCCGCCGCCATGGTGCGCGATGGCGGCGTGTTCGCCACCGGCTTTGATGCCGAGCTCGATGAACTGCGCGCCATCCAAACCAACGCCGACAGCTTCCTGGTCAAGCTCGAGGCGCAGGAGCGCGAACGCACCGGCATCGCCAACCTGCGGGTGCAATACAACAAGGTCCATGGCTTCTACATCGAGATCACCCAGGGGCAATTGGACAAAGTCCCCGACGACTACCGCCGCCGCCAGACCCTGAAGAACGCCGAGCGCTTCATCACCCCCGAGCTCAAGGCCTTCGAAGACAAAGCCCTGTCGGCGCAAGAGCGCGCCCTGGCCCGCGAAAAATGGCTGTACGAGCAGCTGCTGGACCAGCTGCAAGACCCGGTGCCCGCACTCACCCGCCTGGCCCAGGCCCTGGCTTCGGTGGACGCTCTATGCGCCCTGACTGAGCGGTCCCTCACCCTGAACTGGTGTCGCCCGCAGTTCATGAAGGAGCCCGGCATCGAGATTGCCAAGGGCCGGCATCCGGTGGTGGAGGCGCGTCTGGCCGAGACCACCGGGGGTGCCTTCATCCCCAACGACACGGTGCTGGGCCCGCGCCAGCGTATGCAGGTGATCACGGGGCCCAATATGGGCGGCAAATCCACCTACATGCGCCAGGTGGCGCTGATCTGCTTGCTCGCGTCCATGGGCGCCTATGTGCCCGCCAGCGCCTGCCGCCTGGGTCCGCTCGATGCCATCCACACCCGCATCGGCGCCGCCGACGACCTGGCCAATGCCCAATCCACGTTCATGCTGGAGATGACCGAAGCGGCGCAGATCCTGCACGCCGCCACGCCCCACAGCCTGGTGCTGATGGACGAAATCGGCCGCGGCACCTCCACCTTCGACGGTCTGGCCCTGGCTTCGGGCATCGCCGCCCACTTGCATGACAAGACCCAGGCCTACACCCTGTTTGCGACCCACTATTTCGAGCTGACTGAATTCCCGGCGCGCCACCATGCAGCCGTGAACTGGCATGTCGGTGCCACCGAAGCAGGCCACGACATCGTCTTCCTGCACGAGCTGCAACCGGGGCCTGCCAGCCGCAGCTACGGCATCCAGGTGGCGCGCCTGGCCGGCATGCCGGCCGCCGTGGTCAATCACGCACGCCACGCTCTGACATCACTGGAGGCGCAGCAGACACAGGCACGCGAGCAGGTAGACTTGTTTGCGCCCCCGCCCGAGCCGTCGCAGACCCCCGCTAGCGCGGTCGAAGCGGCCCTCGATGCCCTGGATCCCGATGCCCTGACCCCGCGCGACGCCCTCGACGCGCTCTATCAACTGAAGAAACTAAAAAGCAAGTCATGACCTACTGCGTCGGCATCAAGCTCAAGGCAGGCCTGGTGTTCCTGTCCGACTCACGCACCAATGCGGGCGTGGACCACATCAGCACCTTTCGCAAGATGATCGTGTACGAGCGCCCGGGCGATCGCTTCATGGTGCTGCTCTCGGCCGGCAACCTGTCGATCTCGCAGTCGGTGCGCGAGATCCTGCAGGTCGAACAACTCAAAAACCATGAAGGCGGCGACCCCATCACCATCTGGAACGCCAAGAGCATGTTCGATGCAGCGCGCGTGCTGGGTCAGGCCGTGCGCCGCGTGTACGACCGCGACGCCGAATCCCTCAAGCACGCGGGCGTGGAGTTCAACGTCTCCCTGGTCTTCGGCGGCCAGATCGCGGGTGAGGGCATGCGCCTGTTTCACGTCTATTCCGCTGGCAACTTCATCGAGGCCACCGCCGAATCGCCCTATTTCCAGATCGGCGAATCCAAATACGGCAAGCCGGTGCTCGATCGCGTGCTCACGCCCGACACGCCCCTGGATGAAGCTGCCAAGTGCGCACTGGTGTCCATGGACTCCACCATGAAGTCCAACCTCTCGGTGGGCACACCCCTGGATCTGGTGGTCTATGAGGCCGGCCGGCTCCAGACCGACAAGATGGCCTGCATCGCCACCGACAACCCCTACTACCGCATGCTGCACGCCACATGGGGCCAGAAGCTGCGCGAGGTCTTTGACAGCCTGGACGATCCGATCTGGGACAGCAGCACCCCCACCGACACGCCGCTGCGTGTGCACGACGAACGTAGCCAACCGCTACGCAAGATCACGCGCCCCGAGGACAAGCTCATTTGAGCCTGCTGGTCTTCTCCCACGGCAACAGCTTTCCGGCCGCCACCTATGGCGTGCTGTTCAAACACCTGCGTGCGCGCGGCTTCAAGGTCAAGGCCCTGGACAAGTTCGGCCATGACCCACGCTTTCCAGTCACCAACAACTGGCCCCATCTGGTGACCCAGCTGCAGGCCTTCGCAGAGCGCGAAGCGGTCGAAGCCGGCGAGCCAGCCTACCTGGTGGGGCATTCTCTGGGCGGTTTTCTCAGCGTCATGTGCGCCGCGCGTCACCCCGAGGTGGCGCGCGGCGTGGTGATGCTGGACTCGCCGCTGCTCGGGGGCTGGAAGGCCACCGCTGTCAGCGCCGCCAAGCACACCACCATGATCGGTGCGGTATCGCCCGGTGCGGTGAGTCGCCACCGGCGTGAGCGCTGGCCCAGCGTGCAGGCGGTCCTCGAGCACTTCCAGCACAAAAAGGCCTTCGCCCGCTGGGACCCGCAGGTGCTGCACGACTACGTCACCCACTGCACCCATGAAGCCGAGGGCCAGCGCGTGCTGTCCTTTGATCGAACGATCGAGACCGCGATCTACAACACCCTGCCCCACAACATCGACCGCCTGCTGCAACGCCATCCGCTGAAATGCCCGGCCGCCTTCATTGGCGGCACGCAGTCCATCGAATTGAAGCAGGTGGGCCTGACGCTGACCGAGAAAGCCACACACGGGCGCGTCACCCTGTTGGAAGGCACGCACTTGTTTCCGATGGAAAAACCCGCCGCGACGGCAGCGGCGATCGAAGCGGCGCTGCTGGCGTTCTAACGCGCTCGCCGCGCGAGCGTCAGGCCTTCCAGGCCACCCAACCAGTCCACGAGGTCCCCAGCACGATCAGCCCAAAGGCGATGCGATACCAAGCAAAGGGCACGAAGTTGTGGGTGGAGATGTAGCGAAGCAGCCAGCGCACGCACATCCAGGCACTGAGGAACGAGAAGACCAGACCGACGATGAACATCGGCAGATCCTGGAGCGACAGCAGGGCCCGGTCCTTGTACAGGCTGTAGGCGCCCGCACCGATCAGGGTCGGAATGGCCAGGTAGAACGAAAAATCCGTGGCGGCCCGCCGCGACAGCCCCAGCATCATCCCGCCGATGATGGTGGCGCCGCTGCGGCTGGTGCCCGGGATCATGGCCAGGCACTGCACCAGGCCCACCTTGAGTGCGTCCCAGGGCGTCATGGCATCGACATCGTGGATACGAGCCTCGGACTGCGGCCTGCGCTCGACCCACAGAATGATCAAACCGCCGACGATGAAGGCACTGGCGACCACCGCGGGCGTGAACAGGTGCGCCTTGATCGCCTTTCCAAGCAGCAGGCCCAGCAACACGGCGGGCACGAAGGCAATCAGCACATTCAGGGCAAAGCGTTGCGCCTGGCGCTCTGTGGGCAGGGCCCGCACCGTGTCGCGGATCTTTTGCCAGTACACCAGGATCACCGCAAAGATCGCACCGGTCTGGATGGCGATGTCAAAGACCTTGGCCTTCTCGTCATCGAACCCGAGCAGCGCGCCGGCCAGAATCAGGTGACCGGTGCTGGAGATCGGAAGGAATTCGGTCAGGCCCTCGACGACGCCCATGATGGCGGCCTTGACCAGCAAGAGAATGTCCACGCGCGCTCCCTGAAAACGGATCCGCGATTATCGCTGCTGCCCTATCGGCAGCCGCCTCACTCGTGGCGCAAGGCCTCGATCGGCAGGAGGCGCGAGGCGCGTCGGGCCGGATAGAAGCCGAAAAACACGCCCACCAGCGCCGAGAAACCCGCCGCCAGCGCGATCGAGCCCCCCGACATGCTCACCTGCCAGCCCGCGAAATAGACCACCGCCCAGGTGGCGAGCCCCCCCAGGGCCACACCGATGGCACCCCCGATCAGGCTCAGGGTCACGGCCTCGATCAGAAACTGCGCCAGGATGTCGCGCCCGCGCGCGCCCACCGCCATGCGCAGGCCGATCTCGCGGGTGCGTTCGGTCACGCTGACCAACATGATGTTCATGATGCCGATGCCGCCAATGATCAAGCTGATGCCCGCCACCGCCGCTAGCAGCATGGCCATCACCCGGCTGGCGGACTCCTGGGCCTGCAAGATTTCGGTGAGGTTGCGAACGGTGAAGGGATCATCCGCCCCCGGCTGCACCCGAAAGCGCTGTCGCAGCAGGTCGCGGATGCCCTCCTCGGCGGCTTTCATGTTTTGGCCTTCGCGCACCTTCACACTGATCGAGCCAATGCGCTTTTGCTTGCCGCCCACGCCCCCCTGAATGCGATTGCGGTAAGTGCTGATCGGAACCAGCACCATATCGTCCTGGTCCTGACCCTGCGAGTTCTGGCCCTTCTTGTCCAATACGCCGATCACGGTCACCGGAATCTTCTTGACCCGTATCACCTGGTCGATCGGGTCGGCGTCGCCAAACAGCTGTTGCGCCACGGTCTGGCCGATGATGACGACCTTGGCCGAGCCCTGTACTTCGGCGGCCTCGAACCCACGGCCCGCCGCCAGCGGCCAATCGCGCGCCTCCAGGTAATCGTTGGTAGTGCCGAAGATCGAAGTGCTCCAGTTGGTGTTACCCACCACCACCTGCGCCGCAGTGCGCGAGGTGGGCGCCGCCACCTGCACCTGCGGCACTTCACGCGCGATGGCGATGGCATCTTCTTCGGTCAGGGCCTGTCCGGTCTGCGCCCCCAGACGTACGCCGCCAGCGGTCACGCCGCCGGGCAGCACCATCATGATGTTGGACCCCAGACCCTTCATCTGCGCCTGCACCCGCTCGGTGGCACCCCGACCCAAGGCAATCATGGTGATCACCGCCGCTACGCCGATGATGATCCCCAGCATGGTCAGCACGCTGCGCAACTTGTTGGCGGCCAGCGCGCGCAGGGCCGAACGCAGGGCGGCCAGGGTGTTCATGTCAGCCCCCACGCTCGGCACTGCGTGTCCTTCGCTGCCCCCCGAGGGGGCGCGAGCTTGCTTGGGGCGGCCCGGCGCTGCGCTCTCATGCAGCCACTCCGGTGCGCTGGTCTTCGACGATGGCGCCATCGCGAAACACGATACGCCGGCGCGCCCACGCCGCTACATCCGCTTCGTGGGTCACCAGCACCACGGTGATGCCCTGCGCATTGAGCTGCGAGAGCAGCCGCATGATGTCCTCGCTGGTCTGCGAATCGAGCGCGCCGGTGGGCTCGTCGGCCAGCACCATCACCGGCTGGTTCACCAAGGCGCGTGCGATCGCCACCCGCTGCTGCTGCCCGCCGGAGAGTTCGGCCGGCGTGTGCTGGGTGCGCTCGCCCAGTCCGACCTGCTGCAGGGCCTCCAGAGCCCGCGTACGCCGCGGCGCTGCGGCGATGCCGGCATACACCATGGGCAGCTCCACGTTCTCCTGCGCACTCGTGCGAGGCAAGAGGTTGAACTGCTGGAACACAAAGCCGATGCGGCGATTGCGGATAGACGCCAGTGCATCGGCGTTCATGTCTTGCACCGGCTCACCGGCCAGGCGGTACTCGCCTGAGGTGGGCCGGTCCAGACAACCCAGGATGTTCATCAAGGTGCTCTTGCCCGAGCCGGAAGCTCCCATGATGGCCACGAACTCGCCGGCCTCGATGTCCAAGGACACGCCGCGCAGGGCGTGCACGGTCTGGCCGCCCAGGGCATAGACCTTGGTGAGGTTGCGCGCTTCGATCAGGGCCACAGGCAATGCCTCGCGCGCGCTCAGAACGACATGCGCGGGCCCGCCGGCGGACGGCTTGGGGCCGGTGTGGGGCTGCTGGTGCCGGTGATCACCCGCGTGCCTGTCTGCAAGGCCTGTGCCTCAGGCGAGCCCGGCGCCACCAGCAACTCGGTGGCGGTGCCGTCGGTGATGCCCAGACGCACGCTGTAGGCGCGGGGCTTGCCGTCCTCGCCCTGCACATACAAACGCCCGCGGGTCACCACACGGCCGGCCGCCTCGCTGACCAGGACCGCATAGCGTGGCTTCTGGTCGGGGGTCAGTACGTCGCCAATGCGGGCACGGATATCGGCGGTGATGCGCTCGCGCGCCTTGGGTCGCTCGTCTGGGGCCAGCTCGCGCAGTTGCATGAAGCGCGGACGGGCGTCGGCGTAGATCGCGTCCACCTTCTCGATCTGTTCGGGCGTGAGCTGTAGCTCGGTCACCAGGCGGTTGCGGAACTCACTGCCTGGACCCCCGCGCCCGCTCGGGGCGGATGCCGCGGCAGCGGGGGGCGGCGGATTGGGCGGGGTCGCACCGGACGCGGCAGGAGTCGAAGAGGCAGCAGACGCCGCCGCCGAGGCCGCTGGCGCGGGCGGCTCAATCCCCGCAATGCGCACACGCAGCGCCGCGTTGGGCACTTTCAGCACGCTCTCGCGGGCATCGGTGATCACGCGCACATTGGCCGTCATCCCGGGCAGCAGCCGGCCGCTGGGGTTGGTGAACGCCACCACCGCGACATAGGTCACCACATTCGAGACGTTCTGGGCGGCCTTGCGCACCTGGCGGATTTCGCCCTCAAAGCCCTGACCCGGGAAGGCATCCACGGTGAAGGTGGCCTTCTGTCCGGGGCGGACACGACCGATGTCGCTTTCGTCGACGCTGGCCTCGACCTGCATGTCCTGCAGGTTCTGCGCGATCACGAACAGCTCGGGCGCCTGCAGGCTGGCCGCCACGGTCTGGCCTTTTTCCACGGCGCGCTTGATCACGATGCCGTTGACCGGCGAGACGATGCGGGTGCGCGCCAGATCGACCCGGGCCTGCGCCAGCGCCGCCTGGCGCTGGGCCACGTTGGCCTGTGCGCTCTTGACCTGGGCATCGGCCACACCCAACTGGGCTTGCACGGACTTCAGACCTTCGACGCTGGTATTGACCAGAGCCTCGGCCTTCTCGGCCTCGCTCTTGGCGATGAACTCACGGGCCACCAGCATGCGCTTGCGATCGAGGTCACGGCGCGCTTCGCTCAGGTCGACCTGGGCGCGCGAGACCGCGGCCCGAGCCGCCGCCCCATTGGCCTGGGCAGTGAGTACGGCGGCCTGGGCCGCGTCCACATCGGCCTGGGCCTGGCGCACCCGGTACTCAAACGTCTCAGGGTCGATCAGGGCGATCAGCTGGCCGGCCCGCACCTCGCTGTTGAAATCCACGAGCAGGTCTTTGATCTGGCCCGAGACCTGGGTGCCCACCGAGACCTGGCTCACCGGATTGACCGTGCCCGATGCGGACACCGATGCCTGCAGGGGCCCCTGTTCGATGAGGCCGGTGCGGTAGGTGACGTCAGGCACCGTGTCCTGCATCCACCACGCCACGCCGCCTGCAGCCGCCAGCGCCAGGATCGACAGCAGGACCCATAGCTTCCAGGAGAAGGTGTTCTTCATCTGCGCATTGTAGAAAGGGGCCTAAGACCCCTGCGTGCGCCTGCCCCATGCGGCCTGAATACCTCGGCGATCGCGTCCTACAGGGTCAAGGGCGGCCGGACGATCGACGGGGCTTAGTGCTTATAGGAATCGTCGATCCGGTCCAAGCGGCGCACGAGGGCGTCAAAAACATCCTGGCCAGCGCCAAAACGCACATCCCACTGGAAGGCGTCACCCGTGGTCTTGCGCACGACGTCCTCCGCAATGTCAATCGCAGGACCCAGGGCCGCCTGGGTCACTTGAATCTCGCAGGCACGCTGCAGCGTCCACAAGCGGGCCAGCGTCAAGGGCAGGGTCTGGCCCCAGGCCAGCAGGCCGTGATTACGCAAGATCACCAGGGGGCGGTTGTCGATGTTTTTCAGCAGGCGCGGCGCCTCCTCGGCATGGACGGTAATGCCCTCGAAATCATGGTAGGCCACCATGCCTCCAAGCTGCGCGGAGTAGAAGTTGTTCTGAGCCAGGCCGCTGCGCGTGCACGCCACCGCCAGACCGGCTGTGGTGTGCGTGTGCATCACGCAGTGCGCTTGGGGGATGTTCTCGTGGATCGCTGCGTGCACGGTGAACCCGGCGGGATTGGCGTTCCAGGGGCTGGCCTCGATCTTGTTGCCCTGGACATCGATCTTGAGCAGATTGCTGGCCGTGACCTCGCTGTAATGCAGGCCGAAGGGGTTGATCAAGAAATGCTTTTGCCCACCGGTGACGCTATCGGGCAGGCGCAGCGTGATGTGGTTGTAGATCATCTCCGTCCACCCCAGCATGTCGAAGATGCGATAACAAGCCGCCAGCTGCACGCGCGCAGCGCGCTCGTCGCGGTGCATGTTTTGGGTGGATGTCATGGGGCGGTCTCAGGGGCAGTTTTGTGACCCCAAACTTGTACCACAGCCCTTGCTGGGACCGGGCCCGCCTAAAATCGAGGGCTTATGACCGCCCCCACTGACCCCGCGTCCACCCCGGAAGGTGCCAAGAGCAGCAACTTCCTGCGCCAGATCATCGACCGCGATCTGGAGCAGGGCGCCTATGCGCAACGCCGTTGGGCGGGCCATCCGGCAGACGCCGCAGCCCACCAGGCTGGCGTTCCCGACCCCGCCCGGATCCGCACCCGTTTTCCCCCCGAGCCCAATGGCTATCTGCATGTGGGACACGCCAAGAGCATCTGCCTGAACTTCGGACTGGCACGCGATTACGGCGGCGTGTGCCACATGCGCTTTGACGACACCAACCCCGAGAAAGAAGACCAGGAGTATGTGGACGGCATCCTGGACGCCGTGCGCTGGCTCGGGTTCTCGTGGGACGCCCACGGCACCTCGCACCGGTATCAGGCCAGCGACTACTTTGCCTTCATGTACCGCGCCGCCGAGTACCTGATCGAAACAGGGCTGGCCTATGTCGACGAACAGACGCCCGAGCAGATGCGGGCGCACCGCGGCGACTTTGGCAAGCCGGGCATCGACAGCCCCTACCGCACCCGCACACCTCAGGAGAACCTCGGGCGCTTTCGCCAGATGCGCGAGGGCCATCTGGCCGATGGCGCCGCCGTCCTGCGGGCCAAGATCGACATGGCCAGCCCGAACATCAACCTGCGCGATCCGGCCCTATACCGGATCAAGCATGCCGAGCACCATCACACTGGCAACAGCTGGTGCATCTACCCGATGTACACGTTCGCGCATCCCATTGAAGACGCGCTCGAGAACATCACCCACAGCATCTGCACCCTCGAATTCGAGGACCAGCGCCCCTTCTACGACTGGCTGCTCGATCGTCTGCGCGAAGGCGGCTTGATCAACGCGCCGCAGCCACGCCAGTACGAATTCGCCCGACTGAACCTCACCTATGTCGTCACCAGCAAACGCAAGCTCAAGCAGCTGGTCGACGAGCGCCATGTCAGTGGCTGGGACGATCCGCGCATGCCCACCATCGTCGGCCTGCGCCGGCGTGGCTACACGCCTGAGAGCCTGCAGCTGTTTGCCGAACGCATCGGCGTGACCAAGGCCAACGGCTGGATCGACTTCAGCACCCTGGAGATCGCCCTGCGCGATGACCTCGACCCCCGCGCCGCCCGCGCGATGGCGGTGCTCGATCCCGTCCCTCTCGTGATCGACAACTGGGACGAGGTGATGGGCGCGGGTCACCTTGAGCCCTGCGTCGCCCCGGTGCACCCGCACCATCCCGAGCGCGGTCAACGCGAGTTTCGCTTCGGCCGCGAACTGTGGATCGAGCGCAGCGACTACGAGGCCGTGCCGCCCAAGGGCTACAACCGTCTTTTCCCCGGCAGCAAGGTGCGCCTGAAGTACGGCTATGTGGTGGAGTGTGTCGGCGCCGACACCGACGCGGCCGGTCAGGTGCAGACGGTGCACGCCCGCCTGATCCCCGACACCAAGAGCGGCACGCCGGGCAGCGACAGCGTCAAGGCCAAGGGCGTGATCACCTGGGTGGGCGCCAGCGACGGCGTACGTGCGCAAGTGCGCCTGTATGACCGCCTCTTCACCGTGCCGCAGCCCGATACCGGCGAGCGCGATTTCCTGCAGGAAATCAACCCCGACAGCCTCAAGACGGTCAGCGCCTGGGTCGAACCCTCATTGGCCCAGGCCCGAGCCAATGACCATTTCCAGTTCGAGCGGCACGGCTACTTCGTGGCCGACCGCATTGAGCACAGCGCCCAGAGTCTGGTGTTCAACCGCACCACCGGCCTGAAAGACACCTGGGCGAAGTGAGGCGGCGGGGGGCCTTCAGTGCCCCGCGCGCGCCAGCCGCAGCTCGTTCTCGCCCTGGGCGTTGCCGCCGCCAGGCACCGTGTCCTGCGCGCGATCGAGCACCTGCGGCAAGCGGGCCGCCAGTTGCTCGTCGGCGTCCGGGCCAGAGCCCACGTAGACGCCGTGCGTGAGCGTGATGTGGGCGGCTTCGAAGGCGCCCGCACCCGCGCACAGCGTGGTGCGCGTGGGTGCATCCTGACTGGCCAGGACCAGCATGGCCGGCACCACGGCCTCGGGGCCGAAAGCCTGCAGCATGTCGGGCGGGAACAGATCCTGCGTCATGCGCGTGGCTGCCGTGGGCGCCAGGCAGTTGACGCGGATGTCGTGCTTGGCGCCCTCGAGCGCCAGGGTCTGCATCAGTCCCACCAGGGCGAGCTTGGCCGCTCCGTAA
Source organism: Comamonadaceae bacterium (assembly GCA_947463025.1). Taxonomy (GTDB): domain Bacteria; phylum Pseudomonadota; class Gammaproteobacteria; order Burkholderiales; family Burkholderiaceae_C; genus Ramlibacter. The sequence continues at coordinate 22,564 of CANHSE010000008.1, forward strand.
TTGGTCTGGCCGAAGTTGCCATAGAGGCCCGAGGACGACGAGGTCAGCACGATGCGACCGTATTTCTGGGCGATCATGTGCGGCCATACCGCCTTGCAGCAATGCACAGCCCCCATGAGGTGCACGTCCAGGACCTGGCGGAAGTCGGCCAGTTCCATCTTGGCAAAGCTCTTGTCACGCAGGATGCCGGCATTGCTCACGACGATGTCCAAGCGGCCCCAGGTGTCCATGGCCTGCTGCACCATCTTTTGCACCGCATCGAAATCCGTGACCGAGGCGCCGTTGACGATGGCCTCGCCCCCTCGGACGCGGATCTCGTCCACCACGGCCTGCGCCGCGCTCGGCGAGCCGCCAGCCCCATGCACATCACCACCCAGATCGTTGACCACCACCTTGGCGCCGCGCGCCGCCAGGGCCAGTGCATGCTGGCGACCCAGGCCACCGCCTGCGCCGGTCACGATGGCCACGCGGGCCTTGAAATCGAGTGCCATATTGACTTGCTCCAGTTTGTTTTTTTGCGCGCCAGACTCTACGCCGGTCGATGTCAGGCGCCTGTACCCCACGAGACAGCCGCCTGGCTGTCCACGCTCAGGGCGCCCCCAGCGAGGGCGCGATCGCACCGCGCGAAAGCCCCAGGCGTTGGGGCGCGATGTATTGCTGTCGGTAGATCTCGAAGGGCATCGAATCATTCGCCTCGATCCGCCGCTGCTCATGAAGCGACTGCTCGCTGAGCGCGCCAAAGCGGGCCTGCAGGGCCTCATCCCAGGGCAAACCGAGGAGGTGGTCGCGCGCAAGCCGAGAACGCTCCATGCCGAAGTGCAGAAAAGAATGGCTGTCGCGGTTCATGGCCTCGAGCACGCGCGCGGACGGCAACCGCTGCGGGGCGTTGAGCAGATCACGCGCGTCCTGCACGGCGTGCAGATGCGCCTCATCGCCTGAGGCCTCGTCGAGCACACCGGCCACAGGCTCCATCGCGTCCAGCAACTCATGCCCCCATGCGGATAAGCCCACCCAGCCCTGACCGCGCTCCAGTTGCAGCCCCGGCTGGCGCCCGAAGGCCGCCGTCTTGTGCTGGTTGCGGCCGATCTGCGCGATCTCCTGCGGCGTGTCCAGCGGGCTGTCGGACAGCAGGCAATGCAGAAGAAACACATCGATCAGGCGCATCGCCTGGACCTGGATGCCCACCGGCTCGAAGGGATCGAGGTCCAGCAGCCGCACCTCGACGTACTCGACGCCGCGTTCGCGCAGCGCGTGCAGCGGACGCTCGCCGGGGAAGATATTGCGCTTGGGCCGGATGGTGCCGTAGAACTCGTTCTCGATCTGCAGCAAGGTGGTGGCCAGCTGCTGATAGCGGCCCTGCGCGTTGCGCACACCGATCGCCTCATACGGCGGATAGGGCTGCGTCAGCGCCTCGTGCAGCGAGGCGGCATAGCCATCGAGATCGTTGTAGCTCACGGCCAGCCGGGACTGGGCCTCGCTCTGATAGCCCAGACGCCCCATGCGCAGCGAGGTCGCATGCGGCAGATAGAGGGTATCGGCGGACAGCTTCTGAAGCTCGTGGGGGCGTCCGTCGATGAAAGAGGCGTTGAGCGCCGGCGAGGCGCCCAAGAGATACAGCAGCAGGAAGGCATGCCGACGGAAGTTACGAATCAGGCCAAAGTAGTCCGCGTTGCCCACGCGCGGCATCGACCAGTTGTAGTGAATGCCCGAGATCGTCTGCATGCGCCGGCCATAGCGGTGCGCCAGTCCCATGCGGTAGACGCTCTTGGCCTGGCCCACGTTGGAGCTGCCGTAGTACCCGATCGGGATCTCGTCTTCGGCGGGCAGGCGGCACGGCATGCTGGAGGCCCACAGCATCTCCGGCCCCAGGGCCCGCAAGGTGAACTGATGGATCTGGGCAAGTTCGTCCACGCAAGCCTGCGGGCTGGCGTGGACGCCAGTGATCAACTCCAGCTGCGCCTCGCTGTAGTCGGTGGTGATGTGGGGATGCGTGAGGGCCGATCCCAGCGCGCTCGGATGCGGGGTCGTCGCCAAAGCGCCATCGGAAGTCGCCCGCAGGCTCTCCTTCTCGACGCCGCGCCGGATGCCCCGCAGCTGCTGGCGGTCCAAGCGCGCCAGAACCGGTGGTGGAATTCTCATGCTCTCTCTTTGGGGCGTCGCCCAGTGAACAAAGGAACTTAACACCTTTGCCGACTTTTTGCCGACGCGGCCCGTCGCATAACAAGCCCGCGCGCTGCACGGGCGCTGTCAGGTGGACCGGCTTCAGTTGCGATCCACGCGCTGCGTGCGAGGCGACGTCTGGGTCGCGGCGCCTTCGGTGCCGTAACTTGACCCCATGCTGCCAGTGGCCCCCGTCGTGCCGGCGCCCGTGTCCGTGCCGCTCGATCCCATGGGCGCGCCCGCTCCGCTGGTCCCGGTATCGCGGCCCGCGCTGCCCGGCGCGGCGCCGGTACTGGCGCCCGTGCCCGTGCCCGTGCTGCTGCTGCCGGTGCTTCCGCTGCTCCCGCTGCCCGCACCCATGGTGCCGGTGCTCGCACCCGGGGCGGCGCTGGAAGGCGCGCTCTCGGCGCCGGCACTGTCAGCGCCCGGAGACGTCGTGCTGCTCTGGGCAAGCGCGACACCGCAGAGGGCGGTCAAGGCCAGACTGGCCAGCGAGGTACGTAAAAGAGGTGATCGAATCATGTCGGGAACTCCTTGAAATGCGGGAGACGATGAACAAGGTCGGCTTCGGTACCGACTGCGATCAGCCTAGTGATCCGCAAACTCGCTCCCGTCGGTGACCGCCCGCAACCCGTGTCGGACAGAGCCCGCGTCGCGTGCACTCGCCGGTCCCAAGGGTGCTGTCGCCTCGGGCATGCCAAAGACATCCTGGTGCGTTCGGATCTCTGGCAACACGTAGACCACCGCCCCTGCGCGCGCACGTGGCGCCAGCACCGCTTCGTAGAAGTGACGCGGGAGGTTGATGCACCCATATGAGATCCGGTTGTCCTGGGGCGTCGGCGAAGCCAGGCGCTGCAGCCGTCGCTCGGCTTTCACGCGGGTCCGTACGCGGTGCATGGACACCGCGGCGTCGTAATCGACCCACACGATGTCTTCTCCCTGGGCGTTGATCCCAGGCTCGGCGATGAAGCGACCCGCTGGGGTCGTGCGCTCTTGGGGTCGAATCTGCGACAGCGGCCGGTCGCCGATGCCGGGCACGGTATGGTCGCCGCGCGCGCTGCCAAGCAGCACGGGGGCTGCTCCGAGCAATCGACCGCTCGCATCCAGGACGAAGATCCGGGCCTGCTTCTTGTCGACGATGAACCACGCGCGCCCGTCCGCATCCCCTGTGCGCCAGACCCAATCGGCCACCTCGCGCACCTCGGGCGAGGGGCGTGAAGTGCCAAAGTCGACTGTCACACCCTGGGCCGCTGAACGGGCACCAAGAGGGCCTGCGCCGACCAGCCACAGCAACACCACCCAGCGCGCAGGCGATACCAGGCGTTCAAGCAGGTACATGGAAAGCGATCCGAACCAGGCCACAGCCTGCACGCCTTCCAACCGATCGCGCGTGGTCCCCCACCATGAGGCGCTGTAGGCGCGCCGATTCAGACCCTCAATCGGTGCGCACGAGTCGCCACAGCGAGGTCACCTCTCGGGCGCGCGCTGCCGCCAGCGGATCGTCTGGGTCTGTCGCCTTGGGGTGGCGCGGCGCGATGTCCAGACGCCCATGCACGGCCAAACCCCCTGCCGCGATCCACCCCAGGAGCGTGTCGCGCGTGCGCAGGCCCAGGTGTTCGGCCAGGTCCGACAAAATCAGCCAGCCCTCGCCGCCTGGGGCCAGGTGAGCGGCCAGACCAGACAGAAAACCGCGCAGCATCTGGCTGTCGGGGTCGTAGACGGCGCGCTCCAGGGCGGACTGGCCGCGGGCCGGCACCCAGGGCGGGTTGCAGACCACCAGTGGCGCCTGGCCCGAGGGAAACAGATCCACCGCCTGCAGCTGCACGCGATCTTGCACACCCAGGCGAGCCAGGTTGTCGCGGGCGCAGGTCAGGGCGCGTTCGTTCGTGTCGGTCGCCACCACATGGGCTATGCCCCGGCGCGCCAGCAGCGCGGCGATCACGCCGGTGCCGGTACCGATGTCAAAGGCCAGCGAGCGATCGGCTGGCAGCGGCGCGCGCGCCACCAAGTCCAGGTACTCGCCCCGCACCGGCGAGAACACCCCATAGTGCGGATGGATGCGGTTGGCGGGCGGGCTGCCCAGCGCCGGGATCTCCACGCCCTTCTTGCGCCACTCGTGCGCACCCACCAGCCCCATCAACTCGCGTAAGGCCACCACCACGGGCGCGCCTGTGGGCGGTCCCCAGGCCTCCATGCAGGCCTGGCGCAAGTCAGGCGCGCGTCGCAGCGCGATGACGTAGTCGGGGGACAGTTCGATCAGCAGCAGGCCCAGCACGCGCGCGCGCCGCCCCTGGGCTTGGCGATAGCGATAGAACAGATCGGCCGGCGCGGCAGACGCAGGCGCTGCGGACTTACGAGGTTTGCGGTCCACGCGTCGCCCCAGGGCCTGCAGCAACTGGCGTGCATTGTGAAAGTCGCCCCGCCACAGCAAGGCGGCGCCCTCACAGGCCAGGCGATAGGCCGCATCAGCGGACAGCTGATCGTCGGCGATCTGCACACGCGCCGGAGCCGGCCAGCCCGCCTCGCTTTGCCAGCGCGCGCTGCGCGGGACGTCCGCCTCGGTCCATTGCAGCAGCGTGTCGCGGTTCGCGTCGGTCATGGGTGTGCGGCGTGCGGAATGGCGGGCGGGAGAGGACCGGTGATTATCGACGCAGCCCGCGCGAGGGCATCGCTGCAAAAACAGGCATCATCGAGCCCGTGAAGTTTCTGTTCATGTTGATGCTGGCCGCAGCCACTGCCTGGAGCCACGCCGCCCCCTTCGAAGACACCCTCGCACAGCGTACGCTGGCCTGCACCGCCTGCCACGGCGCGCAAGGGCGCGCAGGACCCGATGGCTACTACCCGCGCATCGCCGGCAAGCCCGCGGGCTATCTCTACCACCAGCTGCTGCATTTTCGTGAGGGACGCCGTCACTACGGTCTCATGACGCGCCTGCTCGATCCGCTGTCCGACGCTTACCTGATGGAGATCGCGCAGCACTTTGCCGGCCTCGATCTGCCCTATCCGCCGCCCGCCCCCACCCGCGCGCCGCAGGCCACTCTAGAGCGCGGGCGCACACTGGCCCTGCAAGGTGACCCCGCACGCCAATTGCCCGCCTGCGCGCAATGCCACGGCGCATCGCTCACCGGCGTGCTGCCCAATACACCTGGCTTGCTCGGACTGCCCCGCGATTACCTGAACGCGCAACTGGGCGCGTGGCGTAGCGGCGAGCGCCGCGCGCACGCGCCAGACTGCATGGCGCAGATCGCGCGCAGGCTCGAACCCGAAGACCTCAATGCAGTGACCGCATGGCTGGCGGCGCAAGCGCTGCCCGCCAACCCGAAACCCCTGGCACGCCTGCCCGCTGCACCCAGCCTGGCGTGTGGCAGCGTGACCCTGCCGCCCGCAACCGGCGCCAAGCCATGAAGCGCCGCACTGTCTGGGCACTGGCGCTGGGGGGACTGGTGATCGCATCGGCCTGCGCCTGGCTGTATGGGCTCAGCGAAGCGCCGGGACACAACGACCTGCCCGCTGCAGCGTGGCCCACCCCCGCAGGCGCAGACACCATCGCGCGCGGCGAGTACCTCACGCGTGCCGGCAATTGCATGGCCTGTCACACCGACCGTGGTGGCGCGCCCTGGGCGGGAGGACGTGCGTTGGCGACGCCTTTTGGCACCGTCTACGCCGGCAATCTCACCCCCGATCTGCGCACCGGCCTGGGCGCCTGGAGCGGTGACGACTTCTGGCGCGCCCTGCACCACGGGCGCTCGCGCGATGGGCGCATGCTGTATCCGGCCTTCCCCTACACCCACTACACCCGCATCACGCGCGCGGACGCCGATGCGATGTATGCCTTCCTGCGCACGCTGGCGCCGCAAGATCGCCCCAACACCCCGCACGCGCTGCACTGGCCGTACAACACCCAGGCCGCTCTGGCGGTGTGGCGGGCCTTGTACTTTCGCCCCGGCGGCCACCGCGAAGAAGCCGAGCGTGGGCCGCAGTGGAACCGTGGCGCCTACCTGGTGCAAGGCCTGGGCCATTGCTCGGCCTGCCACAGTGCCCGCAACGCCTGGGGCGCCAGCGAGGTGCTGGACCTGTCGGGCGGCATGATCCCGATGCAGGCCTGGTACGCACCTTCCCTGGCCTCATCGTCCGAGGCGGGCGTCGCCAGCTGGCCCTTGGCGGATATCGTGAGCTTGCTGCGCACCGGACACTCACCGTCGGCCAGCACCCTCGGCCCGATGGCGGAAGTCGTTCTTCACAGCACGCAGCACCTGAACGAACCCGATCTGCAGGCGATGGCGGTGTTCCTCAAATCCGTCCCCCAGACCCAACCCCCGCGCCCACCCACCTCCATGCCCGCCACGGCCAGCACCGTGCAACGCGGCGCGCGCCTCTACGGCGAGCAATGCGCCCAATGCCACGGCGAGCGGGGCGAAGGCGTGGCCGGCGCCTACCCGCGCCTGGCTGGCAACCGGGCGGTCACGCTGCCCGTCACCGCCAACCTGGTCCAGGTGACCATCCATGGCGCCTACCCGCCCGCCACCGCGGGTCACCCCCGGCCCTTCGGCATGCCGCCGTTTGCACTGGTGATGAGTGATGCCGACATCGCCGCAGTCCTTACCTTCGTGCGCGGCGCCTGGGGCAATCAGGCGGGTGCGGTCAGCGAGCTGGACGTGGCGCAGCAACGCAGCACGCGGTATTGATCGTCGTGCGTCTCAGGGCCCGTCCCAGCGAACCAGGGGCTGGGTGGCCACGGCGGACAGTTGTTCCGGCGTGACGCATTGCGGTGCCACCTGTGCCAGCGGCACCAGCACAAAGGCGCGCTGCGTCCACCGGGGATGAGGTACGGTCAGCGCGGGGCTGTCGATGCGCGCATTGCCGTAAAACAGCAGGTCCAGATCGAGCGTGCGCGGCGCATGGTGCCAGGGCCGCTCGCGACCCGCAGCCTGCTCCAGCCCCTGCAAGACCACAAGCAAATCGGGTGCGCTCAGATGCGTTTGCACGGCGGCGACCGCGTTGATGAAATCCGGCCCTTCGGCCTCATGCGGTGTGGTGCGATAGAGGTCAGACGCGACGAGCAGGCGTGTGTGAGGCAGTTGCCCCAGATCGGTCAGGGCCTGGCGCACGGCGGCTGCGGGATCGCCCAGATTGGCCCCCAGGCCGACATAGGCGGTGACCGGCTCGCGCAGCATGACCCCTCCGGCGCGCAGCGATCCGCGCCTCAGCCCTGGCCGCCGGCGTCGCCCGCCGGCGAGGCGCCACCGCCACCCGAAGGTTTGCGACGGCGACGGCGCTTGCGCGCGGGAGACGGCGCAGCGCCCTCTTCCTGCGGCAGATCGTCACGCGGCGCAGCATCCTCGCCCGGCGCAGCCGCCGGGGGACGTACCGCACGCACGCGACGCGCGCCCCGCGGTTGTTCCTCGCGCACCTGCTCGATCAGATCTTCGCGCACCGCATCACTGGCCAGGCTGAACTCCTGCCACCAGTCGGCCAGCACCACATCGACCTCACCCACATCAGCGCGCAGTCGCATGAAATCAAAGCCCGCGCGAAAGCGCGGTTGCTCCACCAGGCCAAAGGGCGTACTGCCCACGCGCTTGTCAAACCGCGGCTGCATCATCCAGATTTCACGCATATCGGCCGCCAGCTTGCCGCGACCTGAGACATCGCCGATGCGCGCGTTGAACACGTCATCGATTGCATCTTGCAAGGCTGGAAAAGGCGCCTGGCGATTGGCCTGACGCTGGGCCCAGCCCTCGCGCACATCCGACCACATCACGGCGGCCAGCAAAAAGCTGGGCGCCACCGGCTTGCCTTCGCCCACGCGACGATCGGTGTCCTGCAAGGCGGCACGCACAAAGGGTTGATCGGCGCGCTCCACCACGAGTTCGAGCAGCGGATAGATGCCGCGCTCGAGCCCCAGGGACTTCAGCTGCGCGATGGTGGCCAGTGCGTGGCCGGTTTGCAGCAGCTTGAGCATCTCGTCGAACAAGCGGCTTTGCGGCACCTCGGCCAACAGCTTCTTGCAGGCCTGCAGGGGCGCAGCGGTCTTTCCTTCCAGCTGGAACCCCAGCGGACTGAGCTTGGCCGCAAAGCGCACCGCACGGATGATGCGCACCGGGTCTTCGCGATAGCGAGTAGCGGCGTCGCCGATCATGCGCAGACGCTTTTTCTTGGCGTCTTCCATACCGCCGTGGTAGTCGACCACCACCTGCGTGTGCGGGTCGTAGTACATGGCGTTGACGGTGAAGTCGCGCCGCGTGGCGTCTTCATCCTGTGGGCCCCAAACGTTGTCGCGGAGCACCCGACCGCTGGCATCGACCGCATGCTTCATGCCGGCCAGTTCACTCTTGCTGGTGCGCTCATTGCCCGAGACGGCCTCGGCCGCTGCGTTGTCCAGATAGGCGCGGAAGGTGGAGACCTCGATCACCTCGTGCTCGCGCCCACGCCCGTACACCACGTGCACGATGCGAAAGCGCCGACCAATGATGAAAGC